>NZ_MUNE01000634.1 GCF_002154605.1 Streptomyces milbemycinicus | reverse complement strand
CACCATCATCCACACCGCAGGTGTCCTCGACGACGCCACGTTGGCCGCTCAGACTCGTGATCGCCTATCGACCGTTCTCGGCCCCAAGGCACACGCCGCCCACCATCTGCACAACCTCACTCGGCATCTGGACCTCGATGCCTTTGTCCTGATCTCCTCCACGGCGGCCACCTTCGGCAGCCCTGGGCAGGCCAACTACGCCGCCGCCAACGCCTACCTCGACGCCCTGGCCCAGCACCGTCGCGCCCAAGGACTCCCCGCCACCTCAATCGCCTGGGGACTCTGGGAGCAGGGCGGCCTGGCCAACGCCGAAATCACTGGGCACCTGGCACGCCGAGGTCTGCTCCCCCTGCCCACGGAACCGGCGCTCACCGCGCTTTCGCAGGCCATCGCCAGCCCGGGGCAAGCGCACCACATCATCGCCGACATCGACTGGGGCTCCTTCGCCGCCAACCTGAGCCCCGGCGGCGAATCCGTTCCGCTCACCCAGGACATTCCCGAAGCCCGGACGCAACGTACCCGGCAGGCGATGGATCAGGATTCCGAGACGGCCCTGCACCGGCAACTGGCCGACCGAAGCCCGGGCGAGCAACAGGAGGTGCTTCTCCAACTCGTACGGGCGCAGGTGGCCTCGGTCCTCGGACACAGCGACATCGACGCGGTGCCCTCCGACCGGCCCTTCAAGGAACTGGGACTCGATTCCCTCGCCGCCGTTGAGACCCGCAACCGGCTGACCGCCCTTGCCGGACTCCGCCTCCCCACCAGCCTCATCTTCGATCACCCGACGCCGACCAAGCTCGCCCAGTATCTGCAAACCGAATTGGTGGG
This sequence comes from Streptomyces milbemycinicus, assembly GCF_002154605.1. GTDB lineage: Bacteria > Actinomycetota > Actinomycetes > Streptomycetales > Streptomycetaceae > Streptomyces > Streptomyces milbemycinicus. The sequence goes on along the minus strand of NZ_MUNE01000634.1, from coordinate 2,248 downwards.
TGAGGAATCCGGCCCAGCGAGCGCAGTGGCATTCAGTCCCGCCGCCAAGGCCGACGACTCCATCGCGATCATCGGCATGGCATGCCGGTTCCCGGGCGGCGTGAGTACGCCCGAGGAGTTCTGGGATCTCATCCTCATGGAACGCGACGCGATCGCGGACTTCCCGACAAACCGCGGCTGGGACCTTACGGGAATCTTCCACCCTGACCCCGCGCACAAGGGCACCTGTTACACCCAGCAGGGCGGCTTCTTGTACGACGCGGCCGAGTTCGACCCCGCCTTCTTCGACATCAGTCCCCGCGAGGCACTGGCCATGGACCCCCAGCAGCGGCTCTTGCTGGAGACCAGCTGGGAGGTCCTGGAGCGAGCGCATATCGACCCACGGTCGCTGCAAGGCAGTCCTGTCGGTGTCTTCACCGGCATCAATGCCCAGGACTACGCGATCCACCTGGAGCGTTCACCGGAGTCCGTCGAGGGCTATGTCCTCACCGGCAGCTCGAGCAGCATCGCATCGGGCCGAATCGCCTACACCCTGGGCTTGGAGGGCCCCGCCGTCACCGTGGACACGGCGTGCTCGTCGTCCCTGGTCGCCCTGCATCTGGCCAGCCAGGCACTGCGGTCAGGGGAATGCTCGATGGCCCTGGCCGGCGGGGTCACCGTCATGTCCACCCCCACCACTTTCGTCGAGTTCGCGCGACAGCGGGGACTTTCCACAGACGGCCGGTGCCGGGCCTTCTCCTCCACCGCCGACGGAACCGGCTGGGGCGAGGGCGTGGGCATCCTGTTGGTGGAGCGGTTGTCTGATGCGCGGCGGTTGGGGCATCGGGTGTTGGCGGTGGTGCGGGGTTCGGCGGTGAATCAGGATGGTGCGTCGAATGGTTTGACGGCGCCGAATGGTCCGTCGCAGCAGCGGGTGATCCGGCAGGCGTTGGCTGCCGCAGGGCTGACGGTCCCGGAGATCGACGCGGTGGAGGGGCATGGCACAGGAACGACTCTTGGGGATCCGATCGAGGCGCAGGCGTTGCTGGCGACCTACGGTCAGGAACGCCCTGATGATCGACCTGTCTGGTTGGGGTCGGTGAAGTCGAATATCGGGCATGCGCAGGCCGCGGCGGGGGTTGCGGGTGTTATCAAGATGGTGATGGCGATGCGGTATGGGGTGTTGCCGCGGACGTTGCATGTGCAGGAGCCGTCGCCGCATGTGGACTGGTCCTCGGGCGGGGTGCGGCTGCTGACGGAGGCGGTGCCGTGGCCGGCGACGGGGCGTGCGCGGCGTGCGGGGGTATCGTCCTTCGGGGTCAGTGGCACCAACGCCCACATCATCCTCGAACAGGCACCACCCACACAGGACAGGGAACCCGGCGCCGGCTCTCCTTCTTCCTCTCCGTGGATGGTCTCGGCCAAGTCCGAACAGGCACTGCAAGCACAGGCAGCACAGCTGCGCACCTACCTGACAGCTCACCCCGAGGTGGGCCTGGCTGATATCGGGTATGCGCTGGCCTCCGGCCGTACCGCCTTCGACCACCGTGCCGTACTCCTGGGCCCCGACCGCGAAGCCTTCCTCGAAGAGCTGGGAGCTCTGGGGGCCGGTGAGGAGCACACCGGGCTCGTACGGGGCGTGGCGAGCGGTGCGGGGAAGCTGGCGTTTGTGTGTTCCGGGCAGGGCACGCAACGCCCCCGTATGGGACACGAGCTGTACCACGCCTTCCCGCTGTTCGCCGCAGCCATGGACGAAGCCTGCGCACACCTCGACCCACACCTCGACCATCCCCTGCGGGATGTCATGTTCGCCGAGCCGGGCACCGACACCGCCCAGCTGCTCCACCAGACCCGCTACGCCCAGCCCGCGCTGTTCGCCCTCCAGGTCGCCCTGCACCGCCTGGTCACCGAACACTACGGCCTTACCCCCCACTATTACGCGGGTCACTCCCTCGGAGAGATCACCGCAGCCCACCTTGCCGGGATCCTCACCCTCCCCGACGCGGCCCGCCTGGTCACCACCCGCGCCCGCCTCATGCAATCTCTCCCCGCCACCGGCGCCATGACCACCCTCCAAGCAGACCCCGACGAACTCCACGAACACCTCACGGGGCTTGAGGGACGGGTGTCGCTCGCGGCGGTCAACGCGCCCGGGTCCGTGGTCATCAGCGGTGATCGCCACGACGTAGACGCTACGGCCGAAAACCTCCGCGCCATGGGACGCAAGACCACACCGCTGAAGGTCAGCGGCGCTTTCCACTCACACCAC
>NZ_MUNE01000633.1 GCF_002154605.1 Streptomyces milbemycinicus | reverse complement strand
CTCACAGCGGTTGGAACAGGCGGACCCATCGCAATCGTCGGCATGGCATGCCGCTACCCGGGAGACGTACAGTCCCCGGAGCAGCTGTGGGATCTGCTCGTGACCGAGCAGGACGCGATCTCGGGATTCCCGACCGATCGGGGCTGGGACCTCGACAACCTCTACGACCCGGATCCCGAGCGGTTCGGAACGTCGTACACGAGGGAGGGGGGTTTTATTCACCAAGCGGGCGAATTCGACGCCGAATTTTTCGGCATCAGCCCCCGCGAGGCCCTGGCCATGGACCCTCAGCAGCGAATTCTTCTCGAGGTCTCCTGGGAAGCGTTCGAGCGAGCAGGCATCGACCCCACCGCGGTACGCGGCACCCAAACCGGGATCTTCGCCGGCCTGGCCTATCACGACTACGCGCAACGCTTCCCGATCGCCCCCGAGGGGTTCGAGGGATACCTCGTTCATGGAAGCGCGGGCAGTATTGCCTCCGGGCGCGTCGCCTACACCTTCGGCCTGGAGGGGCCGGCGGTCACCGTGGACACGGCATGTTCGTCATCGCTGGTCGCCCTGCATCTGGCCTGCCAGGCACTGCGGTCAGGGGAATGCTCGATGGCCCTGGCCGGCGGGGTCACCGTTATGTCCACCCCGGCGGCCTTCATCGAGTTCTCCCGGCAGCGTGGGCTGTCCCCGGACGGTCGGTGCAAGGCATTCTCCGCCACAGCCGATGGCACCGGGTGGGGCGAGGGTGCGGGCATGGTGCTGGTGGAACGGCTCTCGGACGCGCAGCGGCTCGGGCATCCCATCCTGGCCGTGGTACGAGGAACGGCGGTCAACCAGGACGGCGCCAGCAACGGGCTCACCGCGCCCAACGGCCTCTCACAACAACGGGTCATCCGCCAGGCCCTCGCCAACGCCGAGCTGACTCCAGCTGCCATTGACGCAGTGGAGGGGCACGGTACGGGGACGACGCTGGGCGACCCGATCGAAGCCCAGGCCCTTCTGGCGACATACGGTCAGGACCGCTCCGCGGACCAGCCACTTTTACTCGGCTCGATGAAGTCGAACATCGGACACGCACAGGCGGCGGCCGGGGTGGGCGGGATCGTCAAGATGGTACTGGCGATGCGGCACGGGGTGTTGCCGCGGACGTTGCACGTCCAGGAGCCGTCGCCGCATGTGGACTGGTCCTCGGGCGGAGTGCGGCTGCTGACCGAGGCCACGCCCTGGCCCGACACCGGCCACCTCCGACGCGCGGGGGTGTCATCCTTCGGCGTCAGCGGCACCAACGCGCACGTGATCCTCGAGCAGGCACCACCGACCGAAGCCCCGGCAAGCGGTGAAGTCACCTCAGCACCAACACCGCTGCTTGAACCATGGCTTGTGTCCGCGAAGTCCGAGGACGCGCTGCAAGCGCAGGCGCGACGGCTGCGCCAGTACCTCGCTTCCGCCCCGGAACTCGACTTGGCCGATGTTGGGTACGCCCTGGCCTCCGGCCGTACCGCCTTCGGCCACCGTGCCGTACTCCTGGGCCCCGACCGCGAAGCCTTCCTCGAAGAGCTGGGAGCTCTGGGGACCGGTGAGGAGCACACCGGGCTCGTACGGGGCGTGGCGAGCGGTGCGGGGAAGCTGGCGTTCGTGTGCTCCGGACAGGGCACGCAACGCCCCCGTATGGGACACGAGCTCTACCACGCCTTCCCGCTGTTCGCCGCAGCCATGGACGAAGCCTGCGCACACCTCGACCCGCACCTCGACCATCCCCTGCGGGACGTCATGTTCGCCGAACCGGACACCGACACCGCCCAGCTGCTCCACCAGACCCGCTACGCCCAGCCCGCCCTGTTCGCCCTCCAGATCGCCCTGCACCGCCTGGTCACCGAACACTACGGCCTCACCCCCCACTACTACGCGGGTCACTCTCTGGGGGAAATCACCGCAGCCCACCTTGCCGGGATCCTCACCCTCCCCGACGCGGCCCGCCTGGTCACCACCCGCGCCCGCCTCATGCAATCTCTCCCCGCCACCGGCGCCATGACCACCCTCCAAGCAGACCCCGACGAACTCCACGAACACCTCACACGATGCGAAGGACGGGTATCGCTCGCGGCCGTGAACGCGCCCGGGTCCGTGGTCATCAGCGGTGATCGCCACGACGTAGACGCTACGGCCGAAAACCTCCGCGCCATGGGACGCAAGACCACTGCGCTGAAGGTCAGCGGCGCTTTCCACTCACACCAC
>NZ_MUNE01000632.1 GCF_002154605.1 Streptomyces milbemycinicus | reverse complement strand
CGGTGCACCGGTGCACCGTGATGTCGCCGGTCTCGCCGGCGGACGGGCCGGCGGACGGCACGGTGGGCGCGGTGGGCGCGCTCATGTCACCGCCGCCTTCTCCAGGTGGCCCGCCCAGCCGGTCGCGAGCACCAGCACCCCGTGCACACTGCCCTTGACGAGGGTCACCGGCAGTTTCGCCTGGGTCTGCTGGGCGGGGATCTCCCCGGCGAGCACATGGGTGTCCTGCTCGTCGGAGACCAGGGCGAGGACGGGGGTGGGGCGGGCCACGGCGACCTTCACGGTGACGGTGAGCCCGTCCTCGGTCAGCGCGATGCCGTCGGTCCACGACGCGAGGCGCACCAGCGCCGGTTTGGGTTTGCCGTCGGACGTCACCTCGACCCCGAAGTCCAACGGCACGGCGAGGGCTGCCGGTTCATCGTCCACGGACGCCACGGCGAGGTCCCTGGCGCTCAGCGGAAGGGTCGCGATACGGCCTGTGCCCAGGGAGACGCGCAGCGGCAGCGCGCGTCCCACCAGTGCGGCCACATCGGGCGGGGCACCGGCCCCGGTCAGGGCCAGCGCGCCCACGACATGGCCGGTGTCGACCGCGTACACCACGGAAAGAGCCATCGTCAGCCACCGCCGTTCGTTGCCGCGACCGTCGCCAGAACGAGGAAGTCGACCGCCCCGGGCTGCTCGACGACCTTGGCCGGGGTCACCAGGGGGTCGTACAGGCGCATGCGGCAGCGGACCCGCCGGTCGCCGTCCACGGTGGCCTCCACCGGGCTGTACAGGGCCGTGTCCGCCAGGGGCGGGGTGCGCGGGGTCAGTTGGACATGGATCACCACGCGGCCGTCGGCGACCTGTTCCGGGGTGACGCCGGACGGCAGCGGCAGCAGCATCCCGTCGGTGGCCGTCCCGGAGGCCACCAGCGTGCTGCCGGCCGGCATCCGGCCGCTGAAGCTGCCCGCGATCGCCAGGTTGCCGTTGGCGGCCACGGTCATCAGCGGAGCGACCGCGCCACCGCCCTGGTAGAGGCCGAAGACAAGGCTCGGCTGGTCACCGCCGGACAGTACGAGCGCGGGCTTGCCCTCCTGGGCCGCCGGGGCCGTCCGCAGGGTCAGCGCACCCGACCGGGCGACGACGGTGTCCGCGCGCACGCCCGCGAAGCGCACCACGACCCCGCGCGCCGTGGTCTCGACGCCGCTGAAGTGTCCGTCGGTCCAGCGGACGTAGCCCAGCAGGATCAGCCAGCGGACGGGCGGATCGGCCGGCGGATCGCCGATCGCGGGCGGCTGCTGCTCCTCGACCAGCCGCTCGTCGCCCAGGCGCCCGAAGAGGATCTGGTACGACTCCTCCACGCGGGTCTTCGTGGCGCTCCCGGAGCAGGAGACCGGCCCGGGGCGCTGGGCCGGTTCCCGGTCGGCGGCGGTGAGGAAGACCGGGTAGGGTTCGTCGGTCGGCTGGTCCGCGCCGTTGACCTCCTCGAAGTCGCTCTCGCGCAGCACGGCCGGCTCGGTGACGACCACCTCGCGGCCGGTCCCGTCGAGGGCGATCCCCGCCGCGACGCTCACCTCGACATGGCGGACCCCGGTCAGCGGGTCGGTACGGGCCTCGGTGGCCAGGCCGAGGCCTTCCACGATGCCCCATTCGTGCAGGTGGCGGGCGTGCCGGGCGGATTGGCCGCGGGCGTGCTCCACGGCGGCCGTCAGGTCCGCGGCGGCCAGCACCTGACCCTCGTGGAAGGCGGGGCGCAGGGGGCCCGTCATGGCGTCTCACCGGACTTCCGGGTACGGGGCGCCCGGGCGCGCTTGGCCGGGGGCTGCGGGGGCTTGGCGGGCTCCTCCGCCCGGCCCGCTGCCTCGTCCGGCGCCTGGTCCGCTCCCTCGTCCGGCGCCTGGTCCGCTCCCTCGTCCGGTGCGCCTTCGAGGTCCGCGAGGCGGGGCCCGAGCCGTTCCGGCAGCTGCTCCGCCAGATGGGTCACCTGCGTCTGTGCGCTGCTCATCTGGGTGCGCAGCCCCTCCAAGGCGGCGGTGAGGTCGGAGACTTGCGTCCGGAGCCGGGCCAGTTCCTGCATGCTGTCGGTGACTTCGCTGGGCGTCGTATAGACCTGTTCGTGCAGCGCCTTGGGCGGCGTCTCGCCGGGTGCGGGGGTCAGCAGCAGGGACAGCATCTCCTCCAGGTCCCCGGTGCGCGGCCAGTCGCCGAGCAGCCCCTCGGCGTATGGGCGCGCCACCGGGCCCTCCGACGGGAGCGTCGGCTTCTGGTACGCCGGGAGGGGCCCGCAGCACACGCGCTCGGCGAGCTCCCGCAGCCGGTAGAGCTTGGGCAGCCACTCGCCGTACGCCGAGCCGCCCGGCAGCACCTGTTCCCGGGTGGCCGAGCAGACCCGTACGACATCGCAGCCGTCCAGCTCCAGATGCGCGAGCAGGACGTCGGTGTCGGCGCTGTCGCCGCACGGCGGGTTCAGGGTGGCGCATGCGGCGTCGGTCAGGAACCGGCTTACCGCGGTGCCCAGTGCCGCGGCCGCCTCCGCGATCTGCTGCACCTCGGCGACGGTCGCCTTCTCGGTGCTGTCCGGCGGCGGGGGCGGCAGCAGCGGCGGTACGTCCACGGCGGCGACCTCCGTGCGCAGCGCGCAGTCGGCGAGGTCGGCGGCCTGGTCGAGCCGGCCGAGCAGCCACTCCCGGATCAGGCCGATGTCCGCGCGGAACTCCACCCGCAGCGCGTGGCCGAGCGGTGTGCCCTGGGCCAGCATGCGCACTTCCAGCGGCGCGTCCGGGTCGCCGCCCTCCGGTACGACGCGGGCCGCGGTCTCGGTGACGACGGCGTGGGCGATGGTGCGGCGCAGCGGGTCCGGCCACACCGCTTCCATGTCGGCGCCCTTGAGCCGTTCGCACGCGGTGCCCAGGACGCCGCGGGCCTCCCGCGCGGTGGCGAGGTCCGGGTAGTCCTTCGCGAGCTGTTCCCGCCCGGCCGGGTCGTAGGTGTCGAACCGGGCGATGGCGGCGGCCAGTGCGCGTACGTGCTCGGTCATCTCGCGGGCCGTCGGCGGGGGCGGCGGGCCCTCCCCGCCCGCGTTCGCGCGCAGCCAGGCGAAGGCGGTGGCGTACCGCCGCGCGTCGGCGGCGTCGAAGCGGAAGGTGCGGCCGGTGCCGAGCGACGCGACGAGGAGGGCGTCGACGTACATGCCGAGCCGCCGGTCGCGGATGCGGGCCCGGTCGGCCCGCGCGAGGTCGCCGATGCTCGCCAGCAGCCGGGTGCCGGGGTTGTGGCGGTGGTCCTCGACGTCGTCGCAGCCGACGACGAAACGGAACCCCTCCTGGATCCTGGAGGGCTCACATCCCGGCGAGGGGCAGGGCTCCTCCGTGGCGTACGGGGCCACCGGCTCGACGGGGGACTCCTGGTAGCGCACATACAGCCCGTAGCGCCGCCCACCATCGTCGTCGCAATCCTCCCCGCAGTCCACGCCGAGCGCGCTGATGCGCCGGTCCCGCACCAGAGCCCGTACGTCGACCCGTTCGGTGCAGGGCACCACGATGTCGTTTCCGGCGCAGTCCAGCGCGTGTCCGGGGTGGACCGCCACAGTTCCGCCGCCGCACGGGTCGCAGCTGACGCCGAGGCCGCAGATGACTCCCGGCCCGTACAGGGACCGGTTGTGCAGTCTGCGCTTCGCCGTCGTGTACTCGACCAGCAGGCTGAGGTCGTCCTCGGTCAGCAGTTGCCCTGCGAAGAAGCGAGGACGTACGAAGGCGGAGGTCGAGGTGGCGTCGCCACCGCAGCCGCATCCGCAGTCTGTTCGCATGATCAGCGCTCCTTCACAAAGAACCAGCTCTCGAACACGTCCCCGCCCGCCCCGGTGCCGGAGGTCCAGGGGCCGATGCCCGAGGGCGGGAGGTGGCAGCCGCCGTGTGCCGCCGCCGGGGTGGCCTCGGCGTCGATGGTCGGTACGCGTCCGCCGACATGGGTGCCGTCGACCGGGCGGCAGCAGCGGTCGAGGATGAACGCGGCACGGACGGTGATCAGTAAGCGGTCGCCGTCCTGCAGCGTCTCGCGCGTGGTCTGGCGATAGCGGAAGCCCTCGGTGAACTCGTCGCACCCGTCGGATTCGGCGTCCGGTTCGGCGAATGCGCCGCCCATGTACCAGGTGGAGGCGTTGCGGCCGCTGCCGCCCTCGATCACCTGGAGCTCCACCACGCCGGGCCGCAGCGTGTCGGACCGTACGTCGGCGGAGAACCGTACGACGAGCCCGCCGTCCTGGTCCTGGGTGCCGAGGAGGGCCTTGGCCTCGTCGATGGTGTAGGTGTGTCCGTGGATCCAGTTGATACCGGTGATCACCGTGGGCAGATGGCGGCCGAACGGACGGCGTACGTTCATATGGATCTGGTCGCGGCGCACCGGTTCGTACCAGTCCACGCAGTCGATCCTGGCCAGCCACAGCACCTTGTGCTCGCACGGCGAGCAGCAGGTGTCACAGCGCTCGTCCACCGGTGGCTCGCAGCCGGTGACCCGTACCTTGTGGCACTCCTCCGTCCAGCCGAACTCGCAGTCGGAGGTGTCCGCGCAGGCGTCGTTGTAGACGGCGCGGGTGGGCTCGACGGGCCGCTCGGCGTACTCGATGCCGACCCAGACGGTGTCGGTGTCCCGTTCGTCGGGGGGCAGCGCCTTCCACAGATCGATCACGCAGCCGCCCCGCACCACGACCTCGTTGCCGTCGCAGTCCACGGCCAGACCGGGGGTGAGCTTCACCTTGGCCCTGCGCCGGGTGTGCTCGGTGCGGTCCGCTTCACCCTCCGCAGGCGCCTCGGCGTCCGGCGGGCAGTCGTCCTCGTCCCGCGGCGCCGGTTCCACATGCAGACCGCACACCACGCCATAGCCGAGCAGACAGCGCATGCGCAGTCTCAACTTCTCGCGATGGTATTCCTGTTCGCGCTGGAAGTCCCGGGCGCCCAGCATCTGGCCGTGGAAGTACCTCAGCCGGCGCAGCGGTGGCGCGTCGAACTCTTCGGTCCTCGATGTCTCTGTCTCCGTCATCGCCCGTCCTCTCACGACACTCGCGTATGCACACCGACGGCGGAGACGACTCCGACGCCCACCCCTCGCCGCAACCCGGCCGGTCCCGGCCTGAGCACCCCGTCGCGGTTCAGCCGCACGGGCTGCGCGCCGCCCAGTACGGGCGCGGGCAGCGGGACGAACGCGGTGTCCACGCCGACCGTGGACCGCGAACCGACCACGAACCCCGCGCCGCCGGTCCGCACCGACCCCACCGTGTGCGCGGGCGCCTGCCGCTCCACCAGCCGCAGCAGCGCCGTCCGGTCCGCCGATCCGGCGGGCAGAAGCACCCGGAACCGGTGTGCGTGCGCGGTGTACGGATCGCTGTCCGGTGCGCCGAAGGCGCGCAGCGGCGCCGCGCCCAGCGCCGAGCCGCCGATCCGGAACCGGCTCGCCGACCGGCCGAACAGCCGCACCGCGCCCAGCCCCTGGCCCCTTCGTGGCTCCGGCTCCGGCCCCTGTCCCTGTCCGGCTTTGCGCAGCTGCGCCCAGCGGCGGTCGGCCGCCAGTTCGTCGATGACCGGGGCCGCCCCGAACACGATCCGTACCGCCTCCCGCAGCGCCCACGGCGTGCCCCGGCGTCGGTACAGCTCCGGGGCCGCGGCCAGCAGCGCGCGCCGGGTGGGGGCGTCCCAGCCCGCCTCGTACGACAGACCCAGCAGCCCGGCCAGCCAGGGCAGCACCCGGTCCGGGACGCCCGCCGGGTCCAGGAGCGCCGGATACCGCTCGATGACCCGGTCGAGCTGGGCGAGCGTCGCGTCGAACAGCGACAGGAAGCGCTCGGTGAAGTCGTCGGCCGCGGGGTCCTGGCGGAAGGCGGGTGGCAGCAGATCGGCGCTGGTGGCCCGGGGGAAGTCCAGCCGGATCCGGCGGACGACCGGAGTCGCACCGCCGTCGCCCGACAGTCGCAGCCGCAGCCGCAGAAAGCGGCCGGGCGGCTGGTCGACGAGGAAGTCCGTGGCGCCCGGAGCCGACAGCTGCCAGTCGCTCTCCTCGTACCGGCCGTCCTCGCTCACCACGATGTCGACGGCGACCGCCGTCCCGGCGGGCACATCGGCGTCCACACGTACGCGATGCCAGCGGCACCGCGAGATACCGCTGTCGATCAGGGTGGTGACATACGACCCGCTGGTCATATACGCGTCGGTGGCCGGCGGCGCGGCGTCCCGGGGCTGGCCCTGCCAGGTGAAGCAGGTGGTCTGCGGGCCGTCCGGGCCCTTCTCGCTCAGACAGAACCCGTCCTCGCCGGCCGAGGTGAGCGCGGACGGCGGCAGGGCCGCGGCCAGTTCGTCCACGGTGACGGGTCGGAAGGGGCCGCGGTGACCGCCCCGGTGGATCCTGATCCGCCCGTCGTCGTCGGTGAGCAGCCACACGGTCCGCTCCGGTCCGGTGCGCAGCCCGATGACCTCACCGCGCGCGCCGGTACGGAGCACACCGCGGAAGCCGCCCGTCGAGTCGTACCGCCGGAGGTTCGTGCTGCCCTGACAGGCCACCAGAACCTCGTCGTCAGGGGCCAGGGCGGCCCACCGCGGCCGCTCGGCCCGGATCACCCCGGCCAGTTGTCCACCCTCGCGGCGCCACACCAGGACCCGGTCGGACTCCACCACGGCCAGCCGGTGGCCACGGGCGGCGACGGAGACCGGCTCGCGCAGCGCGGCGGGGTCGCAGCCGGGCGGCCAGACGGGTGTGAAGGCGCCGCTGCAGACGTCGCGGCGCAGCAGCCGCCGCTCGTCCGGGACGAGCAGGTACCAGGCGCACGGCCCACACCCCGGCGCGAGCCGTGGGTCGGGGAACCACGGCAGCAGGCTGCCTCTGGTGGGGCCTTCCGGCGCGTCGCCACGGTAGGCGAGCCGGAGGCCGGCCGGATCGTCAAAACCAACGATGCCGACGATGCCGCGGGCACCAGGCTCGGTCGACTCGTCCCAGCCGACGTAGGTGTCGAGGAGACGGAAGGTCGCGGGGTGCGGTGCGCAGGTCATGACGGGTCACCTACCGGGATCAGCAGCGGGCGCTCCGGCCAGACGAGGGTGTGGGGCGGGAGGGCGTGGTCGGTGCAGGGCGGCCGGCGCACTCCGTCGACGGTGAGCGAGAGCCGGGTGACGGCCAGCACCCCGTCGACCGCCAGGAGCCGCCGTACCAGAGCCGTGTGCCGCAGCGCGCCGCCGAACGGCCAGCCCGCGCCGTCCTCCCCGCCGCGCAGCGGATCCAGATAGGTGCGCACCGCGTCGCCCGCCCTCGCCAGGACCGCGGCCCGGTCGAGGTCCGGGTCGAGCGTGACCCAGGACTCCACCGCGACGCGGTGGTACGGGGCGGGGGCGGCGACCACCGTGACCCCGGCGGGGGCGGCCTCGCGCGACAGGAAGTC
>NZ_MUNE01000631.1 GCF_002154605.1 Streptomyces milbemycinicus | reverse complement strand
CGGGGACCGGCTCGGCCGCAAGTGGGTGCTGGTCGCGACGCTGCTGCTGATGGGCGGATCCACGCTGGCGATCGGTCTGCTGCCGACGTACGGCCAAGTGGGCCTGCTCGCCCCGATCCTGCTGCTGCTCTGCCGGATGGCCCAGGGCTTCGGCGCGGGCGCCGAACAGTCAGGAGGCGCCACCCTGCTCACCGAGACGGCGGCCACCGGGCGGCGCGGAAGACTGGCCTCCCTCGTGATGACCGGCGCCGCGCTGGGCACCGCCCTCGGGGCCGTGGCCTGGATCCTCGCCCAGCGCCTGTCCGACGACGCCCTGATGAGCTGGGGCTGGCGGCTCGTCTTCGGCAGCAGCCTCCTGGTCACCGTGGTCGCCATGGTCTTCCGGCGCAAGCTCACCGAGAGCCCCGTCTTCAAGGAGCTGAAGCAGCAGCATGAGCGGCCCGCCTCCCCGGTGAAGGAGGTCTTCAAGCACGGCAGGAAGCCGACGCTCCTGGTGCTCTTCATGAACTTCGGCATCAGCACCCAGTCGTACACCTACCAGGTGTTCATGGCCTCGTACCTGGTGTCCTCGGTGGGTGTCGACAAGGACTTCGTCCCTGAGGTGCTGCTGCTGGGCGCGCTGTGCGGCGGCGTCGCGGCGGTGTGCTTCGGCACGCTCTCGGACCGCTTCGGGCGGCGCCCGGTGTACTCCCTGATCGTCGGCGCCCTGGTGCTGCTGCCGACCCCCACCTTCGTCGCGCTGAACTCCGGCTCCAAGGTCGCGATCACCGTGGCCGTCGTCATCGGCTTCGTCCTGGCCTGCCAGGGGGCCGTCGGGGTGCAGATGAGCTACTTCCCCGAGCTGTTCGGAAACCGCTACCGCTACGCCGGGGTCACCCTCGGCCGGGAGTTCTCCTCCGTGATCGGCGGTGGGGTCGCGCCACTGATCTGCACCGCGCTGGTCAGCGCCTTCTCGGGGTCCTGGATACCGGTGGCCGCCTATATGTCGCTGGTCGCCGCGGTCAGCCTGATCGCCACCCGGATGGCGCCGGAGACGGTCGACCGCGATCTCAACGCTCCCGCCGACAGCACCGACAGCACCCATCCGGCCGGGGCCGCCCCCGCACAGCCCGCGCACAGGTAGGGCTCACCTTCCCGACAGGTTCACCGACTACCGTCCCGGTCCGTGGATGCCATGGACGACGCTCTGGCGCAGGCGGCGGTGCGCGCCCTGATCGCGCAGGCGGAGCTCACGCCCAAGCCCGGCCTCGCCGATGCCCGCGATCTGCGGGCCCGGACGACCGGCGCGGATCTGCTGACGCTGCGCTGGTCGGCCAAGGCGCTGACGCCCGCGTTCGCGGCCATCGCGGCGTCGGCCCGCCGCCCCGGCGGGCCGACGCCGGCGCTCCGCGAGGAGTTGGGCGCGATCGGCCGGGGTGCCGAGTGGACGATGTCCCGGGCCTGCGGGGGACCTGCCGCGGGCCCGCACCGCGGGGCACTGTGGGTGACGGGGCTGCTGGTCGCGGCCGCCGCCCTGGAGCCCGACGCCCCGCCCCGTGAACTGCCCGCCGCCGCCAAGCGGATCGCGGCCCACCCGGACCGGCGCGCCCCGCGCAGGCCCTCGCCGGGCTCGCAGGTCTCCGCCACCTACGGCGCTGCGGGGGCGCGCGGCGAGGCGCGGGCCGGTTTTCCGCATGTACGCCGCGCCCTGGACGCCCTGTCCCGGGCGCGGAGTACGGGGGCCACGGAGGCGCAGGCCCGCCTCGACGCGCTGCTCACCGTGATGAGCACGCTCCAGGACACCGGGCCGCTGTACCACGCGGGCCCGCCCGGGCTCCGACGGGTGCAGGACGGGGCGCGCGGCGTCCTGGAGGCGGGCGGCACGGCGACGGCCGCGGGCGCGGCCGCCCTGGCCAGACTGGACGCCGAGCTGGGTGAACTCGGCGTCACGCCCCGGGGCAGCGCCGCGGTGCTCGCCGGGGCGCTCTTCCTGGACGGCCTCCCCGTGCCGCTGGCCCACCCCTCCAACAGGGCTGTCTGATCGGACCTTTCGACGGCCCATCGTCGCCGTATCCCCTCACCTGCGACTTCACCACCTCCACAAATTGCAATAGGTCGGAGGTCTTCCTTACCGCCCCGCGAGCCTGCACTATGCCCGGAAGTTCACAACCAGGTATGGGAGGCATGTACGTGACCTCAGGGACGGGGAACGGAATCTCTCGGCGAGGTGTGATCGGCACGGCCGCCGCCGTCGGCGCCGGAGGCTGGCTGACCGGATCAGGCACCGCATGGGCCGCGCCCCAAGGAGCCTCGGACCGGGCGGGAAACACCCATGAGCGGCTGGTGAGAGCAGCCGCCATGCGGTGGCGGCGGCTGCCGGGCGACTGGAAGGACGGGCCCTTCCTCGGCAACGGGCTGCTCGGTGTGCAGATCTACCGGGGCGCCACGGCCAACTCGGTGAAAGTCATGGTCAGCCACAGCCAGGTGCAGGACCAACGGCCGCAGTGGCGCGCCCCGTACGGCTTCTCACGGCTGCCCATCGGCCACTTCGACCTCACGCTCGCCGGTGAGGTGACCGATATCGACTGGACCCTCGACCTCTGGGACGCCGAGCTGCGTGGCACCGTCACCACCACGCGGGGCAGCGTCCGCTTCTCCATGCTGGTCCACAACTCCCGTACCGCGCTGCTGATCTCCACCCAACCGAGCGCGGGCGAGCAGACCGCGGCGTGGTCGTTCACCTGGATGCCCGCCATCTCGCCCCGGCAGAAGGACAAGCCCGCGGACTACACGGGCAACCCCGACGCCCGTACCGGTTCCACGGGCGCCACCCACTATGTCCAGCAGCCCCTGATCGCCGGCGGCGGCTGGGCCACCGCCTGGCGCGAACGGCGGGTGGGCACCGGTCGTCTGCTCGCCGCGCATATCGTCTACCGCTTCCCCGAGGACTTGGCCGGCACCACCGAGCTGGCCGTCGCCGAAGTGGCCCGTACGCTGGCCGCCGACCCGGACGAGCTGGTGCGCGAGCACCGCGGCTGGTGGCACCGCTTCTACCGGCGCAGCCTGCTGTCCGTACCCGACAAGCGGCTCCAGGACTTCTACTGGATCCAGCTCTACAAGGCCGCGTGCGCCACCCGGGCGGGCGGACCCTCGATGTCCGAGTGGGGGCCGTGGTACCCGGAGACCGGCGGCAGCTGGACCGCGGTGTGGTGGAATCTCAACGTCCAGATCGCCACCTGGCTGATCCAGGGGTCCAACCACCTCGAACTCGACTCGGTCACCTCCACCTTCAAGACCTTCGAGAAGTATCTGCCGCTCTCGGTGCCGCCGGAGTACCAGGACGGCCAGACCTACGCCCTGGCCCACCCCTCCGACTGGATGCTGCGCCCCGGCGCGAAGACCGTGGGCATCCCCGGCACCTCCACCAAGACCGACAACAACGGCAATCTCATCTGGGCCATGCACAACGTCTGGCTCAGCTACCGCCACACCATGGACGTGCGGATCGTGCGGGACGTCCTCTACCCGATCCTCGTCAAGGCGGTGAACTTCTACGACCACTTCCTGAACTCAGGCAGCGACGGCAAACTGCATCTGCCGCTGACCCGGTCGCCCGAGTGGGCGGACGCCGAGGACTGCACGTACGACCTGTCGCTGCTGCGCTGGGGCTGCGCCACCCTGCTGGACTGTCTGCGCATCCTCCGTACGGACCATCCGCGCGCCCCGCGCTGGCGCGAGATCCTCCGGCGGCTGGTGGACTATCCGCGCGACGCGACCGGGGTCATGATCGGTGCGGACAAGCCGCTGACCGAGTCCCACCGCCACTTCTCCCATTTGTTGTGGCTCTATCCGCTGGGCGAGCTGGACTGGGACCGGGCGGGCGACCGGGACATCATGCGCACGACCTTCGACCACTGGGTCAGGGACCGGAGTCTGTGGGCGGGTTACAGCTACGGCGTCGCCTCCTCGATGACATCGCGGATGGAACGGCCCGAGGAAGCCCTGGACTTCCTCACCTTCTTCACCGACGGCAACGTCATCAACAACGCCTGGATGACCCCGAACACCATGTATGTGGAGGGCGGGAACCTGGGCACGGAGAGCCCGCTGACGGCGACCCAGTCGATCCTCGACATGGCCGTGCAGAGCCACGGCGGCGTCGTACGGGTCTTCCCCTCCCTGTCGCGGCGCTGGCCGGACGCCTCCGTGCAGTCCCTGCGCACCCAGGGCGCCTTCCTGGTGGATGCGGACCGCTCGGGCGGCCGGACGCGGTGGGTGCGCGTCCACAGCGAGGCGGGCGCGCCGCTGGTGCTGGCGCACGGCATCGAAGGCGCCATCGACGTACGGGACGAGCGCGGACGGCGGCTGAGGTACCGACAGACCGCGCCCGGCCGTATCGAGATCCCGCTGGGCCGGGACGGGACGGCGGTCGTCGTGCCGCGCGGCACCGACCCCGACCTGGACCCGCGCGATGTGCCGGCCGTGGGCGACGCCAAGCCGTGGGGGCTGCCCGACTGAGCCGAACCGGACGTGGACAACTTGGGGCTTCGCCAGGACAGTTATGCCCACCCCGTGAAGGCGCGGGGTGGGCGGGCGGCTTACGATCCTGTGCCAGGACGCGCGGTCGAGGATCGTGCGCCGAACAGCCCTGAAAAGCCCTGAAACGAGGAGATCACACGTGACCGCTCAAGGGGTAGCAGCCCAGACCGGAAGCGGACCGGAGCCCCCCAGCAGCCCCCTCAACCAGGGCAAGCCGCACAGCGCCCGGATGTACGACTACTTCCTGGGCGGCAAGGACAACTACGTCGCCGACCGCCAGGCCGCCGCCAAGGTGCTCACCATGTGGCCGGGCGTCATGATTGCCGCCCGCACCAACCGCGCCTTCATGCACCGCGCGATCCGGTACCTGGCCGCCGAGCGCGGCATCCGCCAGTTCCTCGACATCGGCACCGGCATTCCGACCAGCCCCAACCTCCACGAGGTCGCGCAGTCGATCGCCCCGGAAGCCCGGATCGTCTACGCCGACAACGACCCGATCGTCCTCGCCCACGCCCAGGCCCTGCTCGGCAGCGACCCGCGGGGGCGCACCGCCTACGTCGACGCGAATGTCGCCGAGCCGGACACCATCCTGAACGCCCCGGAACTCACCGAGGTGCTGGATCTTTCCCAGCCCGTCGCCCTGAGCCTGTGCGCGCTGCTGCACTTCGTCCCCGACGAGTGGGACCCGTACGCGATCGTGCAGCGCCTGCTCGAGCCGCTGGCCCCCGGTTCGTATCTGGTGCTGAGCCACATCACACCGGACTTCGACCCCGAGGCCACCCAGCGGACCGTGCAGATCTACCACAGTGGTGGCATCCAGGGGAAAATCCGCACCAAGGCCGAGGTGGAACGGTTCTTCACGGGTCTTGAGCTGGTCGAGCCGGGCATCGAGGTGCCGCACCGCTGGCACCCCGACCTCGCCGCCCCGGACACCGGGACCGACACCGGCGACGTGACCGACGAGGAGGTCTCCTTCTGGGTGGGCGTCGCCCGTAAGACGGCCTCCTGACCCGCCGGAACACAACCCGCTCACACCCGGCCGCCGGGAGCGGCACGGCGCTTGCCTTCTGAAGATCCCTGCGCGTCAATGAGCCCCACCCTTTGACCGGGCATCAGCGATGCGGACATGGATCGGACGGGACGAGCGATGAGACGTACCACTCCCGGATTACGCGCCACGGCCACCGCCGCCGCCTGCGCGGCGCTGCTCGCGGGGGCCGTGGCCCTGGCGCCCACGGCCTCCGCCGTGTCGCCGGACACCGCCACGGCCCCGTACAACTGCGGTACGTTCGGCACCGTGGAGCTCACCCTCCACGCCGCCCAGAACGGCACCAGGGCCACCATCACGCCCGGCTCCCCGGACCTGACCGCCCCGGTCGCGATCCCGGCGAACACCATCTCCGCCACTCTGCTGTTCGAGAAGAACGGCGGCCCGGGGACGACCAAGTTCACCAACACATCCAGCCCGGCCATCCCGGCGGGCTTCCCGATCCAGGTCACGCTCGTCGGCACAGTGGCGCCCGGCGACAGTCTGGACTCCTATCTGGGCGGCGGCTCGCTGCGCATGTCGATCGGGGCCGTCGTGATCACCTGCAATGCGCTGGCCAAGCAGACGCCGGGCCCGTTCGTCTTCGACTGACCTCAGCGGCCCTCATGACTTACGGCTTGTGGCCGACCGCCTCCGCGTAGAACGAGCGGTCCACGACCCGGTCCTCGGGAAGCGGGTCGCCCTCGGTCACACCGGCCGCGGCGTAGGCCTTCTGCAGACGGTCCGCTGTGCCGTCGCGGATCTCCCAGTCCATGCGCAGCGACGGCACGGCGGCCAGCGTGTCCGGCTCGGTCTTGAGCGCTTGGCCGAGCTCCTTCACAAACGCCTTGTCCTTCTTGTAGTCCCCGGCGAAGTAGGTGTTCACGGTGCGGATGTAGGCGCGCAGAAACGCCACTCCCGCGTCCGGATCGCCCGTCAGCAGATCGGGGCCGAAGAGAAGGCCGCCCAGCGGTTCGCCCCGCGGCTGACCACCGAGGAACGCGTAGCCGGCGTCGCCGTCCACCTCGCGCCACACCGGGTCGAGCAGCCATGCCGCGTCCACGCCGCCGTTCTTCAGCGCGGTGAGGACTTCGGCGGGGCCGAGCTGCTGGAAGCGGACGCTGTCCACGTCGGCCTGGTGCTTGGCCAGCACCTTCTCCATCGGATACATGATGACCGAGCCCTTGCCGATGAGCGTGCCGACGGTGCGGTCCTTGAGCCCGACCTCGTCCGCTGTCTGTCCGGGCCGCAGCCTGGCCCAGAACCCGCTCTTGGAGCCGGGCGCGGGCGAGAAGTTCCCGGCGACCCAGCGGATGTCGAACCCCTGCCGGATGCCGTTGAGCACGCCCGCCTCCGGCGCCGCGTACTGGACGTCGATATCGCCCTTGGCCAGCAGCGGCAGCGCGTCCGGGGTGGGCAGCAGCTTCACCTCGACGTCCAGGTTCTCCTTGACGAACTCGCCCTTGGCCAGGGCGATCTGGAGCGGCGCCAGATACTCGGCGTTCAGGGTGCTGGCGGAGACGACGACCTTCGTCTTCTTCTTGAGCGGCTTGGGCGCGGGAGCGCCGGGCTCACAGCGGGCCGGCGCGCGGTCCTCGGACAGGTCGGAGGGGTCGGTCCAGCCCTTGGCGCAGCCTGCGACGGGCGCGATCGGCCGGGCCTTGCGCTCGGCGCCGGAGTGCGCCGAGTCGGAGGTCTGCACATCGCAGGCGGTGAGGGGGCCGAGGACGCCCAGCAGGGTCACGGCGGTGGCCAGGGCGCGGGTGAGGAAGGGTCCGGGTGCTGGCATGGGTGTTGCCTTCCGGTTCCGGTGAGGCCGAGATGAGATCGGGGATCAGGAGTGTGATCTGGAGTCGGGGTCAGGACTGGGGGCGGCCACGGTCCCGGGGCGCCCAGGGGGTGAGCCGGCGGCCGACGAAGCGCACGAGTTCGGAGAAGACCACACCGAGCACGGCCACGCAGACGATGCCGACGAACATCACGTCGTTCTGGAACAGCGCCCGCGAGTCGAAAATGAGATGGCCGAGCCCGTTGTCCGCGGCGATCTGCTCGGAGGCGACGATCACCAGGACCGCCACCCCGGCCGCGACCCGCATGCCCACCAGGACCTGCGGCAGCGAGGCGGGCAGCAGCACATGGCGGAACATCTGCCAGGGGCCCGCGCCGAAGACCTGACCGGCCTCCCGGTACCCCTCGGCGACGCCCATCACGGCCGCCATCGTGGAGATCCAGACGAAGAAGAAGACGGTGGTGGCGACGAGTGCGATCTGCGGGCCCTCGCCGAGGCCGAACATATTGAGGAACACCGGCAGCAGCGCGAGCTTGGGCACCACGTACAGCGCGTCGAGCAGGGGCTCAAGCGCCGCGCGGACGATCCGCACCGCGCCCATCAGCAGCCCGACGGCATAGCCCGCGGCCGTGCCGACCGCATAGCCAGCGATCACCCGCTGGAGCGTGGCCCATACGTCCGGCCACAGCTTGCCGTCGGCGGCACGCTGCCAGCCGTCGGCCGCGATCGTGGAGGGGGCGGGGTAGACACGGGGGTCGATCCAGTGCCGGTAGGCGGCGAGCTGCCACAGCAGGATCAGCGCCGTGGGCACGGCGACGGCCAGGGAGATCTCGACGGCGAGACGGCGTCGGTGGGCGCGGACCGGGTCGCGCTCCCGGGGCCCGGGGCGCCGCACCAGCACGGTTTCGGCGGGCCCGTCCGGTGCCGCATCGGCCTGGGCGCCGCGGTCCGCGCCGAGCGCGGCCTCGCCGTTCACGATCGCTTCCCCGCCGACTGCGCCATCGCGGCGCCACCGGCCCCCGTCTGCACCTCGCCGCGCAGCAGTTCCCACAGCTCGGACTGCAACGCGGCGAACTCCGGGGAGCGGCGCAGCTGCCCGGTGCGCGGGCGCTCGAACGGCGGCCGGCGTTCGGCGATCACCCGGCCGGGTCTGGCGGACATCACCACCACCCGGTCCCCGAGGACGATCGCCTCCTCCAGGCTGTGGGTGACGAACAGCGCGGTGATACGGGTCGCCTGGCACACCGCGAGCAGTTCGTCCTGGAGGATGGTGCGCAGCTGGGCATCGAGCGCGGCGAACGGTTCGTCCATGAGCAGCACCTCCGGCTCCACGGCGAGCGCGCGGGCGATCGCCACCCGCTGCCGCATACCGCCGGACAGCGCGGCCGGGTAGGCATCGGCGAAGTCGGCGAGGCCCAGCCGGTCCAGCCAGTCCCGGGCCCGTGCGTTGGCTGCTTTGCGCGGGACGCGCTGCACATCGAGGCCGAAGCGGACGTTGGCGAGGACGGTCTTCCAGTCGTAGATCCCGTAGTCCTGCGGGATCATCGCGGCCGGGTGGCGCCGGCCCGCGCGCAGCTCGACCTCGCCACCGCTGGGGCGGACGAGCCCGGCGACGATGCGCAGAAAGGTGGACTTGCCGCAGCCGGACGGGCCGACGACGCAGCAGAACTCTCCGTGTTGGACGTCCAGATCGAGTGGCCCGAGCGCGTGCACTTGCCTGCCCGAGTGTCCGAAGGTGCGGGTCACCGCGCGGGCGCGCACCTTCGGTGCGGCCGTGGGTGTGGTGTGCGGTTCCACCCCGTGTCTCCTCCCGCTCTTTCCAAGAGAAGATATGACGACCCGTCAGATTCAGACAAGAGCCCGACCGCGGTCGGCGCCAGAAGGCCGCCCGCCGGCAGGGCGGACAAGGCGAGAGTGATCACGGCCGGCCAGGCCGGCCGTGATCACCGTCCCGGCGCGCTGACCAGGAACGGGTCGGGGGCCAGAATCGGCTCGGCGACCAGGATCGGCTCCGCCACCACGAGCGGTTCCCTGACCAGGAGCGGTTCCGCCGGTGTACGCGGCTCCGGGAGCGGTGGCGCGGTGAGTGCCGGATGCGTGGCGCGGGTGAGCAGCACGACGCCGCGCGCGGCCACCACGGCGCCCAGGCCGGCCAGCGCGACCCCGGCAGGGCCGCCGTGGACACGCTCGCCGAGCAGGGCCATTCCGATGGCCGCGGCGGCCAT
>NZ_MUNE01000630.1:8525-8915 GCF_002154605.1 Streptomyces milbemycinicus | reverse complement strand
CCGCCCACCCCGGCCGTTGGCAGGAGTGGGGCCTGGCCCCGGGGTCGGCCACCACCGCGGCCGACCCCGCCTGTCTCGACCTGGCGGGCGACCCCGCCGAACAGGGCCGGCAGCACGGGCGCGCCGCCCGGGACGCGATCGCCGCCAACATCGCCGCCGTACGCCGCGACATCGCCGAGCTGTGTGCCGACGAGGCGTCCGTCAGCCGCTACCGCCAGTGCCTCGAGGCCAACGCCGACTTCGTACGCCACACCGACCCCGAGCAGTGGGCCGAGCTGCTGGGCATCGCCGAGGGCGCCGACGCCCCGCTCGACGACATCCTCGCCCTCAACCTGCCCGCCCACATGGTGCTGCGCTGGGTCCCCCAGGAGTGCAGCCAGCTCGTGGCCG
>NZ_MUNE01000630.1:0-8454 GCF_002154605.1 Streptomyces milbemycinicus | reverse complement strand
GCCTGGTCGAGGTCACCGTCGCGGGCAGCGTGCTGTGGCCGGGCAGCGGCGTCAACGACTCCGGGGTGGCCATGTCCACCTCGGGCGTGTGGAGCGAGCGCACGAACGTCGACTGGCGCGCCTCGGCCACCGGATGGATCCTCATCAACTCCCACGACCTGCTGCGCCGGGCCCGCACCGCCGGGGAGTTCGCCGAGCTGCTGGGCGCCCAGCGCAGGCTCAGCGGACTCAACATCGCGCTCGCCGACCCGGAGCGCCGGCTCGCGCTGGAGGCCACCGCCACCGGGGTGACCGTGCGCGACGAGGCGGACCACCATGTGCTCACCAACCACTACGAGTGCCCGGCCACCGCCCCGCTCGCGCCCGGCCCGGACGAGAACTCCTCCTCGTACCACCGCGCCCGCACCGCGGGACGGGCCCTGGCCGCCGCCCGCGGGCTGACCCCCGGCGCGCTGGCCGAACTCCTCGCCGACCATGACGGCTACCCGCAGGACTCGCTGTGCCGCCACCAGATCGAGGGGTCCGGGTCCGAGACCACGTACGCCTCGATCGCGGTGCTGCCCGACCTCGCCTTCTATGTGGCCCTCGGCAACCCCTGCGCCTGCGACCGCGCGGTCTTCGCACACCAGGAGGGTGCGATATGAACGCCCCAGCACCGACCCCGCCCACCCCGGGCCTGTCCGCACCGCACCCGTGGCGCCTCACCCGGCGCGGCGCCCTCGGCCTCGGCGCCGGGCTCGCGCTCACCCCCGCCCTGGCCGGCTGCCTGCCCGGCGACACCCCGCGCGGCCGGGCCGACGCCTCACGGGTCACCATCGGCCTGTCGGCGGCCGTCACCACCCTCGACCCGATGAACACCACCTCGGTGGGCACCGATCTGTCCGTGCTCTCCAGCGTCTACTCCTCGCTGGTCACCCGCCGCCCCGACCTCGCGATCGGCCCGGACGCCGCCACCTCCTGGCGGCGCGTCGAACCCACCCGCTGGCGTTTCACCCTCCACCGGAAGGCCGCCTTCGCCGACGGCAGCCCGCTGGACGCCGACGTGGTGGTCTGGAACGTCGAACGGCTGCTCAACGCCGCCAACGCGCTGCGGATGACCTCCAACTTCCCCAGTCTGAAGGCGGCGCGCAAGGTCGACCAGCACACCGTCGACCTCCTCACCACCACCCCCGACGCCGACCTGCTCGGCGCGCTGTCGTTCCTGTATCTGCTCAGCCCCCGCTGGGCCGCCCGCCACCGGCCCGCCACCCAGGCGATGGGCTCCGGCCCGTACGAGATCACCGACTACAGCCCCGGCGGCACCGTCGAGCTGCGCGCCCGCGACGACTACTGGGGTCGCAAGCCCGCCATCCGACGCGTCACCTACCGGATCACCCCCTCCGAGCCCGCCCGCGTCTCCGGCCTGCTCTCCGGCGAACTCGACGCCGTCGCCGGGCTCGACCCCCAGGACCTGGACCGGCTGCGCGCCGACCGGGCGCTGCGGATCCAGCGTCTTGACACCACTCGGATGGCCTTCATCAAGCTCAACACCCTCAAGGGCCCGATGCGGGACGTCCGGGTGCGGCGGGCCGTCAACTACGCGGTGGACAAGCGGGCCATCACCGCCAGCCTGCTGAAGAACACCGTCCGGCCCAGCCCCGGCCAGCTGCTCACCGACTACTACTCCGGCTACACCGACGGCCTGTCCGGCTACCCCCACGACCCCGACCGGGCCAGGGCGCTGCTGCGCGAGGCCGGCTACGGCAAGGGCCACCCGCTGAAGGTGACGCTCCGCGTGCCCAGCGGCCAGTACGTGGCGGGTGAGCTGGTCGTCCAGGCGGTGGCACAGCAGCTGAGCGAGGCGGGCGTGAGCGTCCGGATCGACAGCGTGCCGTTCACCGTCTACATGCAGAAGTACCTGCAGGAGAAGGCGATGCCCGACATGCAGTACATCACCCAGGCCTGGCCGACCCTCGCGGCCGGTGGCCTCTACGGCCTGTTCGTCTCCGACAGCCCGTACGCCTACTGGGACGACCAGGAGTTCACCGCCGCCGTCGCCGAGGCCCGCCGCACCGAAGGGCGCACGGCGCGGGACGCCCTGTACGCGCGGGCCGCGCGGCGCGCCCGCGACCAGGCTCCGGTGCTCTTCCTGTTCCCGCAGCCCGGCGTCTACGCCACCGCCGAGGGCCTGAACTGGCGCGCCCGGCCCGACGACTGGGTCCGCCCCGCCGACATGTCCTGGAAGGGGGCCGCGGGATGATCCGCTTCCTCACCCGCCGCCTGTCCCTGACGCTGCTGGCGGTCTGGGGCGCCCTGTCCGCCGTCTTCCTGGTGTTGCACTCCTCCGGTGACCCGGCCGTCATGATGGCCCCGATCGGCGCCCCGCCCGAGAAGGTGGCGCAGCTCAGCCACGCCCTCGGCTATGACCGCCCGCTCGCCGAGCAGTACTTCTCCTTCTTCGGCGACGCGCTGCGCGGCCACTTCCCCGACTCGCTGACCTTCCAGCAGCCGGCCATCGAGGTGGTCCTCCAGCGGCTCGGTGCCACCGTGTTGCTGGCCGGTGTCGCGCTTGCCGCCGCCGCGCTTCTGGCCCTGGCCGTCGGCCTGTGGACGGGGTCGCGCGAGGGCGGCGGGGCGCGCCGCGAGTGGCCCATGTGGGTGGTGTTCCTCGCCCAGTCCGTGCCCGGCTTCTACATCGGCGTCCTGCTGGTGTGGATCTTCGGGGTGCGGCTGCACTGGCTGCCCACCTCCGGCGCCACCACCGCCACCAGCATCGTGCTGCCGGCGGCCACCCTGGCCTGTGGCGTACTCCCGCCGCTCGCCCGGGTGTTCCGCAACAACCTGCGTGGCGAACTCGCCCGCCCGTACTCCCGTACCGGCACCGCGCTCGGCATGAGCCGCGCCCGGGTGGTGCGGCACGCCGCGTACGGCTCGCTGCTGCCGACCGTCACCGTCCTCGGCCTGGAGGCGGGGGCGCTGCTGGGCGGCACCGTGATCGTGGAGAGCGTGTTCTCCTGGCCCGGCGTCGGCCAGCTCGCCGTCACCGCGCTGCAGAACCAGGACTACCCGCTGGTCCTCGCCGACCTGACGTTCCTGATCCTCGCCTTCGTCCTGGTCAACCTGATCGTGGACCTGCTCTACGGCGTGCTGGACCCCAGGGTCCGCCACGAGGGAAGGGGACCCCGATGAAACTGCTGCCACCGCCACCGCAGACAACGCCGGAGACCGGGCCCACGCCCCGCACCCGCCGTCCGCGCCTCGGCGGTGCCGGGGCGGTCGGCGCCGTGCTGCTCGCGCTCGTCGCCCTGGTGGCCGTGTGCGCGCCGCTGCTCGCCCCGCACGACCCCCTCGCCCAGGACCTGGCGCACACCAACGCCGCGCCCGGCGAGCACGGGTATCTGCTGGGCACCGACCAGCTCGGCCGCGACCTGCTCAGCCGACTGCTGTACGGCGCCCGCACCCCGCTGCTGGTCGGCGTGGTCGCCGTGGTGTGCGGCGGGGCCTTCGGCACCCTGCTCGGGCTGGTGTCCGGCTTCGCCCGCGGCTGGGCCGACCAGGTGCTCTCCCGCCTCGCCGACATCCAACTCGCCCTGCCGTCGGTGCTGCTGGCCCTGCTGGTGCTGACCTTCGGCGGGCAGAGCACCGCCGTGCTGGTGCTGGTGATCGCGCTCACCGGCTGGCCCGCCTACTTCAGGCTGGTCCGCTCGCGCGTGCTCAGCCTGCGCACCATGCCGTACGTCGAGGCATCCCTCACCCAGGGAGTGCCCACCTGGCGGGTGCTGCTGTACGACCTGCTGCCCGGTGTGCGCGGGCTGGTCGCGGTGACCGCCACCCTCGACCTGTCCCGGGCCGTGCTGATGGAGGCCGGCCTGACCTATCTGGGCCTCGGCGCCCAGGCGCCCGCCGCCGACTGGGGGCTGATGGTGGCCGAAGGACAGGGCCAGCTGCTGGGCGCCTGGTGGGTCGCCGTGCTGCCGGGCCTGTGCCTGGTGGCGCTGGTGATCGGCGCCAATCTGCTCGGCGAGCGGCTCGCCGGGCGCCGACCGGGGCGCCGCCCGGTCAGGACCGTGAAGAACACCGCGACGGCGAACCGAGCCAAGAGGAGCACCACCGCATGACCCCCGACACCGCGACCGTCCGCGCCCGCTGGGCCCGCGTCCAGGCCAATCTGCGTGCCGAGGGCGCCGACGCCATGGTCGTCGTCAAGCCGCAGAACACCTTCTACCTCTCCGGCTACACGCCGATGATCTACTCCCACCCGGTGCTGGTCGTGCTGCCCGCCGAGGGTGAGCCGGTCTTCGTGCTGCACGCGCTGCGCGCCCACAGCTCCCGCAAGGTGTCCGCCATCACCGACATCCGCCCCTACGGGCGCTGGGCGAAGGAGATCGGCCCCGACCACTGGTGGCAGGTGCTCGCCGAGGTGATGGCCGAGCGCGGGCTCACCGACGCCAGGATCGGCATCGAGGGCGAGTTCCTGCCGTACAACTACCAGCGCAAGCTCGCCGAAACCCTCCCCGGCGCCACCTTCACCGACACCGGACACGCGCTGATGCGCGCCCGCTACGTCAAGGACGCCGCCGAGCTGGAGTCGCTGCGCGTCGCGAGCGAGATCGCGGACGCGGGCATGGACGCGGCGCTGGAGGCCGTCGCCGCGCGGCGCAGCGAGGTCGAGGTCGCCTCGGTGGCCATGCGCACCATGCAGGAGGTGTGGAGCAGCCTCCACCCCGACCGGCTCGCCATGGACTTCGGCAACCTCGAAGGCGGCGTCTTCAACGCCCTGTGGTCGTACTCCCTGATCGGCGACCGGGTCCCGATGAACTCCGCGCCGCCCACCTCCCGCCGCCCGGTCGACGGCGAGATCCAGTGGACCGTCATCTGGACGGCTATCGACGGCATGCACGCCGAGAACGAGCGCAGCGTCGCCGTCGGCGCGCTGCCCGCCGAGCGGCAGCGCGCCTTCGAAGCGCTGCTGGCCATCCGCGAGGAGGTCCAGCCGTATCTGCGGCCCGGTCTGAGCTGCGCCGAGGTGTACGAAGCGGCCCGCGAGAGCTATGTGCGCCACGGATACGGCGACTACCTCCCCGGCCGCATCGGCCACGGCCTGGGCCTCGGCCCGCATGAGCAGCCGAGCCTGGGCCCGCACGACGACCTGGTGCTCGAACCCGGTATGGCGCTCACCTTCGAGCCGAACCTGCGCATCCCCAGCTTCGGCGGGCTGCAGCACTCGGACAGTCTGGTGATCACCGAGGACGGCCATGAGTTCCTCACCCACACCCGACGCGACCTGATCCAGGTCTGAACCCGCTGAACTGAACTGAACGGAACCTGACGGAACTGAGAGGACGGAACTGGTGAACCCGCTGCTGGAGGTCTCCGGCCTGAACGTCGCCTTCCCGGGCGCCGGGGTCCGGGCCGTACGCGATGTGTCCTGGCAGGTGGGCCCCGGCGAGACCATCGGCTTGGTGGGGGAGTCCGGCTCCGGCAAGAGCGCCACCGGACTCGCCGTCCTGGGCCTGCACGGACCGGGCGCGCGGATCACCGGCAGCATCCGGTTCGACGGACGGGAACTGGTCGGCGCCGGCGAGCGGGAGCTGCGCCGGATCCGCGGCCGCCGGATCTCGATGATCTTCCAGGACGCGCTCGACGCGCTCAACCCGTACCGCCCGGTCGGCGCCCAGATCGCCGAGGCGTACCGGCTGCACCACGACGTGTCCCCGGCCGCCGCCCGCACCCGCGCGGTGGAACTGCTCGAACGCGTCGGCATCGACCGCGCCGGGCGGCGGGCGAAGGACTACCCGCACCAGTTCTCCGGCGGTATGCGGCAGCGCGTGATGATCGCCGCCGCGCTGGTCAACGAGCCCGACCTGGTCATCGCCGACGAGCCGACCACCGCCCTGGACGCCACCGTCCAGGCCCAGGTCCTGCGGCTGCTCACCGAGCTGCAGCGGGAGATGGGCATGGCGGTGGTGCTGGTGACGCACGACTTCGGGGTCGTGAGCCAGATGTGCTCGCGCGTCGTGGTCATGTACCGGGGCCGCGTCGTGGAACAGGGCAGCGCCGCCGAGGTCCTGACCGCCGCCCGCCACCCGTACGCCCGCGCCCTGGTCGCCTCTGTCCCCCGTATGGACGACACCCCCGGCAGCCGACTGCCGACGGTTCCCGAAACGGTGGCGTCCCTGATGGGCCCCCTGGACGAAGAGGCCCTGTCCGACCCGACCCTGCGCGTCCCATCGGCAGGGGAGGCCCGCTCGGACGGGCCGGAGGACACGGCGGCCGGCGTGCCGGGGCCCCGGGCCCCCTTCGGGCGGAGCCCGGGAGCGGCCGACGGCGTCGGGGGCGCGGAAGGCGGAGCCCCCGGGATCGGGAAGGGGCGGGCCGGGGAGAAAACCACCCCCCTCCTTAGCGCGCGCGACCTCACCGTCACCTTCCCCGGCCGCATCGGCCGCGCCCCCCTCCGCGCCGTGGACGGCGTCAGCTTCGACATCGCCCCCGGCGAGTCCTTCGGCCTGGTGGGCGAGTCCGGCTCCGGCAAGAGCACCATCTCCCGCGTGCTCCTGGGCCTGCGCCGCCCCGACGACGGCAGTGTCGTCTTCGACGGCGAAGACATCACCCGCCCCACCCGCCGCCGCGGCCGGGCGCCCGCCATCCAGATGGTCTTCCAGGACCCGTACGGCTCGCTCAACCCCGACCGCCGCATCGGCCACACCATCGGCGCCCCGCTCGCCCTGCACACCGACCTCTCCCGCACCGAGCGCCGCGAGCGCGTCGCCGCCCTCCTCACCGAGGTCGGCCTCGATCCCGCGCTGGCCGACGCGTACCCGGACGAGCTCTCCGGCGGGATGCGCCAGCGTGTCGGCATCGCCCGCGCGCTGGCGCTGGAGCCGCGGCTGCTGGTCGCCGACGAACCGGTCTCCGCGCTGGACGTCTCCGTACAGGCGCAAGTGCTCAACCTGCTCACCGAACTGCGCCGCAGCCGGGGTCTGGCGATGCTGTTCGTGTCCCACGACCTGACCGTCGTGCGGCACATGTGCTCGCGGATCGCGGTGCTGCACCAGGGCCGGATCGTCGAGGTGGGGGAACGGGACCAGATCATGGAGCGCCCGGTCAGCGACCACACACGCGCGCTGCTGGACGCGATGCCCGCCCTGGCCCACCACCCGGTATGAGAGGTACAGCCGTGTCCGCCACCACGACCACCCACACGACCCCGACCGCCGCCGGCCATGACGTGCTGGACCACTTCGCCGGCGGCGCCCCGGAGGTGACCCGGCTGCGCGGGCTGCGCCCCGAACTCGTCGGCCTGGAGCAGCGCGCGTACGACGAGCTCTTCCATCCGCGCAGTTCCCCGGGCACCGGCGTGTCGGCCGCCGAACGCGCCGCCACCGCGCTGGCGGTGGCCGTCGACCACCGCCGTGCCCCCGCGGTGGCCCACTACCGGGCGCTGCTCACCGAGGCGGCGCAGGACCCGGGCCCGGCGGACCGGATCGTCGCCCGCGCCCCGCTGGACGGTTACGCACCCCCGCGGACCGCCGCCGCCGTCGCACACGCCCGGCGGCTCACCCGCGCTCCCGCCGAGGCGCGCCTGGACGCCCTGCGGGTGGCCGGGTTCACGGATCAGCAGATCGTCACCCTCTCCCAGGCGGCCGCCTTCGCCCACCACCAGATGCAGCTGGCAGCCGGGCTGCAACTGCTGGCCACCGGCGAGTCGGGCACCGGCACCGACCCCGGCGCGCCGTCCGCGACGGTGGCCGGCGGGCCCCAGTTCACGACGGGCGTGCTGACCTGGCGCCCCGCCGTACGCCCGCTGGCCCGCGAGGAGCTGACCGAGGCGCACCGCACCGCGCTGGCGGGCAAGCGCCCCGACTCGCCGTACTTCCGCACGCTGGGGCACGACCTCGGCATCCTGGCCGTACGGACGGCGATCGATCTGGCCGCCTTCACCGCCGAGGGCGGACTGCCGCGGGCTGAGCGGGAGTTGGCCGCCACCGCGGTCTCGCTGCACAGCGGCTGCGTCTACTGCGTCTCGGTGCACGCCCGGCGCGCCGCCCAGTTGCACGGCGACCCGGAACCCTTGGACCGCCTCCTGAAGTACGGCAGCACGGCCGTCCTGGGCCGCCGCTGGAAGCTGATCGTCCGGCTGGCCGCCGGGCTCGCCCCGGTGCCGGCCACGGCCGCCGACGCCGACGTCCAGGCGCTGCGCGAGCTGGGGGTCTCCGAGCTCGCCCTGGTCGACCTCGTGCACTGCGCGGCGTTCTTCGGCTGGGCCAACCGCCTGATGCTCAGCCTCGGGACGGTCGACGGCGAGGCGGGGTGAGGGGAGCGTGACCGAGAGCGCGGCCGAGAGCGCGGCCGAGAAGGGGACGGAAAGCCCGCCGTACAGCGGCCACGGTGGGCACAGCGCCTCCCTCGCGCCCGGCGCCCCCCGCCCGCACAGCTCGCACTGGGGCGCCTTCACCGCCACCACCCACCCCGACC
>NZ_MUNE01000063.1 GCF_002154605.1 Streptomyces milbemycinicus | reverse complement strand
CCATCGCCATCCCCGCCCTCGCCGTCCGTTCGCAGAAAGGCCACACAGTGCGCCGCCGCCGGGCCCTCCGCGGCCAGCGGGGTGTACCCGCCCGACGGGCCGAACCACTGGGGGTTGCGCCGCCGCAGCCGCAGGGCCGCCGCGGTCAGCAGCAGCTTCTCGGCCGACGGTCCGTCCGGCTCTCGCCCCGCGTCCAGATGGGCCNNTGTAAAGGTCCGGCACGCCCGGCATGGTCAGCTGCAGCAGCGCAGCGCCCAGCGCGTTGGCGCGCGCCGGGGCGTCCAGCGCGCCGCCCAGCGCCGCCCACGCCGGATGGTCGGGGTCGCATGGGCCCGCCTTGAGAAAGGCGGCGACCTCGTCCTCGTACGCCGGGTCCTGCTCGGTCCAGGTCGTCCGCAGCCCCGCCTCCCGCACTCCCTTGAGCACCGCGGGAACCAGACGCCCGCCGTCCGGCGACCCGAGCCCCACCGCCGTCTGCCAGGCCGTCCACGCCAGATGGGGGTCGGGCGCCGCCGCGGTGCCCGGCGACGCCGTCTCCCGCACTTCCACTGCCACTGCCTCCAGCAGCCGCCCCCAGCGGTCCGGGCACTCGGTCAGCGCGGCGAGCCGCGCCCGCACATCCGCGCTGCGCTTGGTGTCGTGCGTGGACAGCACCGTGCCGGTGGAGGGCCAGTCGGTCTGCAGCCGGGCGGCGAAGGCGTGGAACCGGTCGGGGGAGACCGCCGGTTGCCCCGGGTCGCCGCCGACCTCTGCCGCCGAGAGCAGCGGGGCGTAGCGGTAGAAGGCGGTGTCCTCGACCGACTTGGCGCGCAGCGCGGCGGCGGTCTGGGCGAAGCGCGCGCAGAAGTCGCGGTGGTGCGGCCCGTCGCCCAGTCTGCCGAGCGCCGCGTCCCGCACCGTGAACACCACCCGCGCCTCCTCCCGCACCGCGAACGCCGCCCGCGCGTCCCTCGCCGCCAGGATCAGCATCTCGGCGTCCGTCCGCGTCGGCGGGGTGTCGGGGGAGACGTACGGGCGGTAGACCGGCAGCCGCACCAGCAGCTCGCGGATCGCCGTGCGCAGCGCCCAGGGCGCGTGGTCGCGCGGCCGCGGTTCGGCGGCGCAGATCCGCACGGCGGTGCGCACCAGCCGCTCCACCTCGGCGGCCAGCTCATGCGTCACCACATGCCGCGCGGCGCGCCGCACGGTCGCCGGCCAGTCACCGCCCAGGTCTTCGGGGGGCGCGGCGAAGCCGCGGTATTGCGCGGTCAGCTCCTCCAGTCCGGCCGGGTCGACGAACAGGCCGTCGATGTGGTGCAGGGCGTCATAGCCGGTCGTGCCTGCGACCGGCCAGTGTGCGGGCAGCCGCTCGCCCCGGCCGAGGATCTTCTCCACGACGGTCCACCGGCCGCCGCCCGCCGCGGCCCGCACCTCGCGGTCCAGCCGCCGCAGATACCCCTCCGGATCGGCGAGGCCGTCCGGGTGGTCCACCCGCAGCCCGTCGATCACCCCGTCGCGCACCAGCTCCAGCAGCTTCCCATGGGTCGCCGCGAAGACCTCGGGGTCCTCCACCCGCACCGCGATCAGCTCGGAGATGGTGAAGAAGCGCCGGTAGTTCAGCTCCGTACGGGCCAGCCGCCACCAGCCGAGCCGGTACCACTGCCGGTCCAGCAGCTCGGGCAGCGGCAGCCCCTCGGTGCCGGCCCGCAGCGGGAACTCGTGGTCGTGGTAGCGCAGCGCCCCGTCCGCCACCCGCAGCGCGGCCAGCTCCTCGCCGAGCGGGCCGCCGAGGACCGGCAGCAGCACCTTGCCGCAGTGGCGGCCCCAGTCGATGTCGAACCACCGCGCATACGGCGAGGCAGGCCCGTCCTTCAGCACCTCCCACAGCGGTCGATTGAGCCGCTCCGGTGCGGGCACCGCCATGTGGTTGGGGACGATGTCGACGATCAGCCCGAGCCCATGGGCGCGCGCCGTATGGGCCAGGGCGCGCAGCCCCTCCTCGCCGCCCAGCTCCGCCCGCACGGCCGAGTGGTCGACCACGTCATAGCCGTGGGTGGAGCCGGGCCGGGCCTCCAGCACCGGCGAGAGGTGCAGATGGGAGACGCCGAGCGCGGCCAGATACGGCACGGCCGCGCCCGCCGCCTCGAAGGGGAAGGCGGGCTGCAGCTGCAGCCGGTAGGTGGCGGTCGGCGCGGCGGACCCGGGCACGGTGCGGTCGGACGTCATAGAACGTACGTACCCACAACGCACCCGGCATCAGTTCGGGGCAGCCGCCAAACACTCGTACGAGGGTTTCTTCACCGAAACGGGAACCCGTCCCGTCCCCCTCCACATGCACATCCGGCCCGCGGCGCTACGCGGGCCGCTGCAGCACCAGCAGGCTCCGGTCCACGAGCGTCAGCCGGTCGCCCGCCGCCACCTTCGCCCCGCTGCCCGGCTCCACGCCCTCCGGCAGTGAGGTGTCCACGATCACCTGCCACTGCTTGCCGTGGTCGACGGGCACCGTGAAGTCCAGTGGCTCGTGGTGCGCGTTGAACATCAGCAGAAAGGAGTCGTCGGTGATCCGCTCCCCGCGCGGCCCCGGCTCGGAGATCGCGCTGCCGTTGAGGAAGACCGTCAGCGACTTGGCGTGCACCGCCTGCCAGTCGCGCTGCCGCATCTCCTCGCCCTCGGCCGTGAACCACGCGATGTCCGACAGCTCGTCGTGGGTGCCCTCCACCGGCCGACCGTGGAAGAAGCGGCGCCGCCGGAAGACCGGGTGGTCGCGGCGGAGCCAGATCAGCGAGCGGGTGAAACGCAGCAGCTCCAGGGCCGATGCGTCTGCCTCGGAGGTCCCGGCTGCCTCGGCCGAGGCGATTTTACGTTCCGGCCATTGCACCCAGGACACCTCGTTGTCCTGGCAGTACGCGTTGTTGTTGCCGTGCTGGGTGCGCGCGAACTCATCGCCGTGGCTGAGCATCGGCACGCCCTGGGAGAGCATCAGCGTGGCGATGAAGTTGCGCATCTGGCGTTCGCGCAGCGCCCGCACCGCCGGGTCGTCGGTCTCGCCCTCGACCCCGCAGTTCCACGAGCGGTTGTAGCTCTCGCCGTCCTGGTTGCCCTCGCCGTTGGCCTCGTTGTGCTTGTCGTCGTACGAGACCAGGTCGCGCAGCGTGAACCCGTCATGGCAGGTGACGAAGTTGACGGAGGCCAGCGGCCGCCGCCCGTCGCTCTGGTAGAGGTCGGAGGAGCCGGTCAGCCGGGAGGCGAACTCGGCGAGCGTACGCGGTTCGCCCCGCCACAGATCGCGCACCGTATCGCGGAACTTGCCGTTCCATTCGGTCCACAGGGGCGGGAAGTTCCCCACCTGGTAGCCGCCCTCGCCGACGTCCCAGGGCTCGGCGATCAGCTTCACCTGGCTGACCACCGGGTCCTGCTGCACCAGGTCGAAGAACGAGGACAGCCGGTCCACCTCGTGGAACTGCCGGGCCAGGGTGGCCGCCAGATCGAAGCGGAAGCCGTCGACCCGCATCTCGGTCACCCAGTAGCGCAGCGAGTCCATGATGAGCTGGAGGACGTGCGGGCTGCGCATCAGCAGGGAGTTCCCGGTGCCGGTGGTGTCCGTGTAGTACCGGCGGTCGCCGGCCAGCCGGTAGTACGAGGCGTTGTCCAGTCCCCGGAAGGACAGCGTCGGCCCCAGGTGGTTGCCCTCGGCGGTGTGGTTGTAGACGACGTCGAGGATCACCTCGATACCGGCCTGGTGGAGGGCGCGTACGGCCGACTTGAACTCCAGGACCTGCTGTCCCCGGTCGCCCCAGGAGGCGTATGCGTTGTGCGGGGCGAAGAACCCGATGGTGTTGTAGCCCCAGTAGTTCGACAGACCCGCATCGGCCAGCCGGTGGTCGTGCACGAACTGGTGCACCGGCATCAGTTCGAGCGTGGTGACGCCCAGCTCCGTCAGATGTTCGATGATCGCGGGGTGCGCGAGCGCCGCGTACGTCCCGCGCAGCTCCTCCGGGAGCCGTGGATGGCGCATGGTGAGGCCCTTGACATGGGCCTCGTAGATGACGGTGCGGTGGTAGTCGGTGCGCGGCGGCCGGTCGTCGCCCCAGTCGAAGTAGGGGTTGACCACGACCGAGGCCATGGTGTGCGGGGCCGAGTCGAGATCGTTGCGCTTCTCGGGCCGGTTGAAGTGGTAGCCGTAGACCTCCTCGCCCCAGTTGATCTGTCCGCTGAGCGCCTTGGCGTACGGGTCGAGCAGCAGCTTTGCGGAGTTGCACCGGAGGCCGCGCTCCGGCTGGTACGGGCCGTGCGCCCGGAACCCGTAGCGCTGCCCGGGCATGACCCCCGGCAGATAGGCGTGGCGTACGAAGGCGTCGGTCTCGCGCAGCTCCACCGCGGTCTCCGAGCCGTCGTCGTGCAGTAGGCACAGCTCGATCCGCACGGCGGCCTCCGAGAAGACCGCGAAGTTGGTTCCGGCGCCGTCGTAGGTGGCGCCCAGGGGGTAAGCCTGTCCCGGCCAGACCTGCATGCGTCGACTCTTCCACTTCTGCCCCGGGGCCCGCGAGCACCCCTGGCGCCGGACGAGGAGGAATCCTTGCCCAACTCACGCCCTGGCGTAGCACTTTCGCCACAAGTTCCTGGAAACGGAGGCAACCTGCGGCGAGATCGGTTCGTCCTACGGGGTGACTCCGCATACTGGATCTCCCGGTATGCGGTCCCATGCGACCTGAGGGGTGTTTGGGGGAGAATGTGCGCACAGTAATGCACCGCCACCTGGGCAAGGTGGTGGCCGGTGCGGCCATCGCGGTCACCGCCACTGCGGTGATGGTGGGGGTGACGCTTCCGAGCGACGCGTCCGGCCAGGAGAAGGGCGCGGCAGCGGGGCGCGACGGCGGCCCGCAGAGCTCGACGGCCGAGCAGGGCGGGTCGGCGCGGCAGCAGCCCGCCGTCGTGGAGTCCGCCCCTACTCAGGGGAAGACGGGCACCGGCCGGGATCCGCTCACGGACGACGAGATGAAGCGCGCCGAACAGCTCGCGCTCGGCCGGAACCTCCGCGACAGCGGTGAGAACGTCACCGGCGGCAAGGGCCCGCAGCGGCTGGCCACCGACCTCGCGGAGCTGTCTCCCGAGGAGGCGGCACAGGCCGACCCGCCGCGCCGCGCCGAGGTCTCGTACTACGACTACAAGGACGACGCTTACGTCATCAAGACCGTCGACCTCGCCTCCGGCAAGGTCGCAGACACCGAAACCCAGCACGGCGTCCAGCCGCCGCCGACCCGCGACGAGGCGCGGGAGGCCGCGCGGCTGCTGATCGCCGACAAGCTCGGCGACGGCCTCAAGCGGGACTACAAGGACGCCACCAGCAGAGCGCTGACCGGTCCCGACCAGCTGACCGTCACCGGTTTCGTCTACCGGGTCGACGAGGAGAACGCCGGGCCGGCCGCCCTCGCGGACTGCGGGAAGCACCGCTGCGTACGGCTGTTCACCAGGGTCGTCAACGGGCAGTGGATCGACACCCGGCAGCTGGTGATCGACCTGAGCGACCGCACCGTCCACCGGCTGGGCTGACGGCCTCGGCGCGCTCCTTTTCGCACACCTTTACGCTCATCACAGGAGTACCTCTATGCCTGAAAGAAGGCTTCGCCGTGCCCGCGCCCGGGTCGCGGCGGCCCTCGGCGCCTCGGCGCTCATCGGGGTCACGGGCGTCGCCGCCGGTCCGGCCGGCTCCGCCCAGGCCGCCCCGAAGGCGCCCGCGAAGGCCCCGGCCGCCGCGGCCGACTGCTCGGCCGCGTACCGGATCGAACAGAAGCTGGACGGCGGCACCACCTGGCGCATGTGCTGGCACTACGAGAGCAAGGCCGGGCTCGTGCTCGACGACGTCTCGTATCAGCCCAAGGGCGAGGCCGCCCCCATCAAGGTGCTGACCAGCGCGAAACTCGGCCAGATTCATGTGCCGTACGACGACGGCTCCAATGAGTACGACGACCTCACCGGGCAGCCCTTCGCCCAGGAGCTGCAACAGCTCGACCCGGCCGAATGCCCCGGCGGCACCATCAAGACCGTCCGCGTCCCCGGCGCATGGGACCCGGATCACCCGGATGTGAAGGGTCTGTGCGCCACCACCCGCGCCCGCGGCCATGCCTACCGTATGGGCGGCGGCGGTCCGGACGGCAACAAGGTCTACCAGCGGCAGGGCAAGGACCTGCTCCTCTACACCGTCAACATGGTCGGCTGGTACGAGTACATCACCGAGTGGCGGTTCTCCGGCGACGGCACCATGACCATGCAGGTCGGCGCCACCGGCACGCTCTCCCCGATGGACTACGACGCGGGCGACGGCCGCGGCTGGCCGATCGGCAAGGGCGCCAAGGACTACGCCACCAGCCATGCCCACAACGTCTTCTGGCGGCTGAACTTCGGCCTCGACGGCTCCTCGAAGAGCAAGGTCGAGCAGTACGACTCCAAGACCACCACGGCCACCGGCCAGAAGCCCAAGACCAAGACCACCCGCACCCAGGTCACCAAGGAACTGGCCGGGGACGCCGCGGCCCAGCGCTGGTGGCGGGTCGTGTCCACCGCGGGCAAGAACAAGGACGGCCATCCGCGCAGCTACGAGATCGTGCCCGGCCACACCAGCAAGTTCCCCGGCCGCAGCTACACCAAGCACGATGTTTACTTCACCGAGTACAACAAATGCGAGCAGTTCGCCAGCCACAACCCGCGCAGCTGCAGCGTGGGCAAGAGCGTCGACAAATGGGTGAACGGCCAGACCCTCAAGCACCCCATCGTGTGGGTCAACATCGGGTTCCACCACATCGCCCGCGATGAGGACCAGGAGCCCATGCCGGTGCACTGGCAGGGCTTCCAGCTCTCTCCCCGGGACGTCACCGCTATGAATCCGCTCACGCCTTCTGCACTGTCTGATCACAACGGCCATACAGAAGAAGAAGGTTGACCGTAAGGTCGATCGATCGAGCTGCACCGCCCCCGTCCGCCGCAGTAGTCTGCGGTGATCGTTGGATGGGGGCGGGAGGCGGTGCACAGGTGAGCTCGGGCGGGTTGGAGCTGCCTTCTGGGGACGCGGTTCCCGGGGGTGACAGCGCCACCGACACACCCCCCGGTGCGGTCTCCCTGGTACAGCCGGTGGAGATCGGAGCGGAACTGGACTGGGGCGCCGACGCCTGGGCCGAGGTGCGCACCCGCGCGCGCCGGGCCGGGCGGGCCTACATCTGGCTGAACCTCGTCGAGCAGCGGCTGCGCGCGGTCGTGGCCGCCGTGCTCCGCCCCATCTACGAGCCGGTCCACGACGACGACTGGGTCGTCGCCGCGGCCGGTCCCGCCGGGCAGGAGTGGGTGCAGCGCGCCGTCGCCGTACGGGAGGTGAGCCGCCGCAAGGGCTATCTGCTGGACCCGGCGGACGACAACGTCCTCAGCTTCCTCACCCTGCCGCAGCTGCGCGAACTCCTCGTCCAGCACTGGCCCTGCTTCGAGCCGTACCTCGACGACCGGCGCGAGGTGGAACTGGCTCTGGACGAGCTGGAGGTCGCCCGCAACGTCGTCTCCCGCAACCGGGCCCTGTCCGTGACCGTCCTGGCCCAGGCCGAGCGCGCCTCCGCCCGGCTCCTGGACATCCTCGGCAGTGGCACCGGCACCCCCTCCGCCGACCGGCTGCCCATCGACGCCGTCGAGGACCTGGTGGGGGACCGGTACGCGGACGTCGTGGGGGTCCACCCCGACCGCGTACGGCTGCAGCGGCAGCTGCCCGTCGAGGACCTGTTCGGCAACGCCCGCCGCCTCGACGCCGTCGGCATCGGGCTCAACCTCCTGGTCCAGAACTACTCCGGCCGCCGGCTGATCCGGCTCGCCGAGGCCGGCTGCCGGGCCCGGCTGCTGTTCCTCAACCCGGCCAGCAGCGCGGTGCGGCGGCGCGAGCGCGAGCTGGGGCTCAAGAAGGGCGAGATGAGCCGGTCGGTGGAGATGAACATCCTCCATATGCGGCGGGTGCGCGCCCGGCTGCGCGACCCCGACGCGTTCGAGATCCATGTCTTCGACGAGACCCCGCGCTTCACCGCCTACCTGGTCAACGGCGACGGCTCCGACGGCCTGGCCGTCGTCCAGTCGTATCTGCGCAAGGCCCGGGGCATCGAGGCCCCGGTGCTGGTGCTGCGCGGCGGCGGGCGCGGGCACGATGTGGTGCGGGACGGACAGGATCTGAGCCGCGACGGCGACAATGGGCTGTTCGGTACGTACCGGGAGGAGTTCGAGAGCGTGTGGGCGGACTCCCGGCCGGTGTCCTGACCTGCACTGTCAGCGGCTGTCAGCGGCTGACAGCGGCTGTCAGTGGTGGCGGATAGCCTCCCGGCATGCCGGATGCCTACACCATGCTGTGGACCAACGACTTGTGCGCGTACCTGAAGAAGGAGGGGTACGAAGGCGAGCGCCTGGTGATCCTCTTCGGCGGGCCGTTCCAGTCGATGCCCAGCTTCCTGCGCGCCGGGGTCAAGGAGGGCGACCACATCTACCCCGTGCGCGCCTTCCGCAAGCGGCTGTGGGCGCTGGGCCGCATGGAGGTCGGCCGGATCCTTCCG
Source organism: Streptomyces milbemycinicus (assembly GCF_002154605.1). Taxonomy (GTDB): domain Bacteria; phylum Actinomycetota; class Actinomycetes; order Streptomycetales; family Streptomycetaceae; genus Streptomyces; species Streptomyces milbemycinicus. Next base: position 15,672 of record NZ_MUNE01000063.1, on the reverse strand, counting down.
TACGACACGGTCGGCGAGCTGACCACCGACGAGGACTACGCCCGGGTGCTGCGCTGGCGGGTGCTGAAGGCCGGAGGCGGGGTGAGCGAGGTGCTGCTCGGCCCGCCCGGATCGCCCCTGCGGTTCGACCGGGCGGTGCCGCCCGACCTCCTGGCCTCCTTGACCTACCGCTCCCGGCGGGGCGAGCGCTGCATCAAGCACGTCGAGGACGGCGAGCTGAAGCGCTCCCACAGCGTCCAGGGCATCTATCGGCTGGCCCCCGAGTCGGCGGCGGCCATGGCCGCGCTGGTGGCCGGCTGAAGGGGGCCGCCGGTACGGGGCCGGCCGGTGCGGGCCGTCCAGCGGCCTTCGGTGCGGGTGATACGGACCGGGTGGCCGAAACAGGCGCTGATCCGCTCCGTGGTGACCACCTCGTCGGCCGCCCCGGCGGCCAGGGCCCGCCCCTCGCGCAGCAGCAGGGCGTGCGTGGTGCCGGCCGGAAGCTCCTCCAGATGGTGCGTCACCAGGACGGTCGCGAGCTCTGGATGGTCGCGCGCCAGCGCGTCCAGGCTGTCCAGCAACTGCTCGCGCGCCGCCAGGTCCAGGCCGGTGGCCGGCTCGTCGAGCAGCAGCAGACGCGGGCGGGGCATCAGCGCCCGGGCGATCAGGACCCGGCCGCGCTCGCCCTGGGACAGGGTCGGCCACAGGGCGTCCCGCCGGGCGTCCACCCCGAGCGTGTCGAGCAGCCGCTCGGCCTGCTCCACCCGGCCGGGCTCGGTCCGCCGGCGCGGAACGGCCTCGACGGTGTTGGTCAGCCCGGTCAGCACCACGTCCAGCACCCGCAGCGGGGAGCGCAGCGGATGGCGGGGGTTGACATGGCCGACGAGGGTGCGCAGCTCCCGCAGGTCCACCCGGCCCAGCGTGTGCCCCAGGACCTGCACCGTGCCCCGGGTGGGGTGGGTCAGCGCGCCGAGCAGGCCGAGCAGGGTGCTCTTGCCCGCGCCGTTGGCGCCGAGCAGCGCCCAGTGCTCGCCCTCGCACACGGTCAGTGAGATCGACCGCAGCAGATAACGGCCGTCGCGTACGACGTCGACGTCCTCGGCCCGCAGCACGGGAGAGCCGGTCATCGCACCTCCTCCCCGGCAGGGCTGATGGGATCGACGAGAGCCATGACGGCCTCCAGGTGCCGGGTGGTGGCCGCGATCGCAGCCGTGGCGTCGCCGCGCGCCAGGGCGTCCAGCAGATCCGCGTGGGCGCAGGAGAGATCGGGCAGCCCGGTCTCGTACGTCACCATCTCGACCAGCGCCTCGCGCAGCACCGGCAGTACCGAGGTGAACAGGCCGAGCAGCACGGCGTTGCCCGACAGCTCGACGACCGTCCGGTGGAACTCCAGATCGGCGTCCACAAAGGCGGCGGGCCCGGCTCCGGCGGCCTCTTGCCGTCGCTTCAGGTCCGCGGTGAGCCGGGCGATGTCCTCGGGGCGGGTCCGCCGCGCGGCCAGCCGGGCGGCCTCCACCTCGAGGGCCCGGCGCACCTCGTAGACCTCCAGCAGCCGGGCGCGGCGCAGCAGGTGCCGCAGGTCCAGCTCCCCGGCCGTCCCGGCCGCGTCGGTCGCCCCTGCCTGTTCACGCTCGGTCCGGGTGACGAAGGTGCCCGAGCCGTGGCGCACATCCAGCAGACCGTCCCGGGCCAGCAGCCGTACGGCCTCCCGCACCGAGGAGCGGCCGACGCCCAGCTCGGCCGCGAGCATCACCTCGTTGGGCAGCCGCTCGCCGGGCTCCCAGCGCCCCTCGCGCAGCATGTCCCGCAGCGCGCCTTCGACCTGCGGTACGACAGGCCCGTGCCGCAGCCGGGTCGGCTCCGCCATGCCCCCACCTCTCCCGATCATGTCTGACGGCGGGGACTCTAACACGAGTCCTCAGACGTCTGAGGACTTGCCTCCCCAGTGGGTTCATCGCCCCGCCGGGCCCGGGGCGTTGTCAGTGGTGCGTGGGAGGGTGGTGCACACCAGGGGGAAGTGAAGGAGGGCCGGTATGGGCTGGCACCGGGAGCTGTTGATCGGATTCGACCTCGAGACCACGGGCACGGACCCGGGGGAGGCGCGGATCGTGACGGCGGCCGTGGTCGAGGTGAGGGGCGGGGAGCCGGTCGGGCGGCGCGAGTGGCTGGCCGATCCGGGGGTGACCATTCCGGACGATGCCGTGGCCGTGCACGGCATCACCACCGAGTGGGCGGCGGCCGAGGGGCGCCCCTCGCGCGAGGTGGCCGACGAGATAGCGGACGTTCTGGTGGCCCACTGGCAGGCGGGCGCGCCGGTGGTGGCGTACAACGCGGCGTTCGATCTGAGTCTGCTCGCCGCCGAGTTGCGGCGCCATGGGCTGCCCTCGCTGGGCGAGCGGCTGGGCGGCGCCGAGACCGGCCCGGTCGTGGATCCGTACACGATAGACCGGGCCGTCGACCGGTATCGCAAGGGCAAGCGCACACTGGAGGCGGTGTGCGGGGAGTACGGGGTGGTCCATGAGCGCGCCCATGACGCGGGGGCGGACGCGCTGGCGGCGGTGCACGTCGCCTACGCGGTCGCGGAGCGGCACGGCCAGGTGGCGGGTCTTGACCTGTGGGAGCTGCACCGCAAGCAGGTCGTCTGGTATGCCCAATGGGCGGCCGACTTCCAGGACTGGCTGCGCCGCAAGGGCACGCCGGACGCGGTGGTCGACGGCCGCTGGCCGCTCCACGAGGTCGAGGTCGAGGTCGGGGTCGAGGACAAGGCCGAGGTGGGGGCGGAGGCGGTGGCGGGCTGACCGCCCCGCGGTGCGGCAAGCCCTGGCGGTGCGGCAAGCCCTGGCAGGGCGGCGGCTCTTCGGCACGCCGCCCCTCAGGGCGGCCGGTCAGAACGCGTACCAGCGGACCGTGGGATCGCCGTCCCGCAAGGAGGCCACCCGGCGGCCGAATTCGGCGAGTGCGGCTGGATTTCCCGGTGCGTGCTGGGCGACCCAGGCGCAGCTCGCGATCTCGCGCGCGCCCCGCAGCACCGCGCAGCCGTCCCACTCCCGCACATCCCAGCCGTACGCCGCCACGAACTCGTCGTACGCGGCCGGGCCGAGCCCGTAGCGGTCCCGGGTGAGGGCCATGACGACGAGGTCGTGCTCGCGCAGGTCGTAGGAGAAGGTCTCCAGGTCGACCAGCACCGGTCCGTCGGGGCCGATATGCACATTGCGCGGCAGCGCGTCGCCGTGCACCGGCCCGGGCGGCAGCCGCGGGGTCAGCTCAGCGGCGGCCGCCGCGGCCTCGTCACGGCGGGCCCGCAGATACGCCGCGTCCGCCGGGCCGATCGCGTCCCCGGCCAGCCGCAGCCAGCGCTCGACGCCGCCCAGCAGATCGCGGCCCGGCAGCTCGAAGGGCGGGTCGGGCAGGGCGTGCACCAGCTGCAGCAGCGCGCCGAGGTCGCGCGGGCCGGCGGGGCGTACGGGCTCGGGGAGCTGCTGCCAGTAGGTGACGAGGTGGCCGCCGAAGGGGAGGGGCTGCTCCGGGCCGTAGCGTCGGTCCGGGCGCACCGCCGGCAGGCCCTCGCGCGCCAGCCAGTCGGCGACCTGGAGCTCCCGCGCGGCCCGGTCCCACACCTCCAGATCGCGGCTGATCCGCACCACGAGGGACAGGCTGTCGACGGCGAAGACGGCGTTTTCGCCGAGCGCCAGCAGCCGCGCCTCGGCGGTGCCCGCCCGGTACGGCGGCAGCGCGGCGGCGAGCACCGTGCGCGCCCGCTCCTCGGTCAGCGCCGCGTTCCCCATACCGTGCCTCCTCTGTGTACCGCGCCGCTGTCTCCCCGCCTGCGCCGGGCTCGCTCTTTGTGCCGGACTCAGCCTTGGGGCCTGCCCATCATGCCGTCCGACCGGGAGCCGACGGCGGCAGGCCCCCGTGCGGGCCGCGGCGCGGACACCCCCCAGCGGTGGCCGCCCAGGTCCGCCCGCCCAAGTCCCGTACCGACCAAGGAGATCCAAACGCTTGACTGCGCCGCGCACCCTCCGCACGATGACGTGGGCCTCCGCACCGGGCGCCCTGATTCAGCCACACTGAGATGCGCCCTAAGGAGCCTTTCGCCGTGACATCGATGGCCGCAATGGCGCGGCCGGGCAACAGACCGCCGGACGGGAGGCCCGGTCGCGGCGCGTGGTTCCTGGTCCTGCCCGCACTCATACCGATCCTCGTGCTCAGCGTCGGTCCCCTGCTGTACGGGATCGCGCTGGCCTTCACCGACTCCCAGTCGGGCCGCACCCGCCCCACCCAGTGGATCGGCCTGCTCAACTTCCAGGACCTGGCGCAGGACCGGCTCTTCTGGGAGTCCTTCCGCATCGGGCTGCAGTGGGCGGTCGGGGTGACGGTCCCGCAGTTCCTCCTGGCGCTCGGACTGGCGCTGCTGCTCAACCAGAACCTCCGCTTCCGCTGGCTGGCGCGCGCCCTCGCGATCGTCCCCTGGGCGATGCCGGAAATCGTCGTCGGCATCATGTGGCGGCTCGTCTACCAGCCCGACGCGGGCCTGTTGGGCGATGCGCTGGGCACCGACAACGACTGGCTTGGCGATCCCACGACCGCCCTGCCCGCCGTCATCGTGGTCGGCGTCTGGGCGGGCATGCCGCAGGTGACCGTCGCGCTGCTGGCCGGGCTCGCCAATGTGCCCCGTGAGCTGCACGAGGCCGCGGCGGTGGACGGCGCCGGCGCCTGGCGCCGGTTCCGCACCGTCACCTGGCCCGCCATCCGGCCGATAGCCCTCGCGATCAGCGCGCTCAGCTTCATCTGGAACCTCAACTCCTTCGCGCTGGTCTACGTCCTGACCAACGGCGGCCCTGGCGGCCGCACCCGGCTGCCGATGCTCTTCGCGTACGAAGAGGCGTTCCGCTACGGCCAGTTCGGCTATGCGGCGGCGATGGGCTGCGTCCTGGTCGCGGTGGTGTCCGTACTGCTCGCCGTGTATCTGGTCGGGCGGCTGAGGGGAGACGACCGGTGAAGCGCACGGGCACCATGGGCACCCGCCGGACGGCCCGTGCCGGGCAGTACCTCGCGCTGCTGTGCTACCTGGCCTTTCTCGTCCTGCCCTTCCTGTGGCTGATGTCCACCGCCTTCAAGCCGCCCCGCGAGCTGGCGACCCTGGACCCGCGCTGGATCCCCGACCACCCCACCCTGGACAACTTCCGCCAGGCGTTCGACGAGCAGCCGCTCCTCCAGGCCGCGGCGAACAGCCTGATTGCCGCCGTCTGCGCCGCCGTCATCGCCGTCGCCCTCGCGACCCCGATGGCGTACGTCATGGCCCGCCACCGGTCCCCGCTGTCCCGCGCGGCCACCGGCTGGGTCGTGGTCAGCCAGGCGTTCCCGCTGGTGCTGGTGATCATCCCGCTGTTTCTGATCCTCAAGAACCTCCGCCTGATCGACTCCCTCGCGGGCCTGGTGGCGGTGTACGTGGTGTGGGCGCTGCCGTTCGCGCTGTGGATGCTCACCGGGTACGTCCGCGCCGTGCCGCGCGAACTGGAGGAGGCCGCGGCCGTGGACGGCGCGGGCAAGGCGCGCATCCTGGTCTCGGTGACCGCCCCGCTGCTCGCCCCGGGGATCGTGGCCACCGCCCTCTTCGCCTTCATCACCTCCTGGAACGAGTTCTTCTTCGCCCTGGTCCTGCTCAAGTCGCCGGAGAAGCAGACCATGCCGGTCATCCTCACCCACTTCATCGGCGCGGAGGGCGTGGCCGACCTCGGTCCGCTCGCCGCCGCCGCGCTGCTCGCCACGATCCCCTCCCTCGTCCTGTTCGCCGTCCTCCAGCGGCGGATCACGGGCGGCGTGCTGGCCGGGGCGGTGAAGCACTGATGCGCCGCAGGCACTTCCTCGCCGGGGCGCTGGCCGCACCCGCCACCGCCGCGCTGCCGCCCGCCGCCGCGCTGCTGTCCGCCTGTTCGGCGGACCGGCGCCGCCGCTCGGCCGATGGCACGATCACCCTGCGCTTCCAGTCGCTGGCCTGGCAGCAGGAGTCCATCGCGGTGAACAAACAGCTGGTCGCGGAGTGGAACGCGGCCAACCCGAAGATCCGGGTGAGTTACGTCCAGGGCAGCTGGACCGGCGTCCACGACCAGCTGCTGACCGCCTTCGAGGGCGGTGAGCCGCCCGACATCATCCACGATGCCACCGACGACCTCGCGGACTTCGCGTACGGCGGCTCGCTGGCCGACCTCACCGGTCTGCTGCCCCGGCGCCTCGAGGAGGACATCCCGCAGGAGAGCTGGGGGACCGCGACGTTCGGCGACGGCATCTACGGCGTGCCGTTCCTCCAGGAGCCGCGCATGATCATGGCGAACCGCGCCCTGCTGGAAGCGGCGCGGGTGCGTATCCCGACCGCGCGGGACCCATGGAGCTGGGAGGAGTTCGAGGAGGTCGCGGGGCGGCTGACCCGCAAGGGCACATACGGGGTGGCCTGGCCGCTCAAGGAGCCCGTCTCCGCGACCCTCAACCTGTCGCTGTCCACCGGCGGCCGGCTCTTCCACCGGGGCGCCGACGGCAAGGTCACCATCCGCTTCGACGCCGCCGAGCAGGCGGTCCCCGCCGTCATCCACCGCCAGCTGGGTGCCGATCGCACCGGCTCCCGCACCACCCTCGGCATGGGCGGCTCCGACACCCTGCCCGGCTTCTTCGGCGGCAAGTACGCGATGGTGCCGCTCGGCTTCTCGTACCGCCAGCAGCTCGTGCAGCAGGCACCCAAGGGCTTCGCGTGGACCGTCCTCCCGGCGCCCGCGGGGCCGGGGGGAGACCAGCGGCAGGGCGTCAGCCCGCAGACGCTGTCGATTGCCGAGGACTGCCCGTACAAGGAGGAGGCGGCCCGCTTCATCGACTTCTTCCTCCGGCCGCGCAACATGGTGCGGCTCGCGCGCGGCGACTGGCTGCTGCCGACGGGCACCCGCGCCCTGGCCGACCCCGCGCTGCACACCCGCGAGCACGGCTGGGCGACCGGCACCGCCCTGGCGCCCGCGCTGCGCCCGGCGCCCGCCCAGACGGTGCGCGGCTATCCGGAGTGGAAGGACAAGATCGCCACGCCGGGGCTGCAGGAGTACTACGGCGGCGAGATCGGGATGGAGGAGCTGAGAGACCGACTGGTGGACGACGGAAACCTGGTGCTCGCCCGCTACCAGAGATAGGCGCGGTGGTCGGCACGGCCGCCCCGGTTGCACGAGACGTCTCGTCTCGTTTAATGTCGCGGCCGTGGCCGAACCCTTCGACGCCCTCCTGTGCCCGCTGTGCGGCGACGGCCTCCGGCCCCGCGCCGGGGCGCTCGGCTGCGCCCGAGGCCACGCCTTCGACATCGCCCGTCAGGGCTACGCCAGCCTGCTCGTCGGCGGCGGGGCCACCGCGAGCGCCGACACCGCCGCCATGGTCCAGGCCCGGGCCGCGTTCCTCGGGGCCGGGCACTACGCGGGTCTCGCGGACGCCCTCGCACAGCTCGCCGCGCCGCTGTGCCCGCCCGGCGGCACCGTGCTGGACGCCGGGGCGGGCACCGGCTACTACCTGTCCGCCGTGCTCGACACCGCCCCCGGCGCGGTCGGCCTGGCGCTGGACACCTCCAAGTACGCGCTGCGGCGCGCCGGGCGGGCCCATCCGCGCGCGGGCGCCGCCCGCTGGGACCTCCGGCGGCCGCTGCCCGTACGGACCGGCTCGGTCGATGTGCTGCTCAATGTGTTCGCGCCGCGCAACGGCGGCGAGTTCCGCCGCGTACTGCGGCCCGGCGGGGCGCTGCTGGTGGTCACCCCCACGGAGCGCCATCTGGGAGAACTCAGGCCGTCCATGGGCCTGTTGTCGGTCGACCCGGCCAAGGAGGCCCGGCTGCGCCGTGCGCTGGACGGCCACTTCCGGCTGGAGCGCACCGCGTCCTACGACCGTACGGTCGCGCTGACCGCCGAGGACGCGGAGCACGCGGCCGCCATGGGGCCCTCGGCCCACCACCTCGACGGGGCCGAGGTGCGCCGCCGGGCGGCCCGTCTGCCCGTCCCGGTGCGGGTGACCACGTCCTTCCGGCTGGCGGTCTACCGGCCCGGCTGACAGACGCACGGGTGACAGGCCGGTGCCATGGACCCGCTCCCTCCGGGAGACCGTTACCGCGGGCGAAAGGTTGTGTCCGGCCGACCTTGTGTCCTTTCTTAACGGATCCTTACGGTCGGGTGAACTCTTGACCAATGCCGGGAAGTTGGACATGCGCCCAGACATACCGCCACTCGCCGAAGTGCGTCAGATCACCGAGAAGAAGCGCGACGCGTGGTGGACCGTCCTGCTCGTGGACCCGGTCGCCACACCGCTGGTCCGCTGGACCGCGATACACACCCGCGCCACCCCCAACCAGCTCACCTGGGGCGCGTTCCTCGTGGGTCTCGGGTCCGCCGCCTGCTTCGCACAGGGGGACTGGCGCTGGCTGCTGCTCGGCGCCCTGCTCTACCACGTCAGCTTCATCTTCGACTGCATGGACGGCAAGCTCGCCCGGCTGACCGGCACCGGCTCGGTCTTCGGCGCCTGGCTGGACTTCGTCTTCGACCGGATCCGGGTCCTGGTCTGCGCGGTCGCGCTGATGGGCGGCCAGTACGAGCGCACCGGGGATGTGCTCTACATCTGGCTCGCACTCGCCGTGACGTCCCTGGACGCGCTGCGCTATATCAACGCGCTCGAGACGTTCAAGATCCGGCACGGGATGCGCGAGCAGATCAAGGACCGGATGAGCGCCGCCCGCGAGGCGCACAACGAGGCCGAACTGGCCTTCATGGAGGACCTGCTCCGGGAGAACCCCGAGGCCGATGTGGAGCACGACCGCGCCGTCGCGGCCAAGGCGGCGCGCGGCACGACGACCGAGGCGGCGCGCGGTACGACGACCGAGGCGGGGGCGGAAGCGACGGCCGAGGCCGTAACGGTGACCGCACCCGAGACCTCCGACGAGCCCACGGTCGTCGATCTGCAGCGGGAGTTCCGCCGTCGCTTCCCCTGGTGGACACGGTGCCGCTCGTTCCTGACGCGGCACCGCGTCCGTGCCCATCTCATCAGCGGTATCGAGTTCCAGATGGGCGTGTTCATCATCGGGCCCGTCCTGGACTCGGTGCTGGCGGGGACCGTCGTCTCGGGTGTCCTGCTGCTCGTCTTCGAGCTGGCCATCATCTACAAGCTGCTGCTGTCCACCCGGGACTTCACCCGCACCCTCAACTCCTTCGAGCCCACCGCCTGAGCACCGGTTATCCGGGCGTGCCGCTCAGCTCCTCGAACAGCACCAGCCACTGCCGCGGTGTCGCATACGCCACCACGGCGTCCCGGCCGAGCCCCGCCCGCCGGAACGCGCGATCCAGCCGCCGGGCGGGGTGCGCGCGGCGCAGCGAGGCGTACAAGGTCCCGCCGACGCCGGAGAAGCCGAGCTCGACCATCCGCTCGTACGCGGCCCGCTCGGCCGCGCCCGTCAGCAGCGGCCGGGGGCGCCGCGTCAGCCGCAGGATCCCGCTGTCGACCCGGGGCACCGGCCGGAAGGCGCCGCGCGGCACCCGCCCGCACAGCTGCCAGTCGAAGTCCGGCCAGCTCCGTACGGTCAGCAGACTCCAGCGGCCGTAGTCCCCGGTTCGCTTACGGGCGTACTCCAGCTGGGTCAGGAAGGTGGCCGAGGTCAGCCGGGGCGCCCGCAGACACCAGTCGACGATCTCGGAGGTGCGGGCGTAGGGCACATTGCCGACCACCGCGAAGGGCTCGAGCGGGGGCCGGGCGGTCAGGAAGTCCTGGTGCACCACGCGCACATGGGAGTGCGCGGCCAGGCGCAGCCGCAGCCCGGGGATGAGATGGCGGTCGATCTCGTAGCCGATGAGCTCACGGCAGCGCGGCGCGAGCGCTTCGGTGAGCGCCCCCTTGCCCATGCCGACCTCGACCAACAGCCCGTCGTGGCGTGGCCGCGCGGCCCGCACCACGCGGGCGACGGCGGCGGGGTCGACGAGGAAGTTCTGCGAGAGCGTACGGCGCGCCAGATCGCGTTCGGAATAGCGCGGGTTTCGGGATGGATTGCGGGATGGATTTCGCTTGCGGGCCACAGCCGGCGGTCCTTTCGGAGCCGGGCGGGCGGCAGCAGCGCGGAACGGGCCCTGCCGCCCGTCCCGGAGTGAGTGATTCCTGGACTGGCGGGGGCCCTGGCCGAGGGCATACGGAAGCGAGCCGTGAGGGGTCGGGTCAGAAAGCCTTCAAAGCCTCAGCGGCGAGCGGTTTGTCGAGGGGTGTCGAGCGCTCAGGAACGAGCGGTCAACGGCTCGGGAAGGCGCTGGGCGCGTCCGGGCCGGCCAGGGCACCGGGGCCGCGCCGCGGGCGGCGGGTGAGCAGGACAGAGGCGTTCACACACGCTGCCCGGGCGGAGCCCCGGGTGTCGCGGATGAACGCTCCGATCAGAGATCCCATCGGTGAGTGCCTTCCGCGCGTGTGCGTATCGCGTGTGCGAGTTGCGTATGTCGTGCCTGCTGTCCGTGCCGCCAAAACACGAACCGGCCGCGCGGCACGAAGGCCACGCGACCGGCTCACCGTAAGGACCCGTCCTAGCGGGTCGCAACCGATTTACGCTCCGGCTCCGGCTCCGCCCCGGCGACCGGGGCCGCCGCCGCGGCCGGCTCGTCGTGCGTGAGGTCCGGCAGCCACTGCAGCCAGCGCGGCAGGTACCAGTTGCGCTCGCCGAGCAGCGACATCACGGCCGGCAGCAGCACCCCGCGGATCACGGTGGCGTCGATGAGCACCGCGGCCGCGAGGCCCACGCCCATCTGCTTCATGCTCTGCATCGACAGCGTTCCGAAGATCGCGAAGACCGCGACCATGATGACGGCGGCGCTGGTGACCACGCCCGCCGTGGTGACCACGCCGTGCACCACCGCGTCCTTGGTCGTCCGCCCGGCCATCCGGGCCTCGCGGATCCGGGACACCACGAAGACGTGGTAGTCCATGCTCAGCCCGAACAGGATCACGAAGAGGAACAGCGGCAGCCAGGACAGGATCGCCCCGACCCCCTCCGCGCCGACCAGGCTCGCGCCCCAGCCGTGCTGGAAGATGGCGGTCAGTACGCCGTACGCGGCGCCCACCGACAGCAGGTTGAGCACGATCGAGGTGATGGCGATCGTCAGCGACCTGAAGGACATCAGCATCAGCAGGAAGGCGAAGACGATGACGAAGGCGAAGACCGGCGTCACGGCCGAGCCGAGCTTGTCGTTGAAGTCCTTGGACTGGGCCGTGGAGCCGCCGATCGGGGCGTCGACGATGCCGTCCACCTTGTCGAGCGTGTCCGGGCGCACCGTGTCGCGCAGGATGTTCAGGCTCTTCTCGCTCTTGGTCTCGTCGGAGCCGCCGACCAGCGGCACCTCGATGACGGCGAGGTTCTGGCGGTCGTGGACGGTCACCTTCACCGGGCCCTTGGAGGCGCCCTTGGCGACGGCCTCGTCGCGGAAGTCCTCGATCGCGGCGCGCACCGGCGCGGCGTTGATGTCATCGGCCTTGACGGCCACCTGGGCCGGTGAGGGCCCGCCGGGGAACGCCTCGTCCATGTGCTCGTACGCGGCCACGATCGGCAGGGAGTTGCCGAACTCCTGGTCCAGGGTGAGGTTCGCGGTGTTCATGCCCACGGCCGGGACGGCCACGGCGACCAGCACACCGGTCGCCAGCGCCACCGACAGCTTGGGCTTGCGCAGCACCCGCCCCAGCACCGCACGCCAGAAGCGGCTCTCGCCGTTGCTCCGGTTCTTGGCCCGGCCCAGGAACGGCACCCGGCCCTTTTCGACCCGCTCGCCCAGCAGCGACAGCAGCGCCGGGAGCACCGTCACCGAGCCGATCATCGCCACGGCCACCACCAGCAGGGTGGCCAGGCCCATCGCCTTGAACTCGGCGATGCCGGTGAAGAGCATGCCCGCCATCGCCACGATGACGGTGAAGCCCGAGACGAGGATGGCCCGGCCGGAGGTGGCGGCGGCTATCAGCAGCGCGGTCTGCGCGTCCCGGCCCGCCGCCCGCTCCTCGCGTTCGCGCCGCAGATAGAACAGGCAGTAGTCCACGCCCACCGCGAGACCCACCAGCAGCATCACGGAGTTGGCGGTGTCGCTCATGTGCACGGCGTGGCTGACCACCGCCACCAGACCGGTGGTGGCCAGGAACGCGGTCATCGCGAGCAGGACCGGCAGCAGGGCGGCGACCAGCGCGCCGAAGGCGATCAGCAGGATGCCGAGGGCCACGGGCAGCGCCGAGTACTCGGCCTGCTGGAAGTCGTCACCGAACGCGTCGTCGAACGCCTTCTGGCCGCTCGCGTCACCGAACTGCTCGATCCGCAGGTCCTTGTGGTCGCCCTGCGCCTTCTTCACCGCGTCCAGTACGGGCTGGACGTGGTCGGTGGCCTTGTCGGGGTCGCCGCGCATATCGAACTGGACGAGCGCGGAGCGCCGGTCCGCGGAGATCGTCTTCGTCTCGTACGGCGAGGTGACGCCGGTGACCTGACCCGTGTCCTGGACGGCCTTGATCACCCCGTCGACAGCGGAGCGGAACGCCGGGTCGTTCGCCGTGACGCCCTTGCCCTTCGCCTGGATGAGCACGGTTTCACCGGCCGGGTCTTCAATGCCGACCTCATCCAGAAGCTTCAGAACACGCCCGGACTCACCCGGCATGCCCTCGCCGTCCGATACGTCCACCCGACCCGCCATCGACCCGACGGCGAGGGCGAGGATGACGAGCAGCACCCACCCGCCGACCGCGGTCCATCGGTGCCGGGCACTCCAACTGCCCATGCGGGCCGCGATTCCATGCGGCCTGTCCAAGCGGCCTGTGTCCGCCACGACGCCCCCTCTTCCCCAGATCTCCCAATGCGATGGCGGACTCGCTGCCGCCGACCTCGGCATGACGCTATGGGGCGCGGGGGTGCCATCCCATCCTGCTGTCCGGTGAACCGTCCGGCGGCCTTCTCCACCGAAAGGAGGGGGGTTAGCCCTACCCCCGAGAATGAGGCCCCTTACACGTAAAAAGCCCGCGACCGCCCGACTGGTACCGCCAACGCCTCATGAGATCAGTGAAGTTGCCTGCGTCACACGTGGCCGAGGATCTTGAATTGAGCGCGTCAATCAGCCAGGGTTTCCAGTCAGGCCGGAGCGGGTCCCCACCGATGCTCCGGCGCTGTCGCAAGACGAACTTTCCCCCCACAACCACACGAGGAGGATCCCTCGTCATGGCAGTTCACAAGCGATTCAACGCGCGTCGACTCACCTTGGCCACCGCCGTCGCCGCCGCCGTGGCAGCCGGCGCCTTCGTGGCCGTCCCGGCCGGCGCGTCCACCACCCCGGCCGAGGGCACGGTTTACGGCACCCGGTCCGCGGACACCGTCAAGGGCAGCTACATCGTCCTGCTCAAGGGCGGCAAGACCATCAAGGCGCAGAGCACGGGCAAGGACCTCGCCCAGCGCTACGGCGGCACCCTGCGCCGCAGCTACGACTCCGCGGTCAACGGCTTCTCCGCCAGCGGCCTGACCGAGACCGAGGCCAAGCGGCTGGCCGCCGACCCGGCCGTCGCCAAGGTCGTCCAGAACCACCGCTTCACGATCGACGCCACCCAGGACAACCCGCCGTCCTGGGGCCTGGACCGCATCGACCAGGCCGACACCGAGGGCGACAAGAAGTACACCTACCCCGACAGCGCGGGCGAAGGCGTCACCGCGTACGTCATCGACACCGGCGTACGCATCAGCCACAAGGACTTCGGCGGCCGCGCCACCTCCGGCTTCGACGCCATCGACAACGACGACGACGCGGACGACGGCCACGGCCACGGCACCCACGTGGCGGGCACCATCGCCGGTGCCGACCACGGCGTCGCCAAGAAGGCCAAGATCGTCGCCGTCCGCGTCCTGGACGACCAGGGCTCGGGCACCACCGAACAGGTCGTCGCGGGAATCGACTGGGTCACCGAGAACCACCAGGGCCCGTCCGTCGCCAATATGAGCCTCGGCGGCGGTGTCGACGACGCGCTTGACGCGGCCGTGCAGAAGGCCATCGACTCCGGTGTCACCTTCGGTGTCGCGGCCGGCAACGAGTCCACCGACGCCGGCCAGGGTTCGCCCGCGCGCGTCAAGGACGCGATCACCGTCGCCTCCAGCACGGACACCGACGAACAGTCCGACTTCTCCAACTACGGCGACATCGTGGACATCTACGCCCCCGGCTCGGACATCACCTCCGACTGGAACACCGGCGACGACGCCACCAACACCATCTCCGGCACATCGATGGCCACCCCGCATGTCGTGGGCGCCGCGGCGGTCTACCTCGCAGGCCACCCCGACGCCACCCCGGCCGACGTCGCCAAGGCGCTGACCACGGGCGCGACCCCGGACAAGATCTCCAACCCGGGCGCGGGCACGCCGAACAAGCTCCTGAAGATAGTCGAGTAGGACCCGTACGACCCCGTGGCCGCCGCGCTCATCCCCCATGGAGCGCGGCGGCCTCATCACTCGACGGGAAATGGCCCACGGAGCGCGGGTACAAGTGGCCCACGGCTCCGGGCCGCCCCACGGCTAGAGTCCCAGTGTGAACACACCTTCGAATGCGGCGGACGCCACCACCGCTATCCCCACCACCGCTATCCCCACCACTCGCATCAAGGTCGATCTCTACTTCGACCCCATCTGCCCCTTCGCCTGGATCACTTCGCGCTGGATCCTGGAGGTCGAGCGCCTGCGCGACCTCGACCTGCGCTTCCGGGTCATGAGCTTGTCCGTCCTCAACGAGGGCCGCGAAGACCTCCCCGAGCGCTACCGCGACCTGCTGGCCAAGGGCTGGGGCCCCGTCCGCGTCTGCATCGCCGCCGCGCAGCACCACGGCGAAGAGGTCCTGCGCGACCTCTACACCGCGCTCGGCACCCGCATCCACAACCAGGGCAACAAGGACGCCGACGCCGTGATCCGCGAAGCCCTCGCCGAAGTCGGCCTCCCCGCCGACCTCGCCTCGGCCGCGACCAGCACCGCCTACGACGAAGCCCTCCGCAAGAGCCACCACGACGGCATGGACCCCGTCGGCGAAGACGTCGGCACCCCGACCCTCCACATCGACGGCGTCGCCTTCTTCGGCCCGGTCCTCTCCTCCATCCCGCGCGGCGAGGACGCCCTCCGCATCTTCGACGGCGCCCGGCTGCTCGCGGGCTACCCGGACTTCTTCGAGCTCAAGCGGACGCGGACGGGGGACTTGGACTTCAGCTGACCAATAAATCTGTGGACGCCGCTCGCGCGCTCGGGAAATCCTTGGCGGCATGCGACAGGACGAGATCTGGGACGTCGAGACCGCGCAGAGCTATGACACCCCCGGCGCCGGTATGTTCGCCCCGGAGGTTCTGGACCCGACCGTCGACCGCCTCGCCGAACTCGCCGACGGCGGCCGGGCCCTCGAGTTCGCCATCGGCACCGGCCGTGTGGCCGTCCCGCTCGCGCAGCGAGGCGTGCCGGTCACCGGCATCGAGATGTCGCAGCCGATGATCGACCAACTGCGTACGAAGGCGGACGACACGACGATCCCGGTCGTCGTCGGCGACATGGCGACCGCCGACGCTCCCGGCACGTTCCAGCTCGTCTATCTCGTCTACAACACCATCTCCAATCTGCTCACCCAGGCCGAGCAGGTCGCGTGCTTCCGCAACGCCGCCCGCCACCTCGCACCG
>NZ_MUNE01000629.1 GCF_002154605.1 Streptomyces milbemycinicus | reverse complement strand
GAGTGTGCCGTTGGTGTTCCAGCGGGCGAGGTCGCCGGTGCGGTACATGCGGGTGCCGGCCGGGCCGAACGGATCCGGGACGAAACGCTCGGCCGTGGTGGCGGGCTGGTTGATGTAGCCGTGGGCGAGGCCTGTCCCGGCGATGTACAGCTCTCCCGCCACCCCCGCCGGTACCGGGCGCAGGGCGTTGTCCAGGACGTAGGTGCGGGTGTTGTCCATGGGCCGGCCGATAGGAACCGACGTGCCCGGAGGGGTAGCAGGGGTCATCAGATACTGCGTGGCACACAGGGTGATCTCCGTGGGCCCGTAGAGGGCACGCACCCTCACCTGCGGACACGCCTGCAAAACCCGCTGGACGGCAGTGGGGGAGACCACGTCACCGCCGGTCAGTACCTCCCGAACCTGGCTGAAACACCCGGGATCCTCCTCGGCGATCACCCGGAACAGCCCCGCCGTCACATGCACCGCACTCACCCCGCCACCCGCCACCAGCTCGCGCAGCGCCTGAGTGTCGATCTGCTCGTTGGGAGCCACGAGGATCCGGCCGCCGGAGAGCAGGGGGACCCAGACCTCGTAGTCGGAGGCGTCGAAGGCATGGGGAGCATGCATCAGCACCCGCTCATGCACACCATCCGCACCACCGGTCCACGCCCTGTCGAGGGCGAGTTCCACCACTCCGCGGTGCGGTACCGCCACACCCTTCGGCTCGCCGGTGGAACCCGAGGTGTACATCACGTAGGCGAGCTGCAGCGGATGCCTGCCGCCCACCACCACATTGCTCTCATCGGCACCGGCACCGGTCAGGAGCGCATCGGTCACCTCGACCACGCGCGCGTTCGCGGCGAAGCCGGCTGCCTGTGCGGGCCGGTCGGTGAGGAGTACGTCGGCGCCGCAGTCGCGCATGACCGAGCGCAGCCGCTCCACCGGATAGCCCTCGTGCAGCGGTACGTAGTACCCGCCCGCCTTCAGCACAGCCAGCAGGACGGCAATCAGATCGGCGGAACGCTCCATCCACACCGCCACCGCATCCCCCGGACCGACCCCCAGCCCCACCAGATACCGCGCCAGCCGATTCGCCCGTACATTCAACTCGCCATAGGACAACTCGTGGCCATCAAAGACCACCGCGACCGCATCCGGAGCCCGCTCCACCTGCGCTTCGAACAACTCCGGCAGCACCGCATCCGGCATCCGACGCGCCGTGTCATTCCACCCGGACAGCACCTGCTGCCGCTCGGCCTCACCCAGCACATCGACCCGCCCCACCGGCACATCCAGACCAGCGGCCATCGTCCCCAACACCCGCACCAGACGGCTGGCCAGCACCTCCGCCCACTCACGCTCAAACAAATCAGGCTGATAATCCAGCCGCAGCTCCAGCCCCCGCCCAGGAACCACCATGAGGCTGACCGGATAGTGAGTGGCATCGCGCACGGAGATATCCGCAACCTGTACTTCTTCATCCAATGCCGCGGACGCCGCGGACTCCACCGGATAGTTCTCAAATACAACGACCGTGTCGAACAGCTCCTCATGGCCGCTCACACGCTGAATGCGAGACAACCCCAGGTGCTGGTGGTCCATAAGACGGGACTGCTGATCCTGCACCTGTGTCAGCAACTCCCCCAACGACTGGAAGGAGTCGAGACGTATGCGCACAGGCAGAGTATTGATGAACAGGCCGACCATCTTATCGACGCTCGGGATCTCCGGCGGTCGGCCGGCCACAGTGGCGCCGAAGACGACGTCATCGCGCCCGGTCATCCGGCTCAACAAGATGGCCCAGGCACCTTGGATCAGGGTATTGAGCGTGAGGTCATGCGCGCGTGCCGTGGCGCTCAGCGCGTCGGCCAGCTCCTGCGAAACCGTATGCGTCAGCCGATCGGGAGCGGCAGCGGCCTGCTTCTTCCCCGAAATATCGATACGGGTGGGCCCGTCCAGATCGGCCAACGCCTCTTGCCAAGCCGCCTCCGCGGCTCCGGTGTCCTGCCTGGCTATCCACGCCAGATAATCCCGATAGGACGGCACGAACGGCAGCTGTGAATCATCGCCGCGGCACTTGTAGAGCGTGAACAGTTCGCGGAAGAGAACAGCATTGGACCATCCATCCAGCAGGATGTGATGGTTCGACCAGATGAGACAGTGCTCGTCCTCACGCATCCGGACCAGCGTGCAACGCAGCAGCGGAGCCTTGCTCAGATCAAATCCCAGAGCCCGGTCTTCCTCTGCGATCCGGTCCAGTTCGGCGTCACGTTCAGCCGATTCAAGGTGTTCCAGATCAACTTCGCGCCAGGGCAATTCAACCTCGCCCATCACCATCTGAATGGGCTTCCCTGACTTACGGTAGCGAAAGCGGACCCGCAAGCTCGCGTGCCGCGCGAGCATCGCCTCCGCCGCGAGCCTGAGCGCGCTGGTGTCCAGCTTCCCGGCCAGCCGGATGACAACTTGAACGGCGTAAGTATCAGCCGCCTCATTGTCGTAGAGAGAGTGGAAGAACAGCCCTTCCTGCAGGGGCGACAACGGCAGGAGATCCTCGATGTTCGAACGCTTCACAGCAGATTTCCTTCCGCTCCGTCTTCCATCTCAGCAAGCTCGAACTCGTCGATTTCGTCCTGACTCAGGTCGAGCAGCCCCACATCGGACGGGGTAAGCCCTCCGGCGTCCGGCTGTGCCGCACGGTCCGCGATGAGTACGAGGACTTCAAGCGAAGAATCCGCCAGCTCCTGAACGCGTTCTTCGGTGAGCACGCCGGTCGGCCACGACCATGTCACCATCAGCTGCGGCCCGTCATGGGTGTCCTGAACCACCGCATCGACGATGAGGCTATGGCTCATCGGCATAGCTGGATCTGCTCCAGCTCCCGCCTTGCTGCCAGGAACGACGGTCCAATTCTCCGCTGCCTGCCCATGGTTCTCCCCCGTGACAGCCACTCTGCCCAGATAGTTGAAGAGGATTTGAGCACTGCCCTTTTGCCGCAAATCCGAGCTTCCCTGCGGATGGAGATGGCGCAACAGCCCGTATCCCATACCGCTGTGTGGCACAGCCCGCAGCTGTTCCTTGACGCTCTTCAGCGCGCCATCGACAGCGGAACCACGCAGGCCGCCCCTCCCCCGGGTCTCCGTGGTGATACGTACGGGGAACGTACTCGTGAACCACCCGACCGTGCGTGACAGGTCAGTCCCGTCCAGGAGGTGTTCGCGGCCGTGTCGCTCGAGCTCGACCAGCAGATCCGTACCGCCGCCGACCCCAGTTCCATCTCTCCAGCCATCAATGGAGAGCGCGAGAGCGGTCAGCAGGACATCGTCGATGCCGCAGCGGAACAGCGTGGGGATGTGAGCAAGGAGAGAGGCCGTCTGCTCCACTGGCAGTGCGAACGTCAGATCTCCCGCCGTCGCCCAGGTGTCCTTGCCCGGTTCCAGCGCCCGCGTACCCACCAGGGGATCCGGGGCATCGAGGATCTTCTCCCACAGCGGCAGCTCCACAAGGTGCTCGTCCGCCTGCGCGACCAGCCTTGTGGCCCAGTGGCGGAACGAGGTGCCCACCGGCTGAAGGACAGGGTCGGCACCGGTCGTGGCCGCCTCCCAGGCCGCATGGAGATCGGGCAGCAGAATTCGCCAGGACACCCCGTCGACCACCAGGTGGTGCGCCACCACCAGCAGCCGTCCCGGTGTGTCGGGGCCGAAGTCAAACCAGACCGCCTGAACCATCGCCCCTGACCTCGGCGAAAGCCGCTCTCGCGCGGCTTCTGCCTCGGTCCCGATCATCTTGCCCAGAGCGTCTTCGGCCAGTCCGGCCACGTCCACACGCCGCACACACTCCGTCGCACGCACCCCACCGACCGCGGGGATCTCAAGCTCCCATTGCCCGTCCCTGTCGATCAGCCGGGCACGGAGCGCATGATGGTGATCCAAGATCGCCTGCATCGCCACGACCAGCTCCTCCAGACCCAGCCGCTCGGGAACCTGGAGCAACACCCCCTGGCTGAAGCGGTCGATGGAGCCACCCCGGTCACGCAGCTGATGCATGACCGGTGTCAGCGCCACAGCGCCGAATGGGCTGTCGCCCTTCGTGTCCACACCCGCGGCGTCGACATCGGTCGCGACCAGCGCCAATGCCTCCACGGTCTTCCGCTCGAACACATCCCGTGGGGTGATGACGATGCCGGCTGCGCGAGCCCGGGCGACCAGCTGGATCGACACGATGCTGTCGCCACCCAGGTCGAAGAAGCTGTCATCGACGCCGACCTTGGAAACACCCAGGACTTCGGCGAACAACCCGCACAGCCGCTCTTCCCTGGGTGTCCGCGCCGCCCGTCCCGAAGCCGACGCGCCGTAGTCCGGAGCGGGCAGGGCCTTCCGATCCAGTTTCCCGTTCGGGGTCAGCGGCAGCCGCTCGAGCACCACCAACACCAACGGCACCATGTAGTCCGGCAACCGGTCCCTGACCAGGTCAAGCACCTGGGCGATGTCGACCGCCGCTCCCCCGCCCACGGGCACGACATAGCCGACCAAGCGCCTCTCGCCGGGCCGGTCCTCCCGCACCACGGCAGCGGCCTGGGCGACGGCGTCATGCGCCACCAAGACGCTCTCCACCTCACCCAGCTCGATACGGAAGCCACGCACCTTCACCTGGCCGTCCGCACGCCCCAGGAACTCCAGCGCCCCGCCCGGCCGCCACCGGACCACGTCCCCGGTCCGGTACATCCGCGCCCCGGCCTCACCGAACGGATCCGCCACAAACCGCTCGGCTGTCAGACCCGGCCGTCCCAGATAGCCTCGCGCCACTTGCGCACCGGCGACGTAGAGCTCGCCGGAAGCTCCGACGGGGACCGGTGAGAGCTGGGTGTCCAGCACATACAGGCGCGTGTTCCACACCGGACGGCCGATGGGCACCGAGGCGTCGTCGCTCTCTCGGCACTCCCAGTAGGTCACGTCCACGGTGGCCTCGGTGGGCCCGTAGAGGTTGTGCACACGTGAGTTCAGCGTGCGGAGGGCCTTGTTCTGCAGCTCTGCCGGAAGTGTTTCCCCACTGCACACAACGTTCCGCAAGCTGCCGCACGCAGACGCGGTCGGTTCCTGGATGAACTCGCGCAGCATCGACGGTACGAAATGCGCCGTGGTGACCCCGGCATCGCGGATCAGCGCGGCAAGCCCGGCAGGATCCCGGTGGACACCGGGTGAAGCGACGACCGACACCGCTCCCGCGATCAGCGGGAGGAAGTACTCCCACACCGACACGTCGAACCCGGACGGCGTCTTCTGCAACACCCGATCATCGGCAGCCAGACCATATTCCGTCTTCATCCACAGCAACCGGTTCGCCACGCCGTGGTGCGGCACCGCCACGCCCTTGGGGCGGCCGGTGGAGCCGGAGGTGTAGATGACGTA
>NZ_MUNE01000628.1:1612-6766 GCF_002154605.1 Streptomyces milbemycinicus | reverse complement strand
CCTCGAAGACGACCGCGACCGCGTCCGGCGTGCGTGCCACCTGGGCCTCGAAGAGCTCGGGCAGCAGGGTGTCGGGGAGCGGGTGTGCGGTGTCGTTCCACACGGTGAGGACCTGGTGCCGCTCGGCATCGCCCAGGACATCGATCCGGCTGACGGGCAGGTCCGGGTCCGCGGTGACCGACTCCAGCACCCGCACCAGCCGGCCGGCCAACGCCTCCATCGACGCCGCATCGAACAGATCAGTCCGATAGTCGACATGCCCACTCAGCCCACCCGGACTACCATCCCCCGCACGCAACTCACTGAGGTTGACGGTGAGGTCGAATCTGGCGGCGATCCCGCCCAACGGCTGATGGGCGATGTCCAGCCCAGGAAGGTCCAGGGTGGCGCGGGTGTTGTTCTGGAAGGAGAGCATCACCTGGAACAGCGGATGCCGGGCCATGGACCGCTGCGGATTCAGCACCTCCACCAACCGCTCGAACGGCACATCCTGGTGGGCGTAGGCAGCCAGGTCCGTCTCCCGCACCCGTTCCACCAGCTCACGGAACGTGGGATCACCACTCACATCCGTACGCAGCACCAGTGTGTTGACGAAGAAACCGACCAGATCATCCAGCGCGTCGTCGGTACGCCCGGCGATCGGGGTGCCGATGGGGATATCAGTGCCCGCGCCCATGCGGGTGAGAAGGACGGCCAGCGCGGCCTGGACGGTCATGAAGACACTCGCCCCACTGCCCTGCGCCAACTCCACCAGCCGCCCATGTACCTCGGCCGACACCCGCACTGCCACACTGCCACCCTCATGCGATGCCACGGCGGGCCGGGGCCGGTCCACTGGTAGCTCCAGCTGTTCCGGCACACCCGCCAGGGCAGCCGTCCAGTAGGCCAGCTGTTGTGAGATCACACTGTCCGGGTCGTCTTCGCTGCCCAGCACCTCCCGCTGCCACAGGGCGTAGTCCGCGTACTGCACCGGCAGCGTTTGCCACCCGGGTGCCTCGCCGTTGGTGCGGGCCCGGTAGGCGGTGGTCAGGTCGCGGGCAAAGGGTGCCATCGACCAGCCGTCGGCGGCGATGTGATGTACGACTGCCAGCAGTACGTACTCATCCGGCGCCACGACGAACAGCCGTACTCGCAGCGGAAGGTCACGCGAGAGGTCGAATCCGGTGCGAGCCTCCTTCATCAGTGCCTCGGCCAGGTCCTCGTCGGCCACATCGAACACCTGGAACACCGATGCGACGTTGTCTTGAAGGATGTGCTGACGGGGCTGGCCGTCGGTCTCGGGGAAGAGTGTCCGCAGGCTCTCATGCCGCCCGACCACATCCCCCACGGCCAGCCGCAGGGCATCGATGTCCAGTTGGCCGCGTAGTCGCAGCGACATGGGGATGTTGTAGGTGCCGGAGGGGCCTTCGAGCTGGCTGAGGAACCACAGTCGGCGTTGTGCGAAGGAGACCGGTACGGTCTCGGGCCGTGGCCTGCTGGTCAGTGGCTGTCGTGCCAGGCTGGTTTCTTGATCTGTTCGTGCGCTCAGTCCGGCGACCGTCGGGGACTCGAAGAGCGCGCGGATTCCCAGCTCCAGGCCCAGGGTGGTGCGGATGCGGCTGATGAGGCGGGTGGCGAGGAGGGAGTGTCCGCCGAGGGAGAAGAAGTTGTCGTCGATGCCGATGTCGGTGACGCCCAGCACTTCGGCGAACAGCTCGCACAGGATTTCCTCGTGCGGTGTGCGTGGCGCGCGGCGGGTGGTGGATGCGGTGTAGTCGGGGGCGGGCAGGGCCTTGCGGTCCAGCTTGCCGTTCGGGGTCAGGGGAAGCCGTTCGAGTGCGACGAGTGCCGAGGGAACCATGTAGTCCGGCAGTCGGCCCCTGGCCACTTCCAACACCTGCGCGGTGTCAAGCCCCACACCCGCGTCCCTGGGCACCACATAGCCGACCAGACGCCGGTCTCCGGGCTGGTCCTCCCGTACCAGGACGGCGGTCTGCGCCACGGTGTCGTGCGCCGCGAGGACGCTCTCCACCTCACCGGGCTCGATACGGAAACCACGCACCTTGACCTGGGCATCCGCACGCCCCACGAACTCCAGCTGCCCGTCCGCCCGCCACCGGACCACATCCCCCGTCCGGTACATCCGCGACCCCGCCGCCGTGCCGAACGGATTCGCCACAAACCGCTCCGCCGTCAGACCGGGCCGTCCCAGATACCCCCGGGCCAGTTGCGCACCGGCGATGTAGAGCTCGCCTGGCACCCCCACCGGCACTGGTTGCAGCGTCGCATCCAGCACGAACACCTGTGTGTTCCACACGGGGTGCCCGATTGGGGGAGCGGTGGCCAGCTCATCATCGGTGAACCATGACGTGGAGTAGACGGTGGCTTCGGTGGGCCCGTAGCAGTTCGCGAGCCGACCTCCCGGAACGGCGGCGCGAATGGTGTTCGCCACGTGCGGCGTTATGGCCTCGCCGGCCAACACCACCGTCCCCGCGTCAATGTTCCCGCCGCTGCTGAGGAGAGTTGAGACAACGGAGGGAACACCGCTGATGAGGCAGGAAGACCCACCGCTCGGCAGACTGCCGCCGAGAGCGAGCAGGTCGCGGACCACCTCGACGCGTCCGCCAGTGATGAGTGGCGTGAACAGCTCGAAGACCGAGACGTCGAAGTTGAGAGACGTCGAGACGTACACATGGGTCAAACGCTCGGGCCCGAACTCGGAGGCGGCCCAGGTGATGAGATTGACCACGCTCTGCTGCTGGACCGTGACGCCCTTGGGACGGCCGGTCGACCCGGAGGTGTAGATGACGTAGGCGGGATGCTGGGGGAGCAGGCCACCCCGGCGGTCGGCGTCCACGACATCTGCGTCACCGTATTGAGCGGCCCTCTGGTCATCCACCATCAGCCGCGGAAGATCCTCCGCTGAGGGGAGGGCGGCGGTCGTGGCGGTGTCAGTGACCAGGAGTGTGGGGGCCGCGTCCTGGATCATGTAGTGGATGCGGTCGGTGGGGTAGTCCGGGTCGATGGGGAGGTATCCCGCGCCTGTCTTGAGGATGGCCAGCAGGGTTACGACCAGTTCGGCCGAGCGTGGCAGAGCGACCCCCACCAGCCGCTCCGGCCCGGCGCCCTGGGCGATCAGACACCGCGCCAGCTGGTTCGCTCGGGCGTTCAGGTCCGCGTATGTCACCTCCCGATCCTCGAAGACGACCGCGACCGCGTCGGGGGTGCGCTTGACCTGGGCCTCGAACAGCTCGGGCAGCAGGGCGTCCGGGAGCGGGTGTGCGGTGTCGTTCCAGTGGGTGAGGACCTGGTGCCGTTCGGCCTCGCCAAGTATGTCGATCTGGCTTACCCGGGTGTCCGGATCGGCGGTGACTGTCGCCAGGACGTGTACGAGCCGTGTGGCCAGCGCCTCGATGGTGGTGGAGTGGAAGAGGTCGGTGCGGTAGTCGAGGTGTCCGGTGAGCCCGTCGGCGGTGCCGTCCGCGGCGCGGTGTTCGCTGAGATTGACGGTCAGGTCGAATTTGGCGGCGGTGCCACCCAAGGGCTGGCGGGTGACGTGGAGGCCGGGGAGGTCGAGGTTGGGGTGGGTGTTGTTCTGGAGGGCGAGCATCACCTGGAACAGGGGGTGATGTGCCAGGGAGCGCTGGGGGTTGAGGACTTCCACGAGGCGTTCGAAGGGCACGTCCTGGTGTGCGTAGGCGGCCAGATCTGTTTGCCGTGTGCGGTGGATGAGTTCGCGGAAGGTGGGGTCCCCACTGGTGTTTGTGCGTAGGACGAGGGTGTTGACGAAGAAGCCGATGAGGTTGTCGAGGGCGTCGTCGGTGCGTCCGGCGATGGGGGTGCCGATGGGGATGTCGTGGCCGGCGCCCATACGGCTCAGAAGGACGGCGAGTGCGGCCTGGATGGTCATGAAGACGCTGGCGCCGCTGTCGTGGGCCAGCTCCGCCAGCCGGGCGTGTACGGGCGCCGGTACGTGCAGCGCCACGCTGTCGCCCTCGTACGATGCCACCGCGGGCCGGGGGCGGTCGACCGGCAGCTCCAGCTGCTCGGGCACGCCGGCCAGGGCGGTGGCCCAGTAGTCCAGCTGGGCGTTGACCAGGCTGTCGGGATCGTCTTCGTGGCCGAGGACGTCCTGCTGCCAGAGGGCGTAGTCCGCGTACTGCACCGGCAGCGCGCGCCATCCGGGCGCCTTGTCGTCGGTGCGGGCCTGGTAGGCGGCGGTCAGATCGCGGGCGAAGGGTGCCATCGACCAGCCGTCGGCGGCGATGTGATGCACCACCGCCAGCAGTACGTAGTCGTCCGGACCGAGCACGAACAGCCGTACGCGCAGCGGCAGTTCGCGGCCGAGGTCGAAGCCGATTGCGGCCTCCCGCTTCAGCGCTTCTGCCAAGTCTTCCTCGGCGATGTCCAGCACTTCGAGCACCGATGCCGCGTCGCCTTGGAGGATGTGCTGGTAGGGCTGGCCGTCGGTCTGGGGGAAGAGTGTCCGCAGGCTCTCATGCCGCTCGACCACGTCGGTCAGGGCCAGGCGCAGGGCGTCGATGTCCAGTTGGCCGCGCAACCGGAGTGCCAGGGGGATGTTGTAGGTGCCGGAGGGGCCTTCGAGTTGGCCGAGGAACCACAGTCGGCGTTGTGCGTAGGAGACCGGTATGGTCTCGGGCCGGGTTTGGGTGGTGAGTTTGGGGCGTGTGGTGTGGGTGTTGGATGTTTGGAGGTGTTCGGCGAGGCCTGCGACGGTGGGGGTTTCGAAGAGGGCTCGGATGGTGAGTTCGACGTCCAGGGTGGTGCGGATGCGGCTGATGAGGCGGGTGGCGAGGAGTGAGTGTCCGCCGAGGGAGAAGAAGCTGTCATCGATGCCGACGTCGGGGACCGCGAGGACTTCGGCGAAGAGACCGCACAGGATTTCCTCGTGCGGTGTGCGAGGCGGTCGGTGGGTGGCGGATGTGGTGTAGTCGGGGGCGGGGAGGGCCTTGCGGTCCAGCTTGCCGTTTGGTGTCAGGGGCAGGCGTTCGAGTGTGATGAGCGCGGAGGGCACCATGTAGTCGGGGAGCCGGTCCCTGGCCACCTCCAGCACCTGAGCCGTATCAACTCCCACTTCCGCCTCCGTCGGCACCACGTAGCCGACCAGACGCCTGTCGCCGGGTTGGTCTTCGCGTACGAGGACGGCGGCTTGGG
>NZ_MUNE01000628.1:0-1552 GCF_002154605.1 Streptomyces milbemycinicus | reverse complement strand
GCGGTACATGCGGGTGCCGGGCGGGCCGAACGGGTCGGGGAGGAAGCGTTCGGCTGTGGTGGCGGGCTGGTTGATGTAGCCGTGGGCGAGGCCGGTCCCGGCGATGTAGAGCTCGCCTGCCACTCCGGGGGGTACGGGGCGCAGTGCGTCGTCCAGGACGTAGGCGCGGGTGTTGTCCATGGGCCGGCCGATGGGGACCGATGTGCCGGGTGGTGTGGCGGGGGTCATGAGGTGCTGGGTGGCGCACAGGGTGATCTCCGTGGGCCCGTACAGCGATCGCACCTTGACGTGCGGGCAGGCCTGGAGTACGCGTTGGACGGCGGTGGGGGAGACCACGTCACCGCCGGTCAGCACCTCCTGGACCTGGCCGAAACACCCGGGATCCTCTTCCGCGATCACCCGGAACAACCCCGCCGTCAGCTCGATGGCCGTGACTTGGCCATCGCCGATGAGCGTGCGCAGTGCTTTGGGATCGATCTGCTCGTTGGGCGCTACGACGATTCGGCCGCCGGAGAGCAGGGGGACCCAGATCTCGTAGTCGGAGGCGTCGAAGGCGTGCGGGGCGTGCATCAGCACCCGCTGGTGTGCGGTGTCGGCCCATGACCTGTCGAGGGCGAGTTCCACCACTCCGCGGTGGGGGACGGCCACGCCCTTCGGCTCGCCGGTGGAGCCCGAGGTGTACATCACGTAGGCGAGCTGCAGCGGATGCCTGCCGTTCAGGGTCGGGTTGCTTTCGTCGGCGTCGGCAGTGGC
Source organism: Streptomyces milbemycinicus (assembly GCF_002154605.1). Taxonomy (GTDB): domain Bacteria; phylum Actinomycetota; class Actinomycetes; order Streptomycetales; family Streptomycetaceae; genus Streptomyces; species Streptomyces milbemycinicus. Next base: position 799 of record NZ_MUNE01000628.1, on the reverse strand, counting down.
CAGGAGCGCGTCGGTCACCTCGACCACGCGCGTGTCTGTGGTGAAGCGGGCTGCCTGTGCGGGCCGGTCGGTGAGGAGTACGTCGGCGCCGCAGTCGCGCATGACCGAGCGCAGCCGCTCCACCGGATAGCCCTCGTGCAGCGGTACGTAGTATCCGCCCGCCTTGAGCACGGCCAGCAGGACGGCTATCAGATCGGTGGATCGCTCCATCCACACCGCCACCGCATGCCCCGGTTCGATCCCCAGCCGGATCAGGTACCGGGCCAGCCGGTTCGCCCGTGCGTTGAGCTCGGCGTACGTCAGCTCCTGGCCCTGGAAGACGACAGCGACCGCGTCGGGGGTACGTGCCACCTGCGCTTCGAACAACTCCGGCAGCACCGCATCCGGCATCCGACGCGCCGTGTCATTCCACTCGGACAGAATCTGCCGACGTTCGGCTTCGTCGAGTATGTCGACGCGGTCGATGGGGATGTCCGGGTCCGCGACCACGGTCTCCAGCACCCGTTGCAGACGGGTGACGAGTGCTTCGGCGGTGGCGGGGTGGAAGAGGTCGGTGCGGTAGTCGAGTTGTCCGGTGAGCCCGTTGGGGGTGCCGTCGGCCGTACGGGATTCCCTGAGGTTGAAGCCCAGGTCGAACTTGGCGGGGGTGCCGCCGAACGGTTGGCGGGTGACGTGGATGCCGGGGAGGTCGAGGTTGGGGTGGGTGTTGTTCTGGAGGGTGAGCATGACCTGGAACAGGGGGTGGTGTGCCAGGGAGCGTTGCGGGTTGAGGACTTCTACGAGGCGTTCGAAGGGGATG
>NZ_MUNE01000627.1 GCF_002154605.1 Streptomyces milbemycinicus | reverse complement strand
GTGGTGGGGGGCAGGGTGGCTGGGGTTTCGTGGCTTTGGTGGGCGTAGAGGGTGAACAGTTCCCGCATGAGGATGGGGAGGGACCAGCCGTCGAGGAGGATGTGGTGGTTGGTGAAGATGAGGCGGTAGGAGTGTGGGGCGAGGTGGATGAGGGTGAACCGGATCAGCGGTGGCTCATCCAGCTGGAACCGGCGGCCCAGGTCCTCCTCCAGCCAGGCAGCCAGAGAGCTCTCATGCGCGTCGGGGTCGAGATGCGTCCAGTCGATCTCCTCCCACGGAAGTTCCACCTCGCGGGGAATGACCTGCACCGGGCGTGACAGGCCCTCGTGAAGGAACCCGGCCCGCAGATTCGCATGGCGGCGAAGAAGCGCCCGCACGGAGGCCTTGAGAACCGGTACATCCAGCGGCCCCTCCACCCGGAAGGAGAATTGGGTCGTGTACACGTCCCGGCCATCGGTGTCGTAGAGAGCGTGGAAGAGCAGGCCTTCCTGCAACGGCGCGAGAGGAAGAATGTCTTCCAGTTCGTGCTGAGTCACTTCTTCTTCCTCCACACCTTTTCCAGACGGTCGATGTCCGCCTGGTTGATTCCGAGTAGGGGCAGGTCCGAGGGGGTACGGCCACCGGCGTCCGGGCGGGTGGCGTGGCGGGTGAGGGCGGCCAGCGCCTGGTGGTAGCCGTCAGCAAGCCGCTGGATCTCCCCACGGGTGAGAACGGCGTCCGGCCAGGTGAAGGTGGTGGTGAGGGTGGGGCCCTGCGGGGTGTCCTGGGTGAGTGAGCCGATGGCCAGGGTGTGCGACAGGGCCATACGGGGGTCGGCGCCGGAGCCTGCCGCGGTGGACTCGGCGGCCGGTGCCCAATGGGCGGCCTGCCCGATGGGGAGTCGGCCGAGGTAGTTGAACCCGATCTGCGGGTCAGGGAGGCCAGCGAGGCTGGGGCTGGTGGCGGGGTTGAGATAGCGCAGGAGTCCGTAGCCCATTCCGTCGTGCGGAATGGCGCGGAGTTGTTCCTTGATGCACTTGAGGACACGCCCCAGGTCGTCCCCGCCACCCCAGGCCTGAGCTTCATCGAAGCTCCCTGGATCCAGCCTGACCGGGTATTGAGAGGTGAACCAGCCCACCGTCCGAGAAAGCTCGGCTGCCGTGATGCTCTCATGGCGTCCGTGGCTTTCAAGGTCGACGAGCACTCCGCCGTCTCCGCCACGTCGGCCGCGCTCGGCCCGCCAACGGAGCACGGCCAGGGTCAGGGCGGTCAACAGGACATCGTTGATACCGGCGTGGAACAGGGTCGGTACCTGGGTGAGCAGAGGCTCGGTCTGGTCGGGGGTCAGGGTCACCGTCAGGCGTTGCGCGGTGTCGAGGGTGTCCCGGGCGGGGTCCAGGGGGCGGGTACCGATGTGCGGTTCGAGGGACTGGAGGATGCCCTGCCACAGGGGGAGTTCCCGCACCCGCTCCGGATCCTGGGCGTATTCGGCCAGATCGGTGGCCCATTGACGGAAGGAGGTGCCGACCGGCTGGAGTGTGGGCGTGGTCTGTGCGGTGGCTGCTTCCCAGGCCGCCTGGAGGTCGGGGAGCAGGATGCGCCAGGACACCCCGTCGACGACGAGGTGATGCACCACGATCAGCAGCCGTCCGGCCGTCTCGGGGCCGGAGTCGAACCACACGGCCTGAACCATCGCCCCTGACCTGGGCGAAAGCCGCTCCCGGGCAGACTCTGCCTCCGCCGCGATGACCTTGCTCAGAGCATCGTCGGCCAGACCGGAGACGTCGACGCGTTGCACGCACTCTGCCGCCCGCACCGCGCCAGCGGCGGGAATCTCCAGCTCCCAGGCGTCGCCCTCCCGCTCCACGAGGCTGGCGCGGAGAGCGTCGTGGTGGTCCAGCACGGTCTGCACCGCCACGATGAGATTGTCCAGGCCCAGCCGCTCAGGAACCTGGAGCAGCACGCCCTGGCTGAACCGCTCCACCGGCCCGCCACGCTCACGTAGTTGATGCATGATCGGCGTCGGCACCACGGTGCCGAGAGCTTGGTCGGCGTCCCCGCTCGGAGCTGTGGCTCCGATGTCCGTTGCGACTCGGGCGAGGGCCTCCACGGTCTTACGCTCGAACACGTCCCGGGGTGTGAAGACCAGACCGGCAGCGCGTGCGCGGGCGACGAGCTGGATGGAGACGATGCTGTCGCCGCCCAGGTCGAAGAAGCTGTCGTCGATGCTGACGTTGGGTGTGGCGAGGACGTCGGTGAAGAGTGTGCACAGGGTCTGTTCGCGTGGTGTGCGTGGGGCACGTCGGGTGGCGGATGGGGTGTAGTCGGGTGTGGGGAGGGCGTTGCGGTCGAGCTTCCCGTTGGGGGTGAGCGGCAGGCGTTCGAGTGGGATGAGTGCGGTGGGCACCATGTAGTCGGGGAGCCGGTCCCTGAGGGTGTGCAGTACCTGAGCGGTGTCGACCCCTGATTGCGTGTCGGTGGGTACGACATAGCCCACGAGCCGCTTCTCACCCGGCTGGTCCTCGCGCACGAGCACAGCGGCTTGAGCGACCGTGTCGTGGGTGGTGAGTGTGGCTTCGATTTCGCCGGGTTCGATGCGGAAGCCGCGGATTTTGGTTTGGGTGTCGGTGCGGCCGAGGTGTTCGAGTGTGCCGTTGGTGTTCCAGCGTGCGAGGTCGCCGGTGCGGTACATGCGGGTGCCGGGCGGGCCGAACGGATCCGGGACGAAGCGCTCGGCTGTGGTGGCGGGCTGGTTGATGTAGCCGTGCGCCAGGCCGGTCCCGGCGATGTACAGCTCTCCCGCCACCCCCGCCGGTACCGGGCGCAGGGCGTTGTCCAGGACGTAGGTGCGGGTGTTGTCCATGGGCCGGCCGATAGGAACCGACGTGCCCGGAGGGGTAGCAGGGGTCATCAGATGCTGGGTGGCGCACAGGGTGATCTCCGTGGGCCCGTAGAGGGCACGCACCCTCACCTGCGGACACGCCTGCAAAACCCGCTGGACGGCAGTGGGGGAGACCACGTCACCGCCGGTCAGTACCTCCTGGACCTGGCCGAAACACCCGGGATCCTCCTCGGCGATCACCCGGAACAGCCCCGCCGTCACATGCACCGCACTCACCCGGCCACCCGCCACCAGCTCGCGCAGCGCCTGAGTGTCGATCTGCTCGTTGGAAGCCACGACGATCCGGCCGCCCGACAGCAGGGGCACCCAGACCTCGTAGTCGGAGGCGTCGAAGGCATGCGGAGCATGCATCAGCACCCGCTCATGCACACCATCCGCACCACCGGTCCACGCCCTGTCGAGGGCGAGTTCCACCACTCCGCGGTGCGGTACCGCCACACCCTTCGGCTCGCCGGTGGAACCCGAGGTGTACATCACGTAGGCGAGCTGCAGCGGATGCCTGCCGCCCACCACCACATTGCTCTCATCGGCACCGGCACCGGCACCGGCAGCGGTGAGGACCTTGTCGGTCACTTCGACCACGCGCGTGTCTGTGGTGAAGCGGGCTGCCTGTGCGGGCCGGTCGGTGAGGAGTACGTTGGCGCCGCAGTCGCGCATGACCGAGCGCAGCCGCTCCACCGGATAGCCCTCGTGCAGCGGTACGTAGTACCCGCCCGTCTTCAGCACGGCCAGCAGGACAGCAATCAGATCGGCGGAACGCTCCATCCACACCGCCACCGCATCCCCCGGACCGACCCCCAGCCGGATCAGGTACCGGGCCAGCCGGTTTGCCCGTGCGTTGAGCTCGGCGTACGTCAGCTCCTGGCCCTGGAAGACGACAGCGACCGCGTCGGGGGTACGTGCCACCTGCGCTTCGAACAACTCCGGCAGTACCGCATCCGGCACCGCACGCGCCGTGTCATTCCAGTCGACCAACACTCGCTGCCGCTCGGCCTCACCCAACACATCAACCTGTCCGACCGGTACATCGAGATCGGCGGCCATCGCCTCCAACACCCGCACCAGACGATCAGCCAGCGCCTC
>NZ_MUNE01000626.1 GCF_002154605.1 Streptomyces milbemycinicus | reverse complement strand
CCTCCTCGCCTCGCTCCCCCCGGCCCGCCGCGAGACCCTGGTGGCAACGGCCGGGCCGCAGCCCGGGACGTACCGCTTCGACATCCGCCTCCAGGGCGAGGGGGAGACGGTCTTCCTTGAGTTCCGCTAGCTCCCAGGCGGCTGCTTCCACCGACGACAGCGGACTGCTGTCGCCGGTTCGGGTCGGGTCGGCCGTCGAGGAGGCCACCGGGGACTTGGCGTTTCTGCAGGCCATGCTGGACGCGGAGGCCGCGCTCACCCGGGCACAGTCCGCGCTCGGGCAGGCGCCCGGCGCGGCGGCGATGGCGGTGGCGGACGTGGCGCGGGCCGAGCTGTACGGCGTGCGGGACCTCGCCGTACGCGCCCGCGCCGGGGGCAACCCGGTCATCCCGCTGGTCGCCGACTTGACGGCGGCTGTGGCCCGTACGGACCGGGAGGCGGCCGCGTACGTCCATCGCGGCGCGACCAGCCAGGACATCCTGGACACCGCCACGATGCTGGTCACCACCCGCGCGCTGCCGCTGATCCTGGCCGACCTCGGGCGTACGGCCACGGCCCTCGGCCGCCTGGCGGCCACCCACCGCGACACCCCTATGCCCGCCCGCACCCTGACCCAGCACGCCGTACCCACCACCTTCGGCCTGAAGGCGGCAGGCTGGCGCGCCCTGACCCTGGACGCCCACGACCGCCTCGCCGCGATCCGGCTGCCCGCCCAACTGGGCGGCGCGGCCGGTACGTTGGCGGCCTTCGCCGCACTGGCGGAGGGCGCAGCCGGGACGGCAGGGTCGCCTCGTGCTGCCTCGGCCTCTGACGCCGGCGGCAGGCCTCCCGGCGAGGTCGGCGGCCCGGCGCCAGATGCCTCGGACTGGGCAGGCCCGAGGGCGGAGGCCGAGGCGGGCGATGACCTCGGCCTTCAGCTCGTGGCACGGTTCGCCGCCGAGCTGGGGCTCGCCGAGCCCGCGCTGCCCTGGCACACGCTGCGTACGCCCGTGGCCGATCTCGGGGCCGCGCTCGCCTTCGCCGTTGGTGCGCTGGGCAAGGCCGCGGCGGATGTCCTGGTGCTGTCCCGGACGGAGATCGGGGAGGTCGCCGAGGGCAGCGGGGGCGGGTCGTCCGCGATGCCGCACAAGAGCAACCCCGTCCGCGCCACGCTCATCGCCGCCGCCGCGCGGCAGGCGCCCGGGCTCGCCGCCACGCTTCTGGGCTCGCTCGTCGCTGAGGACGAGCGGCCCGCCGGGG
>NZ_MUNE01000625.1 GCF_002154605.1 Streptomyces milbemycinicus | reverse complement strand
CTGCCCCTGGGCGCCGGCGCCGAGCACCAGCACGGTGCCCGCCAGTTCCCGCGGGGCGGGCGCGGCCGGCTGCCGGACCGGTTCGAAGGCGATGACCGCGTCCCCGGCCGGTACGGCGCGCAGCGTGAACCCGTCGATCGCGGCGACCACCGCACCGGCCTCGTCGACCAGCACCACGTCGAATCGGAGCGGGCCCGCCGCGGGGGTCGCATAGGCGTGGAGCCGCTGCGGCAGCGCGTCGTAGATCCTGACCGATTCCACCGAGAACGGCATATACGGCACCGCGCTCGTCAGGTCGTCGGCGCCCGGTGCGAGCCGGGCCGCCGTCTGCAGCGCGGCGTCGAACAGCGACGGGTGGAAGGCGTATTCGCCCGCGTCTGCGGACCGCGCCGCGGGCAGCCGCAGCCTGGCCAGCACCTCGCGCTCGCCGATGGCGAGTTCCTCGATCACCTGGAAGCTGGGACCGTAGTCGAAGCCCAGCCGCGAGAACATCGCGTAGCAGTCGGCGCCGGAGTGGACGGTCGCGCAGCGCGAGCGCACCCGCGCCGGGTCGACCGGGTCCGGACGCCGTCCGGCGCCCCCGGCGACCAGGGCGCCGCGGGCATGCGTCGCACCGCCGTCCGTCCGCACCTCGAACGAGGAGCCGTCGAGCTGGACGGTCAACCGGTGCTCGGCAGTGGCGTCGGGCAGCCGCACCGGGGCGGCCCAGGCCAGGCCGTCGACGCGGCGCACCGGCTCGCCGGTGGCGAGTTCACCGGCCAGCCGGGCCATCTCCAGGTACGCCACGCCGGCCAGCACCCGTTCGCCGCCGACGATGTGGTCGCGGAGGAAGAACTCCTCGCCGGTCAGCGTCTTGGCGAAGGTGTGCCGGCCGGTGGCGGCGTCCAGCAGCGTCGGGTGCAGCCGGGCGGCGGGCTCCGGTGCGAACCAGTGGCGGGTGCGGGCGAACGGGTAGCTGGGGAGGTGCACCCGGCGGCGGTTCGCTCCCCGGTGCAGCGCCGACCAGTCGACGTCGGCGCCCGCCAGCCAGTCGGCCGCGAGGGCGGTCAGGTCGCGCGTGGTGTCGGCCGCGGGCTGGGTGACGTCCCGTCCGACCGTTCCCGTACGCACCGCCGACGGCCGGTCGGCGAGGTGTGCGATGAGCTCGGCCCGCAGGGCGGCGGTGCCGTCGGTCACCACCGCGAGCCGGTGCGCCATCGGCTCGCGACCGGTCTGCAGGGTGCACGCGAGGTCTCCCGGCGCGATGTCGCGGTCCTTGAGGTGGTCGACGAGCCGCCTCTCGACGTCCCGCAGCGCCTCCGGTGTCCGGGCCGAGAGCGTGAACAGGTACTCGGCCTGAGCCTGATTCTCCTGGTCTTGGCCCTGGTCACGGATTTCCCGCATATCCGGTTCCTCCATCACGACATGCGCGTTGGTCCCGCCGAAGCCGAACGAACTGACCCCGGCACGCCGCGGCAGTTCACGTCCGTCGGCGTGCCGCGGCCGGGGCCAGGGCCGGGTGGTGGCGGCGATCTCGAACGGGCCGCCGTCCAGCTCCAGATACGGGTTGGGCGCCCGAAGGTGCAGGTCGGCGGGGATGGTGCCGTGCCGCATGGCGAGCACGACCTTGAGCAGTCCGGCGATACCGGCGGCGGCCTCGAGATGACCGATGTTGGTCTTCACCGATCCGATGACACACCCGGGTGCCCCCGGTGCCCCCGGTGCCGAGTCCGTGCTGCCGCCGTGTGCGCGGAGCCGGCGGAAGGCGGTGCTCAGCCCGGAGGTCTCGATCGGGTCGCCCAGGGCCGTGCCGGTGCCGTGCGCCTCGATGTAGCCGATGGTCTCCACCGGCACATCCGCGTCCCGGTATGCCTCGACCAGCAGATCGGCCTGAGCGTCCGGGTTGGGCGCCGTCAGCGATGTGGTGCGCCCGCCATGGTTGGCCGCGGTCGCCTTGATCACCGCGTGCCGGGCGTCTCCGTCGCTCCGCGCCCGGCCATCGGGCTTGAGCAGGACGACACCGGCGCCCTCGCCCCGGACGTAGCCGTCGGCGCGGCTGTCGAAGGTCTTGCAGTGTCCGTCGGCGCTGAGCATTTCGCCCTTGCTCAGCACCTCGTACACCGACGGCATGAGCATGACGTTGACCCCGCCGGCGATGGCCAGGTCGCAGGTGCCGTCGCGCAGCGCGGCGCAGGCCTGGTGCAGGGCGACGAGCGAACTCGAGCAGGCCGTGTCGATGACCATGCTGGGGCCGCGCAGGTCCAGCAGGTAGGAGACCCGGTTGGCGATGATCGATGCTGCTGAGCCGGTCGCGGTGTGGCCCTGTGGCCCGTGCCCAGCGGCCCGTTGCAGCTCCAGGTATTCGGTGTTGGCGACGCCGATGAACACCCCGACCCGCCGTCCGGCCAGGTCGGACGGGCGGTAGCCGGCGTCCTCGACGGCGGACCAGACGACCTCCAGCAGCAGCCGCTGCTGGGGGTCCATCAGCTCGGCCTCCCGTGGCGAGATGCCGAAGAAGGCGGCGTCGAAGCGGTCCACGTCGGGCACGAAGCCGCCCCAGCGGGAGTTCGGCTGCCGCCGCCAGTCCCAGCGGTCCGCCGGAACCTCCCCCACCAGGTCGTCCTCGGCGACCAGGTGGTCCCAGAACTCCTCGAGGTCGGCCGATCCTGGCAGTTGTCCGGCCATGCCGATCACCGCGATGTCACCGCCGTGCGCCGGGGATTCGGCCGGTGCCGCCTCGGAGACGGCGGCAGGCACTGGTGCCGCGTCGCCGAATCGCGCCGCCAGCCGCGCCGCGTGCTCCTGCCACAGGTGTTCGGCCAGCGAGGACAGCGTGCCCTTGCGGTAGAACAGCGTCGGGTAGACCTCGATCCCGTAAGCCTTGCGGAGCTCGACGCTGAGGGTCGTGAAGTTCACCGAGTTCATGCCGGCCTCGCCGAGGGGGTCGTGCGCGCCGATGTCCTCCGGGCGCGCCCCGGTCAGACGGCCGACCATCGCGGCCAGCTCGCCCCGCAGCGCCTCGACGGGCCCGGTTGCCGTCCCGGCGCGTGGCGGGGTCCCGGCTCGCCGCGGTGTCTTCGCGCCGAAGCGGGCCCGCAGTTCGGCGAGCGGCAGGGTGGCCAGCGCCCTCCGGTCGACCTTCTCGTTGAGGGTGTGGGGGAAGCCGATGACCCGGACCAGCGCGTCGGGCAGCATATGCTCGGGCAGCCAGGTCGCAAGCCGGTCCCGGGTCGGCTCGGCGACCCCGTCGTCGAGTACGTAGCAGGCCAGGAGCGACAGGTCGGCGGCGCCCGTCCGCCGCGCCACCACGACGGCGTCGCGGACGCCGTCCAGTCGCCGCAGGGTCGACTCGATCTCCGCGAGCTCCACCCGGAAACCCCGGACCTTGACCTGCGAATCGATCCGGCCCAGATACTCCACGCGCCCGTCGGGCAGTCGGCGGACCAGGTCGCCGGTGCGGTACATACGGGCGTCGGGCCCGGTCGCGAACGGGTCGGGCAGGAACCGCTCGGCGGTCAGGTCGGGGCGGCCCAGATAGCCGTCGGCCACGCCGTGTCCGCCGATGTACAGCTCGCCCGCCGCACCGCTCGGCACCGGTCGGCGGCCGCTGTCGAGCACGTACAGGGCGGTGTTGGCGATCGGGGTGCCGATGGTCACCCGGTCGCCGCGGTCCAGGCGGCTCGTCGCCGACCAGATGGTGGTCTCCGTGGGACCGTAGAGGTTCCACACCTCGCCGCCCGTGGCGAGCAGCGCCTCCGCCGTCTCGGCCGACAGCGCCTCGCCGCCGCAGAGCATCCGCAGCCCGGGGTCGCCGCGCCAGCCGGCGGCGAGCAGCATGCTCCATGTCGCGGGGGTGGCCTGGATCACCGTGGCGGCGCTTGCTTCGACGGCCTCTCGCAGCCGCAGTCCGTCGCGTGCCACCTCGGTCGGCAGCACCTCCACCGTTCCGCCGGTGATCAGCGGAAGGTAGAGCTCCAGCGCGGAGATGTCGAAGCAGATCGTGGTCAGCGCCAGGAGGGTGTCCTCCGGCCCGAAGCCGGGTTCGCGCGCCATCGAGCAGAGGAAGTTGGTCAGCGCCCGGTGCGGGACCCGGACCCCCTTCGGACGGCCCGTCGAGCCGGATGTGTAGATGATGTACGCGGTGTCCGAGGCCCGGGCGGCCACCGGTGAGGCGTCCGCGGGCAGGTGCTCATCCGCGTCGATCAGCAGCCGGGGCAGCTCGCCCCCGAAGGCGAGGGTGTCGCCGACGGTGGAATGTGTGAGGACCAGATGCAGCCCCGCGTCCTCGGCGATGTAGTCGAGCCGCTGCCGGGGATACGCCGGGTCGAGCGGCACATATGTGCCGCCGGCGGCCTGCACGGCGAGCAGGGCGACCGGCAGCTCGGCGTCGCGCGGCAGCAGGACGCCGACGGTGCGGCCCCGTCCGACCCCGGCGGCGGTCAGCCGGGCCGCGAGAGCGTCGACCCGTTCGGTCAGCCGGCGGTACGTCAGCTCGGTGTCGCCGTGGCGGACGGCCACCGCGTCCGGACGGGCCGCGGCCTGGCGCCGTACGAGGTCCCACGCCAGGGCGTCCGCCGGATACTCCACGCCGGTGGGCGGGGCGAGCAGGGCGCGTTCGTCGGCGGTCAGCAGGTCCAGGTCGCCGACCGCGGTCTCCGGCGCGCCCACGGCGGACGCCAGCAGCGTGGCGAAGTGCTCCCCGAGGCGTTCCACGGTGGCGGCGTCGAACAGGTCCGGGTTGTACTTGAACGTGTAGCGGCAGCCCTCGGGGTGGTCGACCAGGTCGAGGGTCAGGTCGAACTCGCCCTCCTGGTGCACCCCGTCGACCCGGCCCCGCACCAGACCGTCGTCGCGCAGGTCCCGCGTCCAGTTGTGGAAGTAGAAGGCGACGTCGAACAGCTTGCCCCCGATACCCGGGACCTGCCGGTTCAGCTCCTCGGTGAGGGTCATCAGCGGGTAGGCGCTGTGCTGAAGTGCCTGGAGGACCATCCGGTGGACGCGGCCGACCAGGCCGCGGAAGGCCTCGTCGCTCTCGACCCGCTCGGCGAGGACGACCATGTTCATGAAGTAGCCGACCACGTCGTCGTAACCGCTCGCGGGGCGGCTCGCCGTCGGTGTGCCGACGGCGATGTCGGCCTGGTCGCTGTACCGGTGCAGCAGCGCGAAGTACACCGCCAGCATGACGCTGGACAGCGAGGCCCGCTCCGCGGCGGCGAGGGCCCGCGCCCGCTCCGTCACGGCCGCCGGGAGGCGGCCCTCGACCGTCGCACCGCGGAAGCCGGGCACCGGCGGCCGCGGCCGGTCCAGCGGCAGCGGCACGGTGGTCCGCCTGTCCCGCAGCCGCCCGATCCAGTAGTCCCGCAGCCGCTCCCCCTCGGCCCCGGCGAGCAGCGCACGCTGCCAGGCGGTGAACTCGGCGTAGGTGTGGGCGGGGCGGTCGGCCGGCAGCGGACGGCCGTCGCGGACCGCGCGGTAGCCGCGCTCCAGATCGGCCAGGAGCAGCGGGATGGACACCCCGTCGAGCACCATGTGGTGGACGGTGAGCAGCAGCACCTGCCGCCCGTCGTCGAGCGTGTACAGGGTCGCCCGCACCAGCGGACCGTCGCTCAGGTCGAACGGCTGGCGCATATCGGCGTTGATCCGGTCCCGGAGCTCCGCGTCCGTGGCGGTCGGGAGGAAGACCTGCTGGAAGGGCAGCCCCTGGCGGGCGGCAACCCTCATGGCGGGCTCATCCCGCTCCGTGGCGACGGCGGCGCGCAGTTGCTCATGCCGCTCCAGCAGGTGCCGCAGGGCCGTGCGCAGGCCGCTGACGTCGACGTCAGGGGCGAGCCAGAAAGCGAGCGGCAGGTTGTACGCGCTGTTCCCGGGCGCGAGTTGCTCGACCGTCCACAGCGCCCGCTGCCCGTGCGACATCGGGTGCTCCGTCGGCTCGGCGTCCTCGCCGAGCTGCGGCGCTTCATCGACGACATCGCTGGGTGCCACGACGTCCGACAGCCAGCCCGAGGCCAGATAGGCCGTGAGCTCCCGCAGGGTCGGCCGCTCGAAGAACTCGTCGAGCGGCCGACCCTGCGGG
>NZ_MUNE01000624.1 GCF_002154605.1 Streptomyces milbemycinicus | reverse complement strand
GGGGTCGCGATCCGTACCCGGCTCAAGGGCCTGACCGCCGGGGATGAGACGGTGCTGCGCCTGGTCGGTGATCTGCTCGGCTCGCTCGCCTCCCGTGATCTCAAGGCGCGGTGCGCGGCCAGGCTGAAGCATGACAGTGAGCAGTGGGCCGAGCGCAAGCGCAGACTCACGCAGGAGTCCTCGTCCCGCTGGGCCGGGGCGATCACGAAGGCCACCCACGATCAGTGGGCGCTCGCCCGGCGCGGCCAGCTCGCGCACATCCAGAGCCTGGAAGCCGGGATCGAGACGATCACCCATCGGCTGTCCGTGCCGGTGGGTGAGAGGGGCACCAAGCGGGTGCCGGGCGGCTACCGCAGCACGCGGGAGTGGCACGCGAAGAGACGCCGTTTGTGTGTGCTCGAAGAACGGCTTCAGACGGTGCGGGCGGACCGTGAGGCCGGGGTCGTGCGCGTGGTGCGCGGCGGGAAGCGGCTGCTGAACTCCCGGCACCATCTGGAGCAGGCGCAGCTCACCGAGGAGCAGTGGCGCGCGCGGTGGCAGGCCGGGCGCCGGTTTCTCGCCGCGGACGGTGAGTCCGGCAAAAGGTTCGGCAACGAGACCATCCGCGTCACCCCCGGCGGCGAGGTCTCCATCAAGCTCCCCGCGCCGCTGGCGCACCTGGCGAACGCGCCGCACGGCCGATACGTGCTGGCGGCGAGGGTGTCGTTCGCGCACCGGGGTGAACAGTGGGCCGACCGCGTGGCAGCGAACCGGGCCGTGGCCTACCGCATCCACGAAGACACAACCCGCAGGCGCTGGTATCTGACCGCGTCCTGGACGGTTCCCCCGGTCCAGATCGTCCCCCTGGCATCTGCCCGCGCCGGTGGCCTGATCGGCTTCGACACCAACGCCGACCATCTGGCCGCCTGGCGCCTCGACGAGCACGGCAACCCCACCGGCGATCCCCGACGCTTCTTCTACGACCTGTCCGGCACCGCCCAGCACCGCGACGCGCAGGTGAGGCACGTCCTGATCCGCCTGCTGCACTGGGCCGAGCGCCACGGGCTGTCGATCGCACTCGAAGACCTCGACTTCACCGCCGAGACCACCCGCGAGAAGCACGGCCGCCGCAAACGGTTCCGCAATCTCATCTCCGGGATGCCCGTCAGCAAGCTGCGGGCCCGGCTGCTGTCGATGGCGGCCGAACTCGGCATCACCATCGTCGCCGTCGACCCGGCCTACACCAGCAAGTGGGGCGCCCAGCACTGGCAAAAGCCCCTCACGACCAAGACCAGGAAGACTACTCGCCACGACGCTGCCGCCGTGGCGATCGGCAGGCGCGCCCTGGGGCACCCGATCCGGCGACGGACGGCACCGCCCCGCACCCACCAGAGCGATGGGTGCGGGCATCGGACCGTCCAGGCCCGACGGGACACCCCAGCGCGCGAGGGAAACCGCCCCTGCATTCCCGGACCACGGACACGATCCGTGCGTGCCGGACGCGGAGCGAACGCGGTGGACCAGAACGCCCAACACCGTTCGGGGCGTTCGGCTGAGCATGAGCCCTGGCAACAGGACTCACTCCCGCTCAGTCTTTAGAAACGGTGGAAACGGGACACAGGAGGTGGGCATATGCCGTTCCAGTCGCGTGAACTTCAGCCGGATCGATCCGCTCGCGATCTGCTCGGCTTCGAGATCCGTCGCCACCGGGAGAAGGCGGGTATGTCGCTGAGGCAGCTCGCGGAGGTGCTGAATTACAGCAAGTCGAATCTCGCGCGGATCGAAGCGGCGGAGTCGCTGCCGTATGACGGCCTGGCGTCGGCCCTGGACGCGTGCTTCGGCATGGATGGGCTCTTCGCCCGGCTGTACGAGCTGGCCCGGAAGGAGCCGTTCCCCGGTAAGTACCGCCGCGTGATCGAGATCGAGAGCCGGGCGTTGGCCATCGAGTCGTACGTGAGCGCCACTGTGCACGGCCTGCTTCAGACCCCGGAGTTCGCGGAGCGGTGGCTGAGGTGCGGGCATCCGGACGCTCCGGATGGGGAGATCGCGTCGCTGGTGAAGGCGAGGCTCGATCGGCAGAAGCGGTTGAGCGTGTCCAGGCCGCCGCGCTGCTGGTTCATCCTCGACGAGACGGTGCTGCGGCGCCGAGTCGGGAGCCCCGAGGTGATGCGCCACCAGATGGAGAGGCTGCTTGAGCGCGCGGCACAGCCGAACATTACCGTCCAGATTCTGCCGTTCGCCGCAGGTGGTGAGCATCCTGATCTGGGCGGTTCGCTGACGCTCTTCACTCCGCCGGACCACTCACAGGTGGCCTACGTGGAGGGCAGCCGGTTCGGGACCATCATCGAGGGCCGGGACGAGGTGGTGAAGCGCCAACAGTCCTACGATCTGTTCAGGGCTATGGCCCTCTCGCCTTACGACTCCGAGGCGATGATCCGAGCGGCGATGGAGGACTGGAAGGCATGGCGACCACCCCTGACCTGAGCACCGCTGTGTGGCGCAAGAGCAGCTACAGCAATGCTGACGGCGGCGAATGCGTCGAGGTGGCCGACGGCCACCCCGGCATAGTTCCCATACGTGACTCCAAGCACCCCCACGGCCCCGTCCTGATCTTCCCCGCCCCCGCGTGGTCCGTCTTCGTGGCGGAGCTCAAAGGCGACGGCATCCCCACGCGCTGACCCTGGAAACGACCAAGGGCCGCCCCTTTGGCAGGGCGGCCCTTGGTGTTTTGTGCTTTACGTCCGTCAGACGTTGACGCCGAAGTCCTTGGCGATGCCCGCCAGGCCCGCGGCGTAGCCCTGGCCGACCGCGCGGAACTTCCACTCCGCGCCGTTGCGGTACAGCTCGCCGAAGACCATGGCGGTCTCGGTGGCCGCGTCCTCGCTGAGGTCGTAGCGGGCGATCTCGGCGCCGCCGGCCTGGTTGATGATGCGGATGAACGCGTTCCGCACCTGGCCGAAGTTCTGGCTGCGGGACTCCGCGTCGTAGATGGAGACCGGGAAGACGATCTTCTCGACGTCGGCGGGCAGGGCCGCGAGGTTGACGTTGATCTGCTCGTCGTCGCCCTCGCCCTGGCCGGTGACGTTGTCACCGGTGTGGACGATGGACTGGTCCGGGGTCGACTTGTTGTTGAAGAAGATGAAGTGCTGGTCCGAGTAGACCTTGCCGCTCGGGTTCACGGCGATGGCGCTCGCGTCGAGGTCGAAGTCGGTACCGGTGGTGGTGCGGACGTCCCAGCCGAGGCCGACCGTGACGGCGGTCAGGCCCGGTGCCTCCTTGGTGAGCGAGACGTTGCCGCCCTTGGACAGGCTTACAGCCATGGGGAGTCCCTTTCGTGGTGGTCGAGTCCTCAGGGCTTCGTACTCCGGACGAAGCTACCGTCACCCTCCACAACGCGGTCGGCCGCCCACCGGTTCCAGGTTCCTTTACCTTCTTTGCCAATCCTTAGCGCCGGATGGTTCGACCTCGCCCCGGAGCGAACAAAAGCAGGTGACGGGCCCGCGGCGGCGCGGGATCATGGGGGGCATGTCCGGGCCCTATGTCATCCGTGGCTCGGTCTCCCTGCCGGAGGCCGAGCTCATGTGGCGTTTCTCGAGGTCGTCCGGGCCGGGTGGGCAGCACGTCAACACCAGTGACAGCCAGGTCGAGCTGCGCTTCGACCTGGCCGCGACCGAGGCGCTGCCGCCGGTGTGGAAGCAGCGCGCGCTGGAGCGGCTGGCGGGGCGGCTGGTCGGTGGGGTGCTGACCGTACGGGCGTCCGAGCACCGCTCGCAGTGGCGCAACCGCGAGACGGCGGCGGTCCGGCTCGCGTCGCTGCTGGCCGAGGCGACCGCGCCGCCGCCCAAGCCGCGCCGTCCGACCCGTATCCCACGCGGTATCAACGAGCGGCGGCTGCGGGAGAAGAAGCAGCGCGGCGACACCAAGCGTGGGCGGTCCGGGCGGGACTGGGGCTAGCGGCCCGGGGGCTACGGGAGGGCGGAGCGGACCGCGTCCGGGGTGCGGGCCACCACGGCCGTGCCGTCGTCGGCCGTGATGATCGGCCGCTGGATCAGGATCGGATGGGCGGCCAGAGCCTCGATCCACCGGGTGCGGGCGGACTCCTCGCGCGGCCAGTCCGTAAGGCCCAGTTCGGCCGCGACGGATTCGCCGGTGCGGGTGATGTCCCAGGGCTCCAGGCCGAGGCGGCGCAGTACGTCCTCGATCTCCTGGGCGGTCGGCGGCGCTTCCAGATAGCGGCGCACGGTGTACTGGGCGCCCTCGGCGTCCAGCAGGGTCAGCGCGGAGCGGCACTTGGAGCAGGCCGGGTTGATCCAGATTTCCATGGCTCGGACGCTATCCGGGCAGGAGGCGCCGTCCCCAGGCGGGAGGGCGTCACCCCAGCGTGTGGTAGCGGCTCCGGAAGTACATCAGCGGGCCGCCGTCCGCGCTCGGGGTTCCCGCCGACAGCACTCGGCCCACCACCAGGGTGTGGTCGCCCGCCGTCACCCGCTGTTCGGTGCGGCTCTCGACGACCGCGAGCGCTCCGCCGACGAGGGGTGCGCCCGTGGCCTCGCCGCGTCTGAAGGGGATGTCCTCGAACAGCAGTCTGTCGCTGATGCGGCCCTTCATGGCGAATCGCCCCGCTATGTGACGCTGGCTTTCCGACAGGACCGACACCGCCCAGAGGGGCTGTCGGGCCAGTAGGTCGTCCATCCGCGAGCCGTTGCGAACGCTCACCATCACGAGCGGCGGGTCAAGTGACACCGACATAAACGAGGTGGCCGTCATGCCGACGTCCTCGCCGCGCGGCCCCTCGTCCGGGTCGTGGGCGGTCACCAATACCACGCCCGCGGAGAGTCGGGACAGGGCGGCGCGGAACTCGTCCTCACTCACCCCACCAGCATGGGGGATGACGGGCTGCGCGGCGGCAGAGCTCGATGGGTGCGGCACGTAATGAACGCTAACGCGGGCCGGGTGGGCCCCGCATCGGGCCCCGGGACCAGGTCGGTCCTAGGTCGCGGGCCGTATTCGCCGTACGCCGGGGGCGGCAGTGCGCGGCCTTCGGATGAGTGGCCGAACGGTGTTTCGGGATTTGCATTCACAAAAATCAGGAGCGCTCCCACGCCTGTCTCCAAGGCTTGAACACTGTCTGTGACATGACTCACACCAGCCGGTAATTGTTGACCCTGTGTACCGAGTGGGCAGCTCGCTGTGATTCAGTGGCCATGGCAATCGGACGACAAGTCGGACGAGTAGAAGGACGACAACAAGCCAGGAGTTGCTGTCGAGGTCTCGGGGGAGTAGCGAGCGATGGAGACCGAGTCGGAGCCGTACATCCGCCTTGCGACCCTGCGGCTGTTGCACCAGGTGGTCGCCGATCTGAACACCGCCCGCAGCTTCGCCGACACCGTGCAGACCGTCGCCGACGGGGTGATCGCCGGGCTCGGCTACGAATTCTCGGCCGTCAATCTGGTCCGCCCGGACGGCGATCTGGTGGTCGCGGCCGTCGGGGGTGACCCCGGGGCCGAGGCCCTGATGGCCGGACGGGTCGGCTCGCGTGACGCCTGGGAGCGCCGGCTGTCCATGGGTGACCGCTGGGGCGCTCTGCACTTCGTCCCGTACAGCGAGGGGTGGGTGCTCGATGACGACGACGTTCCGCAGTGGCACACCCCCGGGCCCGCGCCCAGCTTTCCCGACGGGTGGCATCCGATGGACCGCCTGTTCGCGCCGATGTACTCGGGGGGCGGCTCGGGTGGCGAGCTGATCGGCGTCATATCCGTCGACCGGCCGAGGAACGGCCGCCGCCCCGGCGCTTGGGGGCGCGAGGCCCTGCAGATGTACGCCTTTCACGCCGCGACCGCGATCGGCAACGCCCGTCTGCGCGCCAATATGCAGCGCGCGCTGCTGCGCCTGGAGCGCGAACAGCAGGCCCTGCGCGCCAGCGAGGAGAGCTTCCGGCAGGCCTTCGAGTACGCCCCGAGCGGCATGGCCATCGCCGAGATGGGCGGCGATCAGCACGGGCGGCTGCTGCGCGCCAATGACGCGCTGTGCCGGCTGCTGGGCCGCCCGGCGTCCGCCCTGCGCCGCTCCTCCTTCTCCGACCTCGTGCACCGCGAGGACATCGGCACCCTGCTGCGCACCTCAGCCGAGGGCGGCCGCTCCGAGCTGCGGCTGGCCCGCCGGGACGGCAGCTATGTCTGGGTGAGCCTGCGGAACTCCGTGGTCGCCGACGCGGCCGACGGCCCGCGCTTTCTGCTCACCCACGTCGAGGACATCGAGGAGCGCAAACAGAACGAGCTGCAACTGGCCCACCGCGCCAGCCACGACTCGCTGACCGGCCTGCCCAACAGCGCCGAGCTGCGCACCCGCCTCGGCAGCAGGCTGTGCGACAACCCGCGGCGCCCCGGGGCATCCGGGCAGGGCGCGTCCGGGCACGGCGCGTCCGGGCGCGGGGAGTCCGGGTTCGGGGAGTCCGGGTTCGGGG
>NZ_MUNE01000623.1 GCF_002154605.1 Streptomyces milbemycinicus | reverse complement strand
GCGGCGGGGACTCCAAGCAGGGCGGCTCGGGAGGTTCCGGCGGCGATGCGTCGCAGTCCCCGGGTGGCGACGCGAGCGCGGCGCCCGGCGGGGCGGGCGGGTCCGCCATTGCGACGAGCGCCCGGGTGCAGGTGCGGGACCGGGTGGGGGGCGGCTCCGCGCAGGAGACCGCGTACCAGGTCCCCGAGGGGAAGACGCTCCAGCTGACCGACATCGTCGTCCAGAACCCGCAGGGCGACGCCGGCACCCTGGTCATCTCCAGCGACGACGGGCAACTGCTCAACCTCGCGCTGGAGAACTTCCGCGACTCCGACTACCACTTCGTCACCCCCATCGAGGTGCGGGCGAAGGGCACGGTCACGATCTCCGTCAGCTGCCGGGAGGTCGGCAAGCCGGTCAAGGCCCCCACGCCCTCCCAGTGTTCGGAGTCGCTGTTCCTCGGTGGCAAGCTCGCCCCGAGCAAGGAGACCAACGGCTGAGGCCAATGGCTGAGGCCGGTGGCTGACCCGGGCTGATTGACGTACGGGTCTTACGCCTCGGGCGGGGACTCCTCCTCTTCCTCGGCCCCCTCCTCCGGCGCTCGCTGTACGAAGGAGCCCTGTACGTCGGCCGGTTCCTCGTCCTCGTCCGCAGCCTGGCGCTGCACCGGGGCCGCGGACGGTGCCGGTGCGGGGGCCTCAGCCGGTGCGGGCGCGGGGGCCGGGGCGGTCATCGCCCGCTCCGCGTTGGCCGACGCCTCCTGCTCGAAGCGGTCCGACGGATCGCTCACCCGGATCCCGCCCGGCGCCTCCGTACCGTCGACCGGGCCGCTGCGCTGCTGCATGACATGGGTGAGCTCATGGGCGAGCGTGGTGCGGCCCTGGTGTGAGGCCGGGTCGTAGCTGTCCCGTTGGAAGACGACGTTCTCGCCGACGGTGTAGGCCCGCGCGCCGACCTCCCTCGCCGACTCGTGCGCCGCCGAGTCCGTGTGCACCCGCACCCCGGAGAAGTCGGCGCCGAGCCGGGACTCCATGTCGGTGCGGACTTCGGTGTCCAGGGGCTGTCCACCGCCGGAGGAGATCACATCGTGGACGCTCGAGCGCTGGTCGTCCTCGTCCGAGGCGAGGGCCGGGTCCGGGGACGGGGCGGTTGGGGCCCTGTCCCGTTGGATCGCCGATCCGAGGGCCGCGTTGCCGATGGTCCGCTGAAGGGTGCCCATCCCGGAGCGGCCGATCACCTCCGTATGGCCGGTGGCGACGGCCTTCAGCAGGTGGGGAAGGTCCGCCGACTGCTGAAGGTCCGTTCGCTCCGGCGTCTTGAAGGACTCGTCGTGCTCATGTTCGTGCTCTTGTTCATGTCCTTGGTCGTGTGTGCGCATCTGCCGCTCCCCGGGGAATAGCGGAAGTCCGCTCCCAGCGTCGCGGGAGGGGCCGGGAGTCGTCCAGGTCCGGCCCCGTCGGGGAGGGGCAGCGGGGATTGCCCCTTCGGGCAGTCACCCGCGGCCCCTCGCCTCTACGGTCCGGTCCTGTGGCGCCTCAGCTCCGTAGCCCCGCGGCCCTTCAGCTCCGCTCCGTCATGCCGCCGGGGCAGATCCCCCGGCAGCGCGGGCCGTGACCGTGAAGCTCGCCTTCGCCACCGCCCCGTTCACCGTCACCGCCAGGGTCGCGGACCCCGGCCGCAGCGCGGTGAGCCGGCCCGTCGTCGGGTCGTACGCGGCGACGTAGCGCGGCCGGTGCCGGGCGGCGTCGTCCGGGTCGCCGATGAAGAGGTTCGGCGATCCGGTCCAGTCCGCGCTCACCGGGAAGCCGACCGGCACCCGGCGGGGGTCGGCGCCCTCGCCCTGGAGCACGGTCGCGGTGGCCTCGGCGTGCTGCCCGGTGGGCAGTTCGGCCGGGGCGGTGACGGTCAGCCCGTCCACATGAGCCCGGGTCTGTACGGACACCCAGTCGGGCCCGCCGGTCCAAGGGGCCTGCCGGGCGCGCGCCTGCTCGTGCTGGGAGACCTGGTCGACGCCGACCATGGACCAGCCGGTGAAGCCGCCCTGGCCGGGCGGGGTGGACGGGTTCTTGCCCGAGTTGCCGTTGATCAGATACGGCACGCCGTCGACCCGTGAGGCGTGGAAGGTCCCCACATGGCCGCCGATGAAGGCCGCGCCCTTGCCGGTCGTACGGCGGAACTGGGCGAGCCAGCCCTCCAGCAGCGCGGCCTCCTTGCGGTCGCCGAGCTGGCTGCCCTGCTGCGGGGTGGGATCGCGCGGGGGCACATGCTCGATCACCATCACCGAGCCGACCGCCGGGTCCTTCGCCGCCGCGTCGAGCTGGGCGCGCAATGCCTGGATCTGGTCGAAGCCGCCGCCGCGCAGGCTCAGACTGGAGGTGTCCAGGGTGATGAAGCGGGTGCCGCGGTGGTCGAAGACGCGGTGCGCGGGGCCGAATTCGGCCTCGAAGTTGTCGATCTTCCCGCCCATCACCTCATGGTTGCCCGGCACGTAATACCAGGGCACGGCGTCGCCCAGCTCCTCGGTGAGGACCTTACGGGCGAAGGCGAGGTCGGCGGGGGAGCCCTCGTCGACCAGGTCCCCGTCGATGACCACGAAGTCGGGGCGCGCCGCCTTGATCTCGCGCAGGGTGCGGCGGGCCTGGACGACGATCGCGCTGTCCGGGTCGCGGGCCACGAACTGGGCGTCCGACATCACCGCGAACCGCCAGTCCCGGCCCTCGGCGCGCGCGGCGGTGGTGATCAGCGGGTCCGGATACGCCGTCTGCTCGGGCAGGTCCACGGCGGGCGGGACCTGAGCGGTGAGGTCGTCGATAGTGATACGGCCGGTGTACTGGCGGGTGGCACCGGTCTCGGCGAGATAGAAGCGGTTGATCTTCAGCGGATACGAGACCCCGGCCGGGACGGCGAAGTCGACATGGCGCCAGCCGGTCCAGGTGACATACGGGCCGCGCAGCAACTGGTCGGAGCCCGCCGCGTCCTTGAGATGGAGCGTGGGCCACGCGCCGTTGCCGTCACCCTTGATCCACAGGCCGAACGACTGCGGCTGGCCCTCCACTTCGATCTGCTGCGGCGGGCTGACGTACGCGGCGCGGGTGGCGGTGGACTGGGTGAAGTCGTACGTCAGCTCAAGACCGGTGCCGGTGTGCCCGTCGGGCGTGGCCGCGAGCGAGCCGGAGGCGCGGGCCTGGCTGAACTTCCACTGCGCCGCGTCGTCGAAGGCGGCCTCCTGCCGCTCGGTCAGCCCCACGGTGACCGCGAGCCGGGTGGTGGTGCCCGCCACGGTGACCTTGATCTGGCCCGCGCCCTGCCCGCCGTGGGCCTTGACCGTGAAGTCCCCCGAGTCCTGGTCCGGGGTGATGTCGAAGAGGTCGTGGTCGTAGTCGAGCCGGACGTCGGACGGTTCGACGGGCGCGCTGGTGCCGTGCGCGTCCAGGCCCACCACCCCGAAGCGGCCGGTGGCCTCGGCGTCCTTCAGGCCGATCAGCCGGGTGGTGGGCTGGATCCGGTCCAGGTCGTCGAGGACGGTCAGCTCGATATCGCCCTTTGCCGCCCCGCGGCGGGCCGTGACCTGCGCGTCGCCGCTGTGCCGGGCGGTGAAGGTGCCGTCGGCGCTCACCCGTCCGATACGGGGGTCGGCCGAGTGCCAGGTCGCGGCGCCCTCGGCGGGGCCGTACGTCTCGTCGTATCCGGCGGCGGTCAGCCGCCGGGTCAGCCCCGGGAACACGCGCTCGGGGTGGCCGCCCTTGACCGGGTCGACGGTGGGCGCCGACCCGGCGGCGGCCGCGGTCTCCACCCAGAAGCCCTTGAGCCGGCCGCTGCCGTCGGGGGCGGTGAAGGCCAGACCGTTGGGGACGGTGCGCTCGCTGCCGTCGGACGGGCTGTTCTCCACCCGCGCCGTATCGCTGCCGGGCGCGCGGGCCACCAGTGTGGAGGAGCCGCCGCCGTCGAGGTTGAGGGCGCTGTAGGAGCCCGCGTCCTTCATCATCACGCCGAGTTCGGTGAGCGTGACGCCGCCGCTGTCGGCCTGTCGCCCGTCCACGGTGAGGACCTGCATCGTACGGCCGTCGCGGGAGAAGCCGACCGCGGTGCGCGGGGCGGCGGTGTTGTTGCCCTCGCCGTCATGGCCGACCGCCTCGCCGTCCACGACCAGCAACTCCCGGCCGCTGACGGCTGTGTCGGGCACGTCGCCGCTGTCGGGGCGCGGGTGGTACTCCCATGAGACCGCGTCGCCGACGGCCAGGCTCGCCAGCGCGTCGGCTCCCGCGTCGCGGCCGATCAGCAGGGTGGTGCCGGGGGGTATCGCGCCCTTGCCGGGCGCGGTGGCCACGGAGGTGACCTTGCCGTCCACGACGGCCACTTCGGCGGTGCGCTTCGTTCCGGCCCCGTCGACGGTCTGGGCGCGGTCCGCCTCGCCCCACTGGGCGGTGTACGCGGCGATGCCCTGGGCCGGCACATTGGCCGAGTTGAGCGCGGCGAGCGGGCGGGTGCCGCCGGGGAGGGTGAGCGTGCCGTCGAAGTACAGCTGGAGGACCCGGCCCGCGTCGGCCGGCCCGATGCCAACCGCCCGGCCCCCGGCCGCGCCGGACGAGGCCGAACTGACCACCCGGCCCGCGCTGATGCCGGTCCCCTCGGGGGCGCCGGTCTGGTTGATGTCGAAGAAGTCGCCGTTGATGGCGGCGACCGTACGGCGGCCCGGCCCCGGGTCGTGCTCGGCGGCGAGCTCGGAGACGGGCTCGCGGGTGGCCACCTTGTCCGGGTGGAGGTAGTCGACCTTCGCGCCGCTCGCCAGGTCCACCGACAGCGAGTCGACCCGCAGCCACTTGTCGGACTCCAGCCGGTCGTACGAGGTCAGCTTCACCCCGGGGGCGACCGGCCGCGAGCTGCGGGCGGTCTCGATTCCGTCGCCGTCGACGACGGACCGCACCGAAGCGTCGCCGCGCCCGCTGGCGGCCGGCGGCGCGATGGGCCGCAGCATCTCGGCGGAGGACCGGGGCAGCGGCTCGGGAGCGGGGGAGTGGGGGCTGTCAGCGGCGGCCTGACCGGCGGCGCCCAGCAACAGGGCGGACACCGCGGCCAGTACCGCCACGGGTCTGACGAGAGCGACAGGGGGCACGGCAACTCCAGAAACCCTCGGCTTCGCGTGGTTCACACGCACAGCGCCCCAGCATCCCGGGGGGAGTTGACCTTGCGCCAGGAGTCGTCGGCAACATCCTGGGAAACATCGCGGCGTGCGGCGCGGCCGGTACGGCGGCGCGTGAACCGGCGTACATCGCGGCGCACACCGCACCGCGCGAGCCGGTGTGAACCGGCACGAAACGGCGTGCGCCGGCCATCGCGGGATTAGCGGGTTTCGCGGGGCGGGCGCTCAGGAGTCGATGACGCCGTCGAGATAGACCCAGTCCCCGTCGTGGCGTACGAAGCGGCTGGTCTCGTGGAGCTCCCCGGCGCGGCCGCGCTCGGTGTAGTGGGCCCGGAACTCGACGGTGCCGGTGGTGTGGAACGCGCTGCCCTCGGTCGTGGCGAGGACGTCCAGGCCCCGCCAGCGCAGCCCGGGGTCGAAGTCGACGCGCGGCGGCCGGGTGTCGGGGTGCCAGCTGCGCAGCAGATACGCCTCGTCCTGGCGGACGAAGGCGCTGTAGCGGGAGCGCATCAGCTGCTCGGGGGTGGCCGCCCGGACCTGGCCGCGGTGCAGTCTGCCGCAGCAGTCGTCGTAGGCGGCGGGCAGCCCGCAGGGGCAGGGCGCCGGGCGGGGCGGCTGCGGGCGTCGTGCGCGTCGGGACATGGCCCCATTGTGACGGGGCGCGCTCCGCTCCCCGCCCTGGGGCCCGGGGCGGGGAGCGGCGCGCTCACAGTGGTGGGACGGTTGGGGAGTTCAGCTCCCGGTGGACCGCCGTGACCAGGGCAGTGTCCTCCGCCAGGTCCTCCGCGCCGAGCAGGAGCAGCAGTGTGCGCAGGGCGTCCGGGGCCGGCCGGTCCCAGGCGCGGCGCAGCTGCTCGGCGGCCGGGTCCTCGGCGGGGGTGTCCCGGGTGGCGCGGGCCCAGGCGGCGAGCGCGGCTGCCAGCAGCGGGGTGTCGTGGCCGGTGGCGCGCAGCTCCCGCAGCGGGGCCAGCCACCGCTCGGGGATCTTCAGCGAACCGTCCGCGGCGATCTGCCGGATCCGGTGGTGCATCGCGGGGTTGGCGAAGCGGCGTACGAGGCTGTCGACGTAGCCGGGGATGTCCAGGCCGTCCGCCGGGGGCAGGCTCGCGGCGGCCTCCGCGCAGTAGGCGCGGACGGTGTCCTCGCCCCATCCGGTGGCCATGACATCGGCCACGGTCTCGCAGCCGGCCGCCATGCCCAGATAGGCGATGAGCGAGTGCGAGCCGTTGAGCAGCCGGAGCTTGGTGAGCTGGTACGGGGCGACGTCCGTGACGAAGCGCGCGCCCCCGGCCTCCCAGCGCGGCCGGTCGGCGGCGAAGGCGTCCTCGAGCACCCACTGGGTGAACGGCTCCGCGGTCACCGCGCCCTCGTCGCGCAGGGTCAGGGCGCGGGCGGCGGTGCGCAGATCGCCCTCGGTGGTGGCGGGGACGATGCGGTCGACGACGGTGGAGGGGAAGGCGACCGCGGTCGCCGTCCACTCCAGCAGGCGTTCGCGTTCGTGCCATCGGGTGGCGGAGAGGAAGTCCCGTACCAGGCGGCGTACGACCGCGCCGTTGCCGGCCATGTTGTCGCACGAGACCACCGACAGGGGCGCGCCGCCGGAGCGCAGCCGGGCGCGCAGCCCGTACGCCAGCTGCCCGACCACGGTCGCCGGGGCGGCGGGCGCGCCCGCGAGGGTGTCCCGTACCGGATCGCTTTGCGCCAGGTCGCCGCTGACCAGCGGGTCGGTCAGGTCGAGGCCGCCGGTCGCGGGATCCCGGCGGTAGCCCTTCTCGGTCACGGTGAGGGTGACGACGGTGACGTCCGGGGAGGCGAGCAGTTCGGTGAGGCGGGCGCCGTCGTCCGCCGCGTGCAGCACCTCGGTCACCGTGCCGACGACGCGGGTGAGCGGCCCGTCGGGGCGGCGCTCGGTGAGCGAGTACAGCCCGTCCTGGGGGCGCAGCGCGTCCACGACGGCCCTGCTGCGCTGGGTGACGCCGGCGATTCCCCACCCGCCGCCCGCGGCCACCTCGGCCTGCTCCGTATAGACGGCCTGATGGGCCCGGTGGAAGGCGCCGATGCCCAGATGGACGATGCGCGGCCGCAGCGCGCCGGGGTCGACCGCGGGCCGGCTCTCGGCGGGGACGGCGTGCAGCGTCGCCGCGGACAGCCGCCCGGGGGCGGGTGTGGTCCGGTCGTGGGGTGTGGCCCGGTCGTGGGGTGTGGCGCTCACCAGTCGTGCACCGACCCGTCGGTACGGCGGTTCACCGGCAGGTACTTGGGGTCGTACGGGAAGCGGGCGGCCGCCTCTTCGTCGAGTTCGACGCCGAGGCCGGGGGCGTCCGAGGGGTACAGGGCGCCGTCGCGCAGCTCGTAGGTGGGGCGGAAGACCTCGTGGGCGAGCGGGTCGTGGCCCATGTACTCCTGGACGCCGAAGTTGGGGACGGTGACGTCCAGGTGGACGTTGGCGGACAGGGACACCGGGGACAGGTCGGTGGCCCCGTGGGAGCCGGTGCGCACCTGGTACAGCTCGGCGAGGTGGAAGATCCGCCGCAGATGGGTGATGCCGCCGGCGTGGACGACGGTGGCGCGGATGTAGTCGATGAGCCGCTCGGTGATGAGCTGCTGGCAGTCCCAGATGGAGTTGAAGACCTCGCCGACCGCGATGGGGGTGGTGGTGGCCTGGCGGATCTGGCGGAAGGACTCCTGGAGTTCGGCGGGGGTGGGGTCCTCCATCCAGAACAGCCGCAGGTCCTCCAGCCGGCGGCCGAGCCGGCCCGCCTCGGTGGGGGTCAGCCGGTGGTGGACGTCGTGCAGCAGGTGGAAGTCGAAGCCGAAGCGCTCGCGGACCGCGGTCAGCAGGCGGGGCGCGAAGTCCAGGTAGTCCTCGGTGGACCAGGTCTGTTCGTCGGGGAGGGAGGCGGCGGCGGGCTCGTAGACCACACCCTTGCGCACCCCGTAGCTGCCCGGCGAGCCGGGGACGGCGGCCTGGGCGCGGATCGCGCGGTAGCCCAGGTCGCGGAAGCGGGCGACGTCGTCGAGGAGTTCGGGCACGTCGCCGCCGCTGGCGTGGCCGTAGACCATGGCCCCGTCGCGGGCCCGGCCGCCCAGCAGGTCGTACACGGGCATGCCGGCGACCTTGCCCTTGATGTCCCACAGCGCGGTGTCGACGGCCGCGATGGCGGTCATCGTCACCGGGCCGCGGCGCCAGTACGCGCCTTTGTAGAGGTACTGCCACATGTCCTCGATACGGGCCGGGTCCCGGCCGATCAGCAGCGGTACGAGGTGGTCGCGCAGATACGAGGCGACCGCGAGCTCACGGCCGTTCAAGGTCGCGTCACCGAGTCCGGTCACGCCGTCGGACGTGGTCACCTTCAGCGTCACGAAGTTGCGGCCGGGCGAGGTGACGATGACCGTCGCCTCGGTGATCGTGGCCATGTGCTGCTCCTTGGGGCCGTGGATCCTTGGGGGCTATACTGGTCGACTACCATACAAGTATGGCGGCCGAGTGGGTCAAGGGACGGGAAGGGGCTCGATGGCACCGGTGGAAGGACTGCACGCGGCTCGTTCCCGGGGGCGTAACACCCGGCAACTGGTCCATGAGGCGCTGCGTTCGCGCATCGTCAGCCTGGAGTTGGAACCCGGGACGGCCATCTCGGAGAACGACCTTGCGGCCGAGCTCGGCGTCAGCCGCACCCCCGTGCGCGAGAGCCTGATCCTGCTCGCCGACGAAGGTCTCGTCGACATTTATCCGCAGATGGGGACGTTCGTCTCGCGTATCCGCGAACGGGACGTCGCGTCGGCCCAGTTCATCCGGGAGGCGCTGGAGCGCGCGGCCCTGCGCGACGCCGTCGGCCGGACCACCGAGCGCGACATCGCCGATCTGAAGGCGCTGCTCGCCGCCCAGGAGGAGGCCGACCGGCGGACCGACCGGGAGGGCTTCTTCCGGCTCGACGAGGAGTTCCACGCCCGGCTGATGGCCGTCAGCGGACACGGCTCCGCCTGGCCGGTGGTCAGCCAGGCCAAGGCCCAGCTCGACCGGGCGCGCCGGCTGTCGCTGCCGCTGACGGCGCAGATGACCCGGCTGGTCGGCCAGCACCGGGAGATCGTCGAGCTGCTGGAGGCGGGCGATCTGGACCGGGCCGACGAGGCGCTGTGCTCGCATCTGCGGCTGGTCTTCAGCGATGTGGAGAAGATCCGGGCCCGCCACCCCGAGCTGTTCAGCGACCAGGACGCGCCCGTACGCCCGCGCCGCGAGACCGCCCGGCGCGGCGGCTCCCGCAGGGAGACCTGACCCGGGCGATCTTTTCGGGCTCCCGGTGATCCTTTCGGCCTCGGGCCCGTACTCGGCCCCGTGCCCGGGCCGTCACGGCGGCGGCCCGCCGTACGTCACGGTGCCGGGGCGGCACGCTTGGCGTAGGCGGTGATCATGGCTGTCTCCATGCGGTCGACCCCCTCCAGGGAGCCGACGCGGTCGGTGAGATAGGTGTGCAGGGCATCGGCGTCGCGGCAGACGGCGATGGCCAGCAGGTTGTGGGCGCCGGTCGTCATGCCGACGAAGGCCGTTTCGGGGTCGGTGGCCATCGTCCGGGCGATGCCGCCGAGCCGGGCGGGGGTGACGGTCAGCTTCATCACCGTCGCTCTGTGGGCGGCAGGCCGGGCTCGTGATCGGGCCCCTGTCCCGACAGGGGCCGCTGCATGAGCAGCGTGTCGATCCAGCGGCCGTGCTTATGGCCCACGGCGGTCAGCCGGCCGGCATCGGTGAAGCCGAAACGGCGGTGCAGGGCGGCGGAGGCGTCGCTGCCGGTGTCCGCGATGACCGCGATCATCTGCCGTCGCCCCGCCCGGGTGGCCTCCGCGATCAGCGGGCCGAGCAGGGCGGTGCCCAGCCCCCGGCCGGTGGCGTCGGGGGCGAGGTAGATGGTGTCCTCCACCGTGTGCTGGTACGCGGGCTTGGGCCGCCACGGCCCGGCGTACGCGAAACCGGCCACGGCGCCGGAGAGTTCGGCGACCAGGAAGGGCAGGTCACGGCCGGTGAGTTCGTCCAGCCGCTGCTCCCACTCGGCGGCGGAGCGGGGGGTCTCGTCGAAGGTGGTCACGGTGTGGCGGACGTAGTGCGCGTAGATGTCGGCCACGGCCTTCAGATCGGCGTGGACCGCGGGGCGGATGGTCGCTTCCGGGGACGTCATGGCGACGGTGCTCTTTTCGCTATAGAGGAATGCATTGTTATTATAGAGGAATGCTGGATCTCCTGACCTTGGGCACCCGCGTCCAGGGACTACGGCACGAACGCGGCCTGACCCTTCAGCAGTTGGCCGACGCGGCCGAGGTGAGCGTGAGCATGCTGTCCTCGGTCGAGCGCGGCCAGAAGGCGCCCACGGTCCTCGTCCTCGCCCGCATCGCCGACGGACTCGGCGTACCGCTCGCCGAGCTGGTCGCCGAGCCCGAGGACAGCCGTGTCATCGTGCGCCGGGCGGCCGACCAGGACACCGTCGAGGAGCCCGGAGGGTGGCGGCGGACCATCCTCACCCCCGTGGTGCCCGGGGTGAACTTCGAGTGGATCCGCACCACACTGCCGCCCGGCTGCGACGCGGGCCGGTTCCCCGCGTACGCCCCGGGCTCCCATGAGTTCGTCGTGGTGGAGTCGGGGACCCTGCGGCTGACCCTTGCGGGCAGGACGGTGGACCTCGACGCCGGAGACTCGGTGTACTTCGCCGCCGACGTCATCCACGGCTACGCCAACCCCGCGCGCGTGCCGTGCGTTTACCTGGTTGCCGCGCTCATCATGCGGCCCCGGGCGGCCCAGCCCCGAAGGAACGGCGCATCCTGACGGAATGGCGCACCCTGACGGAGCCCGGTGAAAAGGAGCCCGGTCGCTCGGCGAACGGGAGCCCGGTGAAAATCGGTTGCCCGCCCGGTGAGCCCCCTGCTCTACTCACCGCCGGCAGATCCGCCGTACAAGGAGGCCCGATGAGGCACACGTTCATGTCCATTCACCCCACCCCTGCCATTCGCGCGAAGGACATGACGTTTGTCGACCTCATCGACTCTGCCCGCCGCAAGGAGGACGTCCTCCGGTAGGCACGTACTCCGCTTCCTCCTGCCGGGCCGCGGCGCCGCCGTACTCCTGGCCCTGACCATCACCGCCGCCACCGCCCTGCCGCTGGCGGCACCCCAGTTCACCCGCCGGCTCGTCGACGGCGCGAACGCCGGCGACGACACCCGCACGCTCACCCTCACCGCGCTGGCCTACCTCGCCCTGGCCGTCGCCGGACAGGGCGCCCGTACCGTCACCGCCTGGCTGGCCGGCCAGGCGGCCTGGGACGGCACCAACCGGCTGCGCGAACACCTGGCCGAGCACACCCTCGGCCTGGACCTGGCCTTTCACGGCCGGCACACCCCCGGCGAGCTGATCGAGCGGGTGGACGGCGATGTGTCCGCCATCGCCGACTTCGTCGTGGCGTTCCTGCTGGACGTCGTGGCCGGGGTGCTGCTGCTGTGCGGGGTGATCGCGGTGGTGTGCGCGGTCGACCCGCGCATCGGCGCGGCCCTGCTGGTCTACTGCGCGCTGATCGGCCTCGGCATGGTCCGCGCGCAGCGCCTGACCGTGCCCGCGGCCACCCGCGCCCGGGAGGCCGACGCCGCGCTCTTCGGCTTCCTGGAGGAACGGCTCGCCGGAGCCGAGGACCTGCGCGCCAACGGGGCGGGCGAGCACACCGTACGCCGCTTCCACCAGGCCGGCGCCGTCCTGTGGCGCACCGGTCGGCGAGCCAGCGCGGTGGGCAGTGCCGTTCTGGCCGCCACCAGCGTGGCGTTCGCGACCGGCACGGCGCTCATGGCGGGTCTGTCGGGCACTCTCGGCATCGGCACCGCGGTGCTGCTGTTCCAGTACACGCTGATGGTCCGCACCCCTTTCGAACGGCTGATCGACCAGCTGCGCCATTACCAGACCGCCCTCGCCGGAGTGGCCCGCATCGGCTCCCTGCTGGCCGAGCGCCGCACGCTGACCGTCCCGGCCGCCGCCGAGCAACTGCCCGCGAGCGGGCCGCTGCGGCTGGAGCTGGACGGCGTCGACTTCGCGTACGGCGACGAAGGCAACAAAGACAGCGAAGGCGGCGAGCCGGTGCTGCGCGACATCACCCTCACCCTCGCCCCCGGCGAGACGCTTGGCCTGGTCGGCCGCAGTGGCAGCGGTAAGACCACCATCGCCCGCCTGGTGGCCCGGCTGTACGACCCGACCGCGGGCGCCGTCCGGGTCGGCGGTCTTGACCTGCGCGAGGTGGACACCGCCTCGCTCCGCGACCGGGTCGCCGTGGTCACCCAGGACGTGCAGCTGTTCGCCGCCGATGTCCGGGACAACCTCACGCTGTTCCGCTCCGGATACGACGACGACCGGCTGAGGGCCGTCCTGGCCGAAGTGGGGCTCCCCGCCTGGGACCTCGACGCCCCGCTCGGCACGGTCTCCGCGGGCCAGGCGCAGCTGCTGGCCTTCGCCCGGGCCCTGCTCGCCGACCCCGGGCTCGTGGTGCTCGACGAGGTGTCCAGCCGGCTCGACCCGGCCACCGAGCGCCATATCGGCCACAGCACCGCCCGGCTGCTGAC
Organism: Streptomyces milbemycinicus; assembly: GCF_002154605.1. Classification (GTDB taxonomy): domain Bacteria; phylum Actinomycetota; class Actinomycetes; order Streptomycetales; family Streptomycetaceae; genus Streptomyces; species Streptomyces milbemycinicus. The sequence continues at coordinate 1,978 of NZ_MUNE01000623.1, read as the reverse complement.
CGGCAGGACCGGGGTGCTCATCGCGCACCGGCTCGAATCGCTGTCCCATGTGGACCGGATCGCGGTCCTGTCCGACGGCAGGGTCGTCGAGCACGGCGGGCGGGAGGAGCTACTGGCCGACCCCGCCAGCCGGTTCGCGCGGATGCTCGCGGGGGTGCGCCGATGAGCCGGCTCACGGCGGTCACCGCCACCCTGGTCCGCTTCGATCTGCGCCGCTTCCTCATCGGCGGTCTGCTGTGGATGCCGGCCAGCGCCCTGCCGCTCGTCGGCGGGCTGATCCTGCAGCGGATGTTCGACCACCTCACCGTGGGCCGGGTGCCGTTGCTGCTGTGCGCGGCCTTCGTGGGGGTGGAGCTGGTCCGCGGCCTGACCATCGTCATCGCCTGGACGTACGGCGACTACTGGTGGAGCGCGGCGGCGGCCCTGCTGCGGGGCAATGTGCTGCGTTCGATCCTGAGCGGTAAAGGGCGGGTGCCGCACTCGTCCGGTGAGGCGCTGGCCCGGCTGCGCGACGACGCGGCCGACGTGGTGGAGTTTGTGGACGAGTCGGTGCCGCTGGCCGGGGCCGCGCTCTTCAGCGCCGCCGCGTTGGCGATCATGGTGTCCATCCATCCGGCCGCCACCCTGGCCCTGATCGTGCCCGCGCTCGCGATCGGGGTGGCGAGCCGCCTGCTGAACCGGCTGACCGGGCGGCTGCACCGGCAGGCCGCCGCGCGCGGCGCTGCCGTCACCGGCCACCTCGGCGAGATCTTCACCGGAGTGCTCGCCATCAAGACCGCCGGGGCCGAGAAGGCGGCGCTGGAACGGCTGCGGGCCCACAACCGGCTGCGCCGCGACGCGGCGGTCAAGGACCGGCTCGCCACCGACCTGCTGACCACCGCCACCGGTGCGAGCGTCGAGATCGGTGTCGGCCTGGTGCTGCTGCTGGCCGCCCCGGCCATGCGCCGCGGCGAGTTCACCGCGGGCGACCTGGCGCTGTTCACCACGTACATCGGCTGGCTCACCGCCCTGCCGCGGACCGTCGGTTCGATCCTCGCCCGGATGCCCCAGGCGGCCGTCTCCACCGAACGGCTCACCCGGATGACCGGCCCGGACGACAGCGTGTCCCGCGACAGCGGCGTCTGGTTCCACCGGGACTACCCCGCCCCGGAACCGGCGGCCCACGACGACCCGCTGAAGACACTTCAGGCGCGGGGGCTGGCCGCCCGGCACGGCCTGCACGGGGTGGACCTGGAGATCGAACGGGGCACCCTCACCGTGATCACCGGCGCGGTCGGCTCGGGCAAGACGACGCTGCTGCGCACCCTGCTCGGACTGGAGCCGGCGGCCGGCGGCACGATCTGCTGGAACGGCAGCCAGGTGGCCGACCCCGGCGGCTATCTGGTGCCCGGCCGGGCCGCGTACGTCGGCCAGGTGCCGCGGCTGTTCTCCGCCACGCTGCGGGAGAACCTGCTGCTCGGCCGGGATCCCGAACACATCGAGCGGGCGGTGGGGGCGGCGGCGTTCGACCGCGACCTGGCCGCGCTGCCCGACGGCCTGGACACGGTGGTCGGCCCCCGGGGCATGCGGCTGTCCGGCGGCCAGGCCCAGCGGGTGACGGTCGCCCGGGCCCTGGTCCGCTCACCCGACCTGCTCGTGGTGGACGACCTGTCCTCGGCGCTCGACGTGGAGACCGAACAGCTGCTGTGGGAGCGGATCACCGGCGCCGCCACGCTGCTGGTCGTCTCCCACCGGCCGGCCGTACTGGCCCGGGCCGACCAGGTCGTCGTCCTGGACCGGGGCCGGGTGGCCGGGCGCGGGACGCTCGACGAACTGCTGGAGAGCTGCGCGGAGATGCGGCGGCTGTGGTCGCGGGAAACCCTGGATACGAGGGACGGCCTCGAAGCTCCGGGAACCAGGGACAGCCTGGCGACCCCGGAAACCAGGGACAAGGGGGCGGCGCTCTAGCGGGATCGCCGGGCGATGCCCGGGGCGGGGG
>NZ_MUNE01000622.1 GCF_002154605.1 Streptomyces milbemycinicus | reverse complement strand
ACGGGGCGTACGCCCCGTGCGAGCCGTACGCCCCGTGCGAGCCGTACGCGCCGCCGACCGACACCCGCACCGTCGCGCCGACGCCCGCCGCGAAGCACCGGGCGACCGCCGCCGGGGCGGTGATGCCGGCGTGCAGCGCGGTGGCGCGGCCGGTGGCCAAAGCCTCGTTGGCCAGCAGACGCCGCAGCATGTACGCGACGTCGCCCGCGCCGCCCGCCGCCGGGTTGTCGCCGGAGTCGGTGATGAGGAAGGGGCGGGCTCGGGAGGCGATGGCTGTGTCGATGCAGGTGTCGGCGTCGGCGGCGGGGGCGGGGAAGACGAAGTCGCGGCGCAGGTCCCAGTACTCCTTGGCCAGTGAGCGCGCCTGTTCGACGGCGAGGGCGGGGTCGTCGCCGGTGACGACGACGGCCGCCTTGCAGCGCGGTTCGTCGGCCCAGGGGCAGCCGGCCCAGACGGCCGCGTCCACGATGCCGTCCAGTTCCTCGATGGAGCCCAGCCGCCCGTACAGCGACTTGGCGGGCTCCAGCCGGGGGCTGGTGCGCTCGGCGGGCAACAGTACGGGCACCTGTACCCAGGCCAGGTGGGGGCGGCTCTTGCCCGCGGCGAGGCGTTCGACGAGTTTGCGGGCGGCGCGTTCGCGGGTACGGGCGGTGGCGTCCTGGTGCGGGGCGAGGCGGTGTGCGGTGATCAGGTCCAGCCGGGTGGCGAGCCGGCGTGAGACGTTGCCGTGGGGGTCCATCGCGGCGGAGATCAGCGCGCCGGGGCCGAGGGCATCGCGTACCGCGTCGGTCAGATCGGCCTCGGCGTCCTCCAGGCCGATCACGCTCATCGCGCCGTGGAGGTCGTGGACGAGGCCGTCGAGGGGGCCCGCCTGCCGTATGCGGTCGACCAGTTCGGTCTTGAGGCGGTCGTACGTCTCCGGCTCGACCGGTCCGCCCGGCGGGGCCTCGGCGTGGACCAGCGGTACCCACTCCACCGGGCCGCTGACCCCGCCGTCCGGCCGGGCCCAGGGGCAGCGGTCCCACAGCTCCTCACCGCGGATGACGTGGAAGTCGTCGTACCGGGTGCGGTGCGGGCTGAAGGTGCTGGACGTGGCGCAGACGCCGCCGATGCCGATGCGCGGGCGGCGGCCGGCGGGGGAGGGCGTGCTCATGCGTGTGCGGGTTCCTTTCCCGGCTCGCGCGGCGCGGCGGCGGTCAACAGCGCAGCAACCACCCATGAGCGCGGCAACCGCCTATTACGGAACAATAGCCGCGAGTCGCCGTGTTGGGGGCCGACTTGGTTTCGAGTCCGTGTGGACGTCGCACCGGGTCGGTTATGCCCGCCCGGCCGAGTTCCGCCGCTCGCGCCATTCCGGCGCCAGCACCGACCAGACCTCCATGTCGCGGCGCACCCCCCGGTGCGGATGGCTCTGCCGCAGCACTCCGTCGTGCACCATCCCGAGCCGCTTGGCGACATTGATGCTCGCGGTGTTGGCGGCGGCCGCGAGCCATTCCACGCGGTGGATTCCGCGCTCCTCGACGGCCCAGTCGATGAGCACCCGGATCGCGCGCGTGATCAGCCCGCGTCCGACGGCCGCCCGCTCCAGCCAGCAGCCGACCTCGCAGGTGCCGAAATATGTGTCGAAGCTCTTGAAAAGGACGCCGCCGACGAGCGTGCCGTCGAGCCAGATGCCGTAGATGCGCCCGCTGTCGGCGGCCGCCTTGTCGGCGTACGACTGGAGGAACGCCCGCGCGGACGCCAGGTCGGTGGCGCGGTCGGCCAGCGCGACGTAGGGGCCGATGTACTCGCGGCTCCGGTCGATATGGGCGAGGTATTCCTCGGCGTTCCACGGCTCCAGCGGCCGCAGCTTCGCACCGTCGTCACCCAGTGATATCGCGAACACGTTACTCCTTCACAAGAGGGCGGGAATCGTGATGCGGGGGAAGGCCCGCCTGCTGCGGCAGTTCCCGGCGGGTGCGCACCGGGGAGAGGAAGACGGGCAGAAAGGCGAGCGCCAGCAGGCAGCCGCCGACCCACAGCGCGGGGCGCACCCCGGCGAACTGGCCGATCAGGCCCGCCGCGGCGGAGCCGATGGCGATCGCGCCGGTGAGCATGAAACGGAAGGTGGCGTTCATGCGGCCGAGGAGCGGGTCGGGTGTCAGGCGCTGGCGGAGGCTGACGCCCAGCACGTTGTCGAGGCCGATCTTGAACGTGGCCAGCAGCCATCCCGCCCCGGCCGCCCAGAGCCAGGGGCCCCGGCCGATGAGCGGGATGAGCAGCGCGGCCGGGGCCAGGCAGGCGCCGGCCAGGGAGAGGGCGCGGCCGTAGCCCAGGCGCCGGGCGGCGGGGTGGGCGCAGCGCGCGCCGAGGAAGATGCCGACCCCGCCCACCGCCCCGTACGCGCCCAGCACCCCGGCCGACAGGCCGAGTTCGCGGGTGAACAGCACCGGGAGCAGGGTGTTGATCAGCTGCGAGCCGAGGTTGGTGAGGGACGCGGTGAGCGCGAGGGCACGCAGTTCCCGGTCGCGCAGGACGTGCCGCAGCCCCTCGGCGATCTGTGCCCCCAGCCGGGCGGGCCGCCGTCCGGGGTCGGCCGGCGGCGTGGGCGTACGCCGGATGCCGGTGAGCCGGAGCGCCGAGGCGAGGTAGCACGCGCCCACGCCGACCACGGCCAGCGGCGCCGTGAGCAGTTGTACGAGCACGCCGCCCGCGCCTCTGCCCGCCACATTGCCCGCGGCCTGGAGGCCGACCACCGCGGCGTTCGCCCGTACCAGCCCGTCGGGGCCGACGAGCTGCGGCAGAAAGCTCTGCGAGGCCACGTCGAAGAACACCGTGGCGCCGCCGTTCAGCAGGACGACGGCGTACAGCTGGTGGAGGGTGAGGGCGTCCAGCGCCCAGGCCACCGGCACGGACGCGAACAGAGCGGCCCGCGTCAGATCCGCGGCGATCAGCACCCGGCGGTGGCGCAGCCGGTCCACCCAGGCCCCGGCGGGCAGGCCGATGACGAGGAACGCGGCGGTGCTCAGCGTGGCCAGGAGGCCGACCTGACCGGGGCTCGCGTCGAGCGCGGACACCGCGACCAGCGGGATGGCGAGATAGCCGATGCTGGTGCCGAGCTGGCTGAGCGCCGTGGCCGTGAACAGCGTTCGGAAGTCGCGCAGCCGCCAAGGGGATTCCGTGGGCATGACGGGTACATTGCCGGGCGCTGTCGCCGCATACCAATGATTTAGCCTCTGCTGAATGAGGCATGAGCCGCGGGCCGCGGGCGACACGCTGGAGATCGAATTCTCGGCCGAGGACGTGGCCCGTACCCGCTTCGCCATATCCCCGCTGTGGGAGGTGGCGGCCAGTGTGCGCGTCCTCAAGGGCGCCGACGAGCACGGTATGCACCGGCGGTGGACCGAGCAGGTGCGGCCCAGGCTCGCGGCCGCGCGGCTGGACCTGGAGCCGCTGTCCCGTCTGATCGCCGTGCCCACCGCGGGCATCCCCGGGTTTCTCGTACCGCCGCCCACCACCCCGCAGCCCGCCCTTGAAGTGGAGCTGGCGGCGTTGCGCGCGACCCCGCCCCACTTGCTGCGGACGACATCACCGGGGGCGGAGGCGGGTGTCGCCGCGCTGCGTGAGGACCCCAGGCGCGGTCTCGACCGGCTGGCGGAGGTGATCGCCGGGTACTGGGAGGTGGCGCTCGCACCGTACTGGCCGCGCATTCTCACCTTGTTCGAGAGCGACATCCTGCACCGGGCCAGGCGCTTCGCGGAGGGCGGCGCCCGGCGCCTGTTCGACGACCTCGATCCGCAGCTCACCTGGGACTCGGGCACCTTGCAGATGGCCCACCGCTGTATCCGTGGGGTGCGGCGGCTGGACGGACGGGGGCTGCTGCTCGTCCCTTCGGCGTTCGTCTGGCCGCGGATCTTCTCCACCCTCGACAGCGAGGACTGGCAGCCCAATCTGCGCTATCCGCCGCGCGGCCTCGGCACCCTGTGGGAGCAGCGGTCCCAGCCGTACTCCGACGCCCTGGCCGGAGTCCTCGGCCGCACTCGCGCCCTGCTGCTGGCCGAACTGGCCGCCCCCGCCTCCACCACGGACCTCGCCCGCCGCATCGGGCTTTCCCCGGGCGGCGTCTCCCAGCATCTGACGGCGCTGCGCGCGGCGGGTCTGGTGAACGCGCACCGCACCGGGCGGGTGGTGCTCTATGCGCGCACGAGCGTGGGCGAGGCGCTGGTGAGCGGCCACTGACGCGTGGCGGGCCTCATTCCCGTAAGCGGTGTGGGGAAGTCCACAAAGGGGGCAAAGGATCTTTTCCGGGTGTCACAGTGCATGAGGAGTTCGCCGCCGGTCCAGGTTCTGGACGCGCGGCGGCCCTTCACATGTTCATCAGTGCGTGCGCCGCCACGGGTCTGGCCCTTCCCCCGCCGCGGACCCGGCGGGTTCGGCGCGATATCCGGAAAGCAGGCCATGGCCGCACTCGCCCGGTGGTGCCTCAGGCGCCGCTTCGTCGTCATCGCGCTGTGGCTGGCCGCCTTCGCGGGCGTATCCGTCGCGGCCGCGGTCACGGGGTCCGCGTACTCGAACGACTACGGCATCCCGGGCACGGACTCGGCGCGGGTCTCCGAGCTGATGGAGCGGGAGTTCCCGAGGCAGGCCGGGGACAGTGACATGATCGTCTGGCATACGGCGCGCGACACGGGCACGGTGCGCGCGGTGGACGTACGGCAGCACATGACGGCGGCGCTGGAGCGGGTGGAGAAGCTGCCCGGCGTCGTCTCCGTCACCGGGCCGTACGGACGCGACAACACTGACAGCGGTACTGACAGCGGCACTGACAGCGGCACGGATACGAGCCGGATCAGCGCCGACGGGCACACCGCCTACGCCACCGTCCTCTTCGACCGGCCCGCCTCCGAACTCGGCGAGTCCCAGGTCCGCCAGGTCCTCGACACCGCCCGCGCCGCGGCGGCCGACGGGCTCGAGGTGGAGATGGGCGGCGCGGGCATCGGCGCGGCCCAGCAGACGG
>NZ_MUNE01000621.1:20285-20413 GCF_002154605.1 Streptomyces milbemycinicus | reverse complement strand
CCGCGGCGGTGAGCGCGGCGAACAGCCAGCCTGCCGTGACCATCGGCTGGGCTATCGATGGTGTGGGGTTGAGCAGGTGCAGCAGATAGCCGGCGAGGAGAAAGATGACCGCCGCGGTGCCGGCCAGG
>NZ_MUNE01000621.1:0-20256 GCF_002154605.1 Streptomyces milbemycinicus | reverse complement strand
CCTGCGGCCGTCGCCCCGCCTCCGGTTGTCGCCTCGCCCGCCGCCTCGCCCGCCGTGCCGGCCCGCTCCATATCCGTAGCGGTGAACTCGTCGTCCACGGTGTCGGGCCAGCCGGACGGCGCCGGTTGGCGCAGCTTCTCGCGGGCGGTCACATAGTGGTGGTATTCGTCGGCCGCGCATGCCGCTATGGCGGCCGCGGCGTTCATCGCCATGGTGCGCAGCTGCTCGGTGCTGAGCCGCTGCCCGACGCCGCTGAGGTCCGCGCGGCGGTCCGCGGTGCGCAGCGCCTCATCGAGAACCCGCTCGAACTCCGGGCGGTCCTCGATCAGCAGGTGCGGAGCGGTGTTCATGTGCATCCCCCGATGCTCCGTAGGGCCTTGGTGCCGGCTGTCACCGGGCAGTGGGGCGGAAACGGAGGAGAGCCTGCTACGGATAAGCCGATGGTAGAGCCGATCCGGCGCGGGGTGACAGTAGGTTTCCCGAATTCGCTCCGCGTCGGTGAAACTGTCTATCTTCCCCGTGCGGCGTGGTATGAATCCTAGGAATCCTCAGACTTCCAGCGGGAGTTGGACGACCAACAGCTTTCCGGCCATCGTGACGCCGCCGTCCATGGCGACCGCGAGGTTGTCCGCGTAGATGTGCGGGCCTTCGACGATCGGCGTGCTGCCGTCCTCGTCGTCGTCCTCGGAGCCGACCTCGCCGAGCAGATACGGAATCGGGCTGTGGCCGTGGACGATGCGCTGCCCGCCGTAGGTGTCGAGCAGTTCGCGGACGGCCAGAGGGCCGGCGTCCTCGTCGCGGAAGGCGAACCGCTTGGTGAACTTGCGGAACAGGTCCCAGCACTCGTCGGCGTCGCTGCGCTGCAGCGTCTCGGTCACGGTGTCGTTGACGGCCTCGATGGAGTCGCCGTATTCGAGGTAGGCGGTGGTGTCGGAGTGCACGAGCAGATGGCCGTCCTGCTCGGCCATCGCATCGAGCCGGGACATCCACTGCAGGTGGTGGTCCTCGAGCCGCTCCATGTCGGTGCGCTGGCCGCCGTTGAGGAGCCAGGCGGCCTGGAAGGAGGCGGTGCCGGCGCCGGAGTTGACGGGGGTGTCGCCGAAGCGTTTGGCGCCGATGAGCAGCAGTTCGTGGTTGCCCATCAGGGCCTTGCAGTAGCCGCCGGCGGCCGCGGCCTCGGCGGAGAGCTGCATGACCAGGTCGATGACGCCGATGCCGTCGGGGCCGCGGTCGGTGAAGTCGCCGAGGAACCAGAGCCGGGCGTTGCCCGCGGACCAGTTGCCCTTGGCGTCGATCAGCCCTTGGGCGGCCAGTGCCTCGCGCAGCTCGTCGAGGTAGCCGTGCACATCGCCCACCACGTACAGCGGGCCGGGGCCTTCGCCCTCGGGCGCCTGGGAGCGCTCGGGGTCGGGGACCGGGGTGAGCTCGACGGTCGGGCGGTCCTGCGGGGGCACCAGCGGGGTGTCCGGGAGGGTGTGCCCGGGGCCCATGACCGGCAGGGAGCGCTCGGTGGGCGTGTACTCCGCGGGCGGCTGGGCGGGCGCGGCAGGGCGCTCGGGCGCGGCGGGTGGCCCGGGGTGCGCCGCGGGCGCCTGAGGCGGTGCGGGCTGGGCCGGATCGCGGGGGACCCGGCCGTGCGGGACCGCGCCGTAGGGCATCCCGCCGTACGGGTTCGGGGCGGGGGGGACCGCGCCGCCCGGGAGTGGGCCGGGCGCGGCGGATGTTCCATACGCGGATACGGGCGGGGCTGCCGCCGTGGTCCGTGCCGTGGCTCCCAGACCGGCCCCCTGAGTCATCGACCCCTCCACCATCGCGCCGCCGTGCCACCGTGTGGACCATGCCTGGTCGAGGGCGATCCGCGGTGTCGTCCGCCCATCATAGGAATGACCGTACGGGCTTGTGACGCACCAGGGGGCCGTCAATCGGGGCGCAGTCCCGGTTCGGCGGTCTTTTATCCCGGATTGGCCCGGTAGGGAAAGCGGATCGGGCTCGGGTGCGTCTCGCGTCATCCTCAAGTCTTCCTCAGGTCAACCTCCGGCACGGCTGCGCGGCGCGCTCACCGTGGTGCGTGGCGGACGCCGTTGCGAGGACGTCCGCACGATCAGTTCGGTGGGTATCACCCGCTCGACGGGGTGCTCGGCGCCGGGTCCTTCGATGGCGTCGATCAGGAGCTGCACGGCGGCGGTGCCGATCCGGCGGGGCTTGAGGGAGAGGGTGGTGACGGGCGGCTCGGTGGTGCGGTAGATCGCGGACTCGCTGCAGCACACCAGCAGCAGATCGTCGGGGACGCGCAGTCCGTGGCGGCGGGCGGCGGCCAGCAGATCGGTGCCGTTGGGGTCGAACAGACCGTAGACGGCGTCGGGGCGGTCGGGGCGGGCCAGCAGGCGGTCGGCGGCGACGGCTCCGGCGCATGGGTCGTGGGCCGGGTACTCCTCGTACACCGGGTCCTGTCCGACCCGGTCGCACCAGTGCAGATACGCGGTGGTGGACAGCCGGGTGTAGGTGTCGGTGGTGGTGCCGGTGAGCAGTCCGACGCGGCGGGCGCCGGAGTCGGCGAGGTGGTCGAGCAGGCCGAGCACGGCGGCCTCGTGGTCGTTGTCCACCCAGGCGGTGACGGGGAGGGTGCCGGCCGGGCGGCCGTCGCTGACCACGGGGATGCCCTGGCGCAGCAGCTCGGTGACGACGGGGTCGTGGTCGGAGGGGTCGATGACGACGGTGCCGTCGAGGGCGACGTTGGACCATACGTCGTGGCGGGAGGTGGCGGGCAGGATGACGAGGGCGTAGCCGCGGGCTAACGCGGCGGAGGTGGCGGCGCGCGCCATCTCCGCGAAGTACGCGAATTCGGTGAAGGTGAAAGGTTCATCCCCGTAGGTGGTCACGGTCAGGCCGATGAGGCCGGACTTGCCGGTACGGAGGGTGCGGGCCGCGGCGGAGGGGCGATAGCCCAGCCGGTCGGCGACCTCGCGGACATGGCGGCGGGTGGCGTCCGGGAGCCGGCCCTTGCCGTTGAGCGCGTCGGAGACGGTCGTGATCGAGACCCCGGCTGCGGCGGCCACGTCCCGGATGCCCGCCCGTGTCAGCCGGCGGCCGGTCGACCGGCTCACCTGGTGCTTCCCTGCTGCTGTCATGGCGAGCCGATAGTAGGGCGAGGGCGGCCCCTTCGCGCGGGGGTAGGGTCGGCCTTGCGAAGGCACGTTTCTGCATGAGCGCTTTGGCCAATTCCCTTGGAAATCAAGCCAGTTGATGGTCCGGGTGGGTCAGTAGTCGCCTCTGGCATATCCACGCCTGTCGATTGGTCGTTGTCTCGAAGAGGTCTCAACTCACCTGCATGGGTGATGCGCGCCAGGGCGCTCGCCACCGGCGCGCGGCAGAAGCGGAATCGCTCCCCCTCAGCTGTGCGCGATCCTGCGCCCGGGTCGGCCGGCCCCGCGCGCCGGGTCCTCGCACCCCGTGTGCCCGGTCCTCGCACCCCGCGCGCCGGGATTCTCGTACCCCCGAGTGCGGAGCTCTCACGGCCCGTGCCCCAGGGCTCGCCCACCGCGATACGCCGGGCCCAGGATGCCTCATACAGTGTGAGGTATCGACGTGCGCGGGCGCCGTGCATGGACGGGACGGTCGAGGAGGAGCCGCGGTGACTGAGAAGAGCCCCAAGCTGCGTGGAGCGCTGGACGGCATTCCGACGTACAAGCCCGGTAAGCCGGCCGCGGCGGACGGGCCGACGGCCTTCAAGCTGTCCTCGAACGAGAACCCCTATCCGCCGCTCGCGGGGGTGCTGGAGACCGCAACGGCCGCCGCCGCCTCCTTCAACCGCTACCCCGATATGGCCTGCACGGCCCTGATGGCCGAGCTCGCGGAGCGCTTCGATGTGCCGCCCGAGCACCTGGCCACCGGCACCGGCTCGGTCGGCGTGGCCCAGCAGCTGGTGCAGTCGACGGCCGGGCCGGGCGACGAGGTGATGTACGCCTGGCGGTCCTTCGAGGCATATCCGATCATCTCGCAGATCTCCGGGGCGACGTCGGTGCGGGTGCCGCTGACCGACGGCGAGGTGCACGACCTGGACGCGATGGCGGACGCGGTCACCGAGCGCACCCGGCTGATTTTTGTCTGCAACCCCAACAACCCGACGGGCACGGTGGTGGGCCGGGACGGTCTGACGCGCTTCCTGGACCGGGTGCCGAACGATGTGCTGGTGGTGCTGGACGAGGCGTACATCGAGTTCATCCGGGACGAGCAGGTGCCGAACGGCATCGAGCTGTACCGGGAGCGGCCCAATGTGTGCGTGCTGCGCACCTTCTCCAAGGCGTACGGCCTGGCGGGGCTGCGCGTCGGCTTCGCGATCGCGCATGAGCCGGTCGCGGCCGCGCTGCGCAAGACGGCGGTGCCCTTCGGGGTCAGCCAGCTGGCGCAGGACGCGGCGGTGGCCTCGCTGCGCAGCGAGGATGCGCTGCGCGAGCGGGTGGAGGCGCTGGTCGGGGAGCGGGCGCGGGTGAGCGAGGCGCTGGCCGGGCAGGGGTGGACGGTGCCCACATCGCAGGCGAACTTCGTCTGGCTGCGGCTGGGGGAGCGCACGGTGGACTTCGCGGCGGCGTGCGAGGCGGCGGGCGTGGTGGTGCGCCCGTTCCCGGGTGAGGGGGTTCGGGTGACGATAGGCGAGGACGAGGCGAACGACATCTTCCTGCGCGTCGCCGAGGAGTTCCGCAAGGAGTTGTGACGCGCCGGGGGCCGCCGACGGGCCGACGAGAAGCCTGCGAGCAGCCAACGCCCCGCAACCAGCAGAGATGCCGATCGGATCCTACCGATACGTTCCGCTTACGCCCCTTCCACCCCCCGGTGAGAAGGGGCGTATGTGCGTGCGTATCATTGCTTGTGAATGTGAATACGTTCACAAGCTCCCTTGTGGGGCCGCAGGCGAACCCTGCGGGCACGACCGGGCAACAGCGTAAGGAGAGATTCCCGTGGATCTGGCTCTGGCGCCGGAGACGCTGGCGCGATGGCAGTTCGGCATCACCACCGTCTACCACTTCCTCTTCGTTCCGCTCACGATTTCTCTCGCGGCCATGACCGCCGGTCTGGAGACGGCCTGGGTCCGCACCGGCAAGGAGAAGTACTTCCACGCGACCAAGTTCTGGGGCAAGCTCTTCCTGATCAACATCGCGATGGGCGTGGTCACCGGCCTCGTCCAGGAGTTCCAGTTCGGCATGAACTGGTCGGACTACTCGCGCTTCGTCGGTGATGTCTTCGGCGCCCCGCTCGCCATGGAGGCGCTGCTCGCCTTCTTCTTCGAGTCCACCTTCATCGGACTGTGGATCTTCGGCTGGGACAAGCTGCCCAAGAAGATCCACTGTGCCTGTATCTGGATCGTCTCGCTGGGCACCGTCCTGTCCTCGTACTTCATCCTCGCCGCGAACTCGTGGATGCAGCACCCGGTCGGCTACGCCATCGACAAGGCCACCGGCAAGGCGCGGCTCACCGACATCTGGGCGGTGCTGACCCAGAACACCACCCTGGTCGTGGTCTTCCACACCCTCACCGCCGCCTTCCTCACCGGCGCCGCTTTCATGGTGGGCATCTCCTCCTTCCACCTCTGGCGGGCCAAGCGCCGCCAGGACCGTGGCGAAGAGCTCGGCGAGAAGCAGAAGAAGCAGATCCCGGCGATGCGGGCGTCGCTGCGCGTCGGTCTGGTCGTCGCCGTGATCGCGGGTATGGGCACCGCGATCAGCGGCGATCAGCTCGGCAAGGTGATGTTCGAGCAGCAGCCGATGAAGATGGCCGCGGCGGAGGCGCTGTGGGACACCCAGGCGCCCGCGCCCTTCTCGATCTTCGCCGTCGGCGATGTGAGCAAGGGGCACAACAGCGTCGAGCTGGAGGTCCCCGGGATGCTGTCGTTCCTCGCGCACAGCAACTTCACCGACTCCGTCCCCGGCATCAACGACGTGGCCGCGCGGGAGGCCGCCGCCTACGGCGGGCAGCCCGAGGACTACATCCCCAGCATCTTCATGACCTACTGGGGCTTCCGGCTGATGATCGGCTTCGGGATGACCTCGTTCGTCGCCGCGCTGATCGGGCTGTGGACGACCCGGCGCAAGAAGTGGCTGTCGCCCGCCTTCCGCACCGGGGAGGACGAGGTGCCGCGGCTCATGCTCACCAAGGGGCGCGAGATGAGCCCCCTGCTGACCAAGTGGTCCTGGCGGATCGGCATCCTGACCATGGGCTTCCCGCTGATCGCCAACTCCTTCGGCTGGATCTTCACCGAGATGGGGCGTCAGCCGTGGGTGGTGTACGGGCTGATGAAGACCTCCGACGCGGTCTCCCCCGGCGTCAGCCGGACCGAGGTCCTCATATCCCTGGGCGTCTTCACGCTGCTGTACGGCGTGCTCGCGGTCGTAGAGGTGCGGCTGCTGACCAAGTACGCCAAGGCCGGGCCGGACACCGACGAGAAGCCGCCGGCCAAGGACCCCCGGCTGCGGCTGCCCTCCGGCGGACCGGGCGCGGGGGCGGCGGGGGAGCACGATGCCGCCGACGACGACGCCGACAAGCCGCTGACCTTCGCGTACTGAACGTACTGAACCGGAGAGAGCCATGTCACTGCATCTTCACGACGTCTGGTTCGTACTGATCGCCGTCCTGTGGACCGGCTACTTCTTCCTCGAGGGCTTCGACTTCGGCATCGGCGTGCTGACCAAGCCGCTGGCCCGGGACCGTACGGAACGCCGGGTGCTCATCAACACCATCGGCCCGGTCTGGGACGGCAACGAGGTCTGGCTGATCACTGCGGCCGGCGCGACCTTCGCGGCCTTCCCCGACTGGTACGCCACACTCTTCAGCGGCTTCTATCTGCCGCTGCTGGCAATCTTGGTCTGTCTGATCCTGCGTGGCGTCGCCTTCGAGTACCGGCACAAGCGCCCCGAGGAGCGCTGGCAGCGCAACTGGGAGAACGTGATCTTCTGGTGCTCGCTGCTGCCCGCGTTCCTCTGGGGCGCGATCTTCGCCAACATGGTGCGCGGGGTGCCGATCGGACCGGACAAGAACTACGCCGGCGACCTCCTCGATCTGGCCAACCCGTACGCCCTGCTCGGCGGGGCGCTCACCCTGGTGCTGTTCACCTTCCACGGCGCCGTGTTCGCCTCGCTCAAGACGGTGGGGGAGATCCGGACCCGGGCGCGGCGGTTCGCGGCGGGGCTCGGCCCGGTCGCCGCCGTGCTCGCGGTCGCCTTCCTCGGCTGGACGCAGCACGACAGCGGCAACGGGCGTTCGCTGGCCGCGTTGCTGGTCTCGGCGGCCGCGCTGCTCGCGGCGCTGGTGATGAACCGGCGCGGGCGGGAAGGCTGGGCGTTCGCTCTGTCCGGGGTGGCCATCGCCGCGGCGGTCGCGATGCTCTTCCTGGCGCTCTTCCCGGATGTCATGCCGTCCTCGCTGGACCCGAGGTGGAGCCTGACCGCGGCGGACGCGGCGTCCAGCCCGTACACGCTGAAGATCATGACCTGGATCGGGGCCGTGATGACCCCGCTGGTGATGGCCTACCAGGCATGGACGTACTGGGTCTTCCGCAAGCGGATCGGCACCCAGCACATCCCCGAGCCGACCGGTCACTGATCCCGCGGGTGGTGTGTTTCACGTGAAACCAGTCGACCCCCGGCTGCTGCGCCAGGCCCGGGCGACCCGTCTGTTCCTTGCCGCGTCTGTGGCGTTGGGGCTGGTGTCGGCGGGGCTTGTGGTGGCACAGGCCATGCTGATCGCCGAGGTGGTGGTCGCCGCCTTCGTCCACGGGGCGGCGCCCGGGGAGCTCGGGCGCCCGCTGACGCTGCTGGCGGCCGTCGCCGTCGGCCGCGCCGCGGTCGCCTGGCTGACCGAACTGGCCGCCCACCGGGCCGGGGCGGCGGTCAAGTCCGAACTGCGGCTGCGGCTGCTCGCACATGCGGTGCGGCTGGGGCCCGAGCGGATGAGCTCCGACCGGCCCGGGCCCGAGCGGCTGGGCGCGCCGGGCGGTACGGGCGGTACGGGCGGTACGGGCGAGCTCACCACCCTCGCCACCCGGGGCATCGACGCCCTGGACGACTACTTCGCCCGCTATCTGCCGCAGTTGGGCCTGGCCGTGGTGGTGCCGGTGGCGGTGCTCGCCCGTATCGTCACCGCCGACTGGGTCTCGGCTCTGATCATCGCCGCCACGCTGCCGCTGATCCCGCTCTTCATGATCCTCATCGGCTGGGCCACCCAGTCCCGGATGGACCGTCAGTGGCGGCTGCTGTCCCGGCTGTCCGGACACTTCCTGGACGTCGTCGCCGGACTGCCCACCCTCAAGGTCTTCGGTCGCGCCAAGGCCCAGGCCGCGTCGATCCGCGCCATCACCGCCGACTACCGGCGGGCCACGCTGCGCACCCTGCGGCTGGCCTTCCTGTCCTCCTTCGCGCTCGAACTGCTCTCCACCGTGTCGGTCGCCCTCGTCGCGGTCGGCATCGGTATGCGGCTGGTCCATGGCGAGCTGGACCTCTATACGGGGCTGGTGGTGCTCGTCCTCGCCCCCGAGGCGTATCTGCCGCTGCGGCAGGTGGGCGCGCAGTACCACGCGGCGGCGGAAGGGCTGACCGCCGCGGACGAGGTCTTCGCGGTCCTGGAACGGGAGCCGAGGGCCACCGGCGCCGAGCCCGCCCCGGACGCCCGGGGCGCGGCGCTGAGCGTGCAGGGGCTGGTGGTCCGCCACCCGGGCCGCGCCGAACCGTCCCTGGCCGAGACCTCGTTCGAGATCCTGCCGGGTGAGACGGTGGCCGTCGTCGGCCCCAGCGGGGCGGGCAAGACCACGCTGCTGGGCGCCCTGCTGGGATTCGCCGAGCCGGCCGCGGGCCGGGTGCTGGTCGCGGGGCGGGACCTGGCATCGCTCGACCCCGACAGCTGGCGCGGTCAGGTGGCCTGGGTGCCGCAGCGCCCGTATCTGTTCGCCGGGACGGTCGCCGAGAACGTACGGCTGGCGCGCCCGGATGCCGATGACGCCGCGCTGCGGGCCGCGCTGCGGGACGCGGGCGCGCTGGACTTCGTCGATGCGCTGCCGCACGGGGCCGACACCCGTCTCGGCGAGATGGGCGCGGGCCTGTCCGCGGGGCAGCGGCAGCGGATCGCGCTGGCGCGCGCGTTCCTGGCCGACCGGCCGGTGCTGCTGCTGGACGAGCCGACCGCGGGCCTGGACGGGGAGACGGAGGCGGCGGTCGTCGAGGCGGTACGGCGGCTGGCCGAGGGCCGTACGGTCCTCCTGGTCGTCCACCGCCCGGCGCTGCTGCCCCTCGCCGACCGCGTGGTGCGGCTGCCCGGCCCCACCGCCGCGCCCCCGGTTGCGGCGGTCCCGAGCACCGTCCCGGCGGACGGCGCGCATCAAGGCGCGGACCGTGGAGCCCCCGACGCCCCGTCGGCGTACGAGGAGCACCAAGTCCCGGAGCGCCGCTCGCCGCTGGCGTGGGTGCGGGAGTCGGGGCGGGCCTGGCGGGGGCGGTTCGCGCTCGCACTGCTGCTCGGCAGCCTCGCGCTGGGCAGCGCCGTCGGGCTGATGGCCGTCTCCGGATGGCTGATCTCCCGCGCGTCACAGCAGCCTCCCGTGCTCTATCTGATGGTCGCGGTCACCGCGACCCGCGCGTTCGGGATCGGCCGCGCCGTCTTCCGCTACGCCGAGCGCCTGGTCTCGCACGACGCCGTGCTGCGGGTGCTGGCCGAGCTGCGGGTCGCGGTGTACCGCAGGCTGGAGCGGCTGGCGCCGGTCGGGCTGAAGGACACCCGGCGCGGCGATCTGCTCTCCCGGCTGGTCGCCGATGTGGACGCACTTCAGGACTACTTCCTGCGCTGGCTGCTGCCCGTCGGCGCCGCGCTGGCCGTGGGCGTGGCCTCCGTCGGCTTCACCGGCCGGCTGCTGCCGGAGGCGGGCGCCGTGCTGGCGGCCGGACTTCTGATGGCAGGGATCGTGGCGCCCCTCGTCTCCGGGGCGGTGGCCCGCCATGCGGAGCGCCGGCTGGCCCCGGCCCGCGGCGCGCTGTCGGCCCAGGTCGTCGATCTGCTCACCGGCACCGCCGAGTTGACCGTCGCCGGTGCGCTGCCGCGCCGGCTGGAGGAGGTGCGCCGCGCCGACGGCAACCTCACCCGGATCGCCCGGCGGGCCGCGGCCGCCACCGGCGTGGGCGCCGGACTGTCCGCGCTGGCCTGCGGGCTGACCGTGGCCGCCGCGGCGCTCGTCGGTGTGCGGGCGGTGGCCGACGGCCGGCTCGACGGGGTGTGGCTGGCCGTCGTGGTGCTCATGCCGCTCGCCGCGTTCGAGGCGGTCGCGGGGCTGCCGCTGGCCGTCCAGCACCGCCAGCGGGTGCGGCGGGCCGCGCGGCGGGTGTACGACGTGGTGGACGGGGCGGACGGGGCGCCCGAACAGGGCCAGGACCCCGCGGCCACGGAGACCCCGCAAGGGGCGTATCCGCTGGTGCTGAGCGGGATCTCGGCCCGGTATCCGGGGCGGACAGAACCCGCCCTGGACGGGTTCGACCTGGAGCTGCGCCCGGGCCGCCGGATCGCCGTCGTCGGCCCGTCCGGTTCGGGCAAGACCACCCTTGCCCATGTGCTGCTCCGCTTCCTGGACCCGCGGACGGGCACGTACACCCTCGCCAGCCGCGACACCGCGGCCATGGACCCCGACGCGGTACGGCGGTTGGTGGGGCTGTGCGCCCAGGACGCGCATATCTTCGACAGCTCGCTGCGGGAGAACCTCCGCCTGGCCCGCACCGACGCGAGCGACGGCGAGCTGCGCGAGGCGCTGGCCGCGGCCCGGCTGCTGGAGTGGGTGGACGGGCTGCCCGACGGGCTGGACACGCTGGTCGGCGAGTCGGGCGCGCGGCTGTCCGGCGGGCAGCGCCAGCGGCTCGCCCTGGCCCGCGCGCTGCTCGCGGACTTCCCGGTGCTGGTGCTCGACGAGCCCGCCGAGCACCTGGATCTGCCGACGGCCGACGCGCTGACCGCCGATCTGCTGTCCGCCACACGGGGGCGTACGACCGTGCTGATCACCCATCGGCTGGCGGGTCTGGAGGCGGTCGACGAGGTCGTCGTCCTGGACAGGGGCCGGGCCGTGCAGCGCGGTCCGTACGCTCAACTCGCCGCGGCGAACGGCCCGTTCCGGCGGATGCTGGAGCGCGAGGCCGGGGAGGGCCACGCCCTGGCGGCGGCTGCTCCCCCGGTCAGGGCCGCGGCGGGCGCCAGGTGACTTTTCCCGGTGGACGGTTTACGCGGCGGCATCGAGGGACCGGATGAGGCCCTGGCCGACCGGGAGTTAGCCCGGTCAGGGCAACTCCTCACCTGGGCGGGCCAACTATCGCTGCGTCAGCATGCGCACTCCCTTAACGGGCAGTGGGATGAGCTTCGCGGGCCGTTTGGTCAGCTTGTCAGCCTTGTCCTCTTATCGTCCATCGCACTCCGCGACAGTTGTTGGCCCGACGCGGGGAAGGAAGTCATCACGTGAACAGCCAGAGCGCAACCTCCAAACGATCCCGGGCGCGCTACCGGGCCGTCTTGGCCGCCGCAGTGAGCGCGGTGGCTCTGAGCAGCCAGTTGCTGACCGCGGCCCCCGCCGCCATCGCGGACGAGAGCCCCCTGGGCGACGGTCGCCCCAAGCCGCCCAGACCGCCGGAGTACCCCACCGTCCTGCACGGGGTGCGCGAGTTCACCACGACCGGGACCTTCACGCCTCCCCCGGGCGTGACCTCGGTGCACGTCCAGGCATGGGGCGGCGGCGGTGGCGGCGGTGGCGGCGGTGGCGGCGCCACCCCGACCGGTACCGGTGTCGGCGGTGACGGCGGTGGCGGCGGCGCCGGTGGCTTCACCTGGTGCGTCATCCCGGTCCAGGTCGTGCAGAGCTACACGGTGAACCTGGGTGGCGCCGGCGGCCCCGGTGGCCTCGGGCCCATCGGCGGTAACGGTGGCAACGGTGGCAACGGCGGCAGCTCGAGCGTGACCGGTTCCACCAGCGGCCTCCTCCTCGCTGCCAGCGGCGGTACCGGTGGCAGGGGCGGCGCCGCCGGGGCGGGCGCCACCAACGGCGCCGACGGTGCCGGCGGCGCCGGCGGCACGGGCTCGTGCATCACGGGCGGTGTGAACCGGACCGGTGACAGCGGGCAGACCGGAGACGGCGGCGGCGAAGAGGTCGACGGCATCGTCGATCCGCCCGGGATCAGGGGCGAAGGCGGCGACGGTGGCCTGGGCGGCGCTGCCGGATCGCCCGGCACGGCGGGTGACACCGGAGGCGCCGGATACGTCGTCTTCTTCTGGTAATACCGATCCGGCCATACCGATCCGGCCATACCGATTCGGTCGTACCGATTCCGGCTTGCGGAACCGCTCCCCGGCCACCCAGTCGGGGGGCGGCCCGCCCCCGGACGCCTCAGCCCTCCTGGATCTCCGCCAGGATCCGCTCGATGACGGCCGCGACGCCGTCGTCCTCGTTGCTCGCGGTGTGGCCGGTGGTCGACGCCAGCACCTGCGGGTGGGCGTTCGCCATCGCGTACGAGGTGCCCGCCCAGGCCAGCATGTCCAGGTCGTTGGGCATATCGCCGAACGCCACGACCTCCTCGGGGGCGATGCCCCGCCGGGCGCAGCACCGGGCCAGGGTGCTGGCCTTGCTCACCCCGAGCCCGCTGATCTCCAGCAGGGCGGTCGGGCTGGAGCGGGTGAAGTCGCCGTGTGCCCCCGCCACCGCGCGGCCCAGCTCCAAAAAGGCGTCGGGCGCCACGGCGGGGTGGTGGGCCAGCAACTTGAGGACCGGCGTGCCCCCGCATTCGCCGTCTTCGTCCAGCAGCTTCTCGGCGGCGGCGATGATCGCGCTCGGGTCGCGGTGGAAGGGCGGGTAGTCCGGTTCGTATGCGATGCCCTCGGTGCGCTCGACCGCGAAGGAGGTACCGGGGGCCGCGCCGCGCAGCGCCTCCACGATGGCCAGCGCCCGGTCCACGGGCAGCGGGCGCGCGTCGAGCAGCCGGCCGCCGTCGTGCAGATCGACCACGGCCGCGCCGTTGGCGCAGATGGCCAGGCCATGGCCGTGCACATGTTCGCTGACCACGCCCATCCAGCGAGCCGGCCGGCCAGTGACGAAGAACACCTCGATACCCGCACGCTCCGCCGCGGCGAGGGCGGCGACCGTGCGGTCCGAGACCGTTTTGTCATTGCGCAACAGGGTGCCGTCGAGGTCGGTGGCGATCAGCCGGGGTCGGGGTGTGGTGGAGCGGGATCTGCCTGCGGCCGGGGTCTCGGACTGCTCGGTTGCTGGAGTCACGGCAACCATCCTCCCGCATATGCCGCTCACGAGTGCCTTCAGGCTGGCCTACGCTCGATGGCATGCGACTGAGCACCGTGATCCTTCCCGTACGCCGCTGGTCCGAGGGCGGCCGCCAGGTGTGGCAGCGCGCCGAGGAGCTGGGTTTCCACGCCGCGTACACCTATGACCACCTGTCGTGGCGCAGCTTCCGTGACGGACCTTGGTTCGGGGCGATCCCGACCCTCACGGCGGCGGCCACGGCGACATCCCGGCTGCGGCTTGGCACCCTGGTCACCTCCCCGAACTTCCGCCACCCCGTCACGCTGGCCAAGGAGCTGATCTCCCTGGACGACATCTCCGGCGGCCGGATCACCCTGGGCATCGGGGCGGGCGGCTCCGGTTTCGACGCGACGGCGCTGCTGTCCGGCGACGAGGAGGCATGGACGCCGCGTGAGCGGGCCGACCGTTTCGGTGAGTTCGTGTCGCTGCTCGACCGGCTGCTGACCGAGGACGCGGTGACGCATGAGGGCCGGCACTACAGCGCGCGGGAGGTGCGGAACATCCCCGGCTGCGTCCAGCGGCCCCGGCTGCCCTTCGCCGTCGCCGCCACCGGCCCGCGCGGGCTGCGGCTCGCGGCACGGTACGGGCAGGCATGGGTGACCACGGGCGACCCGAAGATCTACGAGACGGGAACGCCGGCCGAGTCGGTGGCCGCCATCGGGCGCCAGATCGACCGGCTGGGCGAGGCCTGCGCCGAGGCCGGGCGGGACGCGGCGGAGCTGGACAAGATCCTGCTCACCGGCTTCACCCCCGACCCGAAGCGGCCGCTCTCCTCCGTCGACGCGTTTGTCGACTTCGCGGGAGAGCACGCACGGCTGGGCATCGACGAGATCGTGCTGCACTGGCCGATCCCCGATTCGGTCTTCGCGGCGGATCTCGCGGTCTTCGAGAAGATCGCCACGGACGGCCTGGCGCAGCTGGGCGGGTAGCGGGGGTGCCGCAGCCCTGGTCCCGCAACCCCAAATAGTGCGAATGGATCAAAAGCCTTCACTCCTATGTGACCGGTTTTGTCGGATCGGGGCGGATTTACTCTGACAAGACGGCTATAGGGCGCAGAATCGGGTGTAGAGATTCCGGCCACCACCGTTGCTGGGAGGCACCCATGCCACGCACCCGATACGCCCCCGACCGGGGGCTGACCGCCCGCATGGTGACCACGATGTTCTTCATCGGTCTGCTCTATGTGGTCTTCGTCGGCGTGCTGCTGGCCCTGCTGCGCGGGGCTTGGCCGCTGATCCTGCTGATCGCGGGCGGGCTCTTCGTGGCGCAGTTCTGGTTCAGCGACCGGATCGCGGCGTACTCCATGGGCGCCCGGGAGGTCACCCCCGCCCAGGCGCCCGAGCTGCACGGCGCGGTCGACCGGCTGTGCGCACTCGCCGATATGCCCAAGCCGAAGGTGGCCATCGCCGACTCCGATGTGCCCAACGCCTTCGCGACCGGCCGTAACCAGCGCAACGCGATGGTGTGCGCGACGACGGGGCTGCTGCGGAGGCTGGAGCCGGAGGAGCTGGAGGGCGTGCTCGCGCATGAGCTGTCGCATGTCGCCCACCGCGATGTGGCGGTCATGACCATAGCCTCGTTCCTGGGCGTACTGGCGGGCATCATGACCCGCGTCGCCTTGTGGGGCGGGCTGACCAGCCGTAACAGCCGGGACAGCAACACCGCCATCGCGGTGCTGATCATCCCGCTGGTGAGCGCCGTGGTCTACGCGATCAGCTTCCTGCTCACCCGGCTGCTGTCCCGCTACCGGGAGCTGAGCGCCGACCGCGCCGGTGCGCTGCTGACCGGCCGTCCCTCGGCGCTGGCCGCCGCGCTGACCAAGGTGACCGGGCAGATGGCCCGAATACCCACCCGCGACCTGCGCCGGGCGGAGCCCTTCAACGCCTTCTACTTCGCCCCGGCGCTGAGCGGGCAGAGCCTGAGCCGGCTGCTGTCCTCGCACCCCACGCTGGAACGGCGGATCGACCAGCTGGCCCGCATCGCCGCGCAGCTCGGCCAGGCGGAGAGGGGCTGAGGACTATGGGTTTCTGGGATGCCGTTCTCGGCCGGAGCAAGCCCGCACGGCCTGATCTCGACCAGCTCTTCGCCCTGCCGTCGGCCGCGGTGACGCTGGAGGCGGGGGCGGGGTTCACCCCCACGGGGCTTGGCTCGGTGTGCTTCGCGAGCGTCGAGGGCGGCGCCTTCGACCGGCTCCAGGAAGAGGTGCGGGAGCTGCTGGACGCGGACACCGAACGCGGCGGGGTGCCCGTCGAGTTCAGCCGGGACGAGTACGGCTACACCTGGCTGCTGGCGCGGCAGCCACGGGACGATCTGGCGGCCCTGGTGAGCGATCTGCACGCGGTCAACACCCTGCTCCAGGACGCCGGTTTCGGCCCGCAGCTGCTGTGCTCCCTGGTCGGCTTCCGGGATCCGGGGGGTCGGCCACTGGCGCTGGTGTACCTCTACAAACGCGGCACGTTCTACCCCTTCGCGCCGCTGCCCGGCCGCGGCGAGAAGCGCGACAACGCGCTTGAGCTCCAGGTGCGGGGGCTGCTCGGCGACGATCTACGGGTCGAGGAGGACCTGAGCCGCTGGTTCCCGGTGTGGGGCGCGCCCGGTATGGCCGGCTGAGCACCGCCGGGGCTTCCCGCTACGGGTGTCAGACTACGGGTATCAGATGTCGCGCGTCTTGGCGAAGGTCACGAAGGAGGCCCAGGCGGCGGCCTCAAATATGAGCGCTGGGCCGTCGGGGACCTTGGAGTCCCGTACGGGGACCAGGCCGGAGGCGGCGATGTTCGGCGCCCACTCAACGCACTGCGCCCCCCCGTTGCCGGAGAACGAGGACTTGACCCACAGAGCACCAGTGAGGTCAGGGGTTGTGCTCATCAGGAAGTGCCTCCAAAACGGACCGGATGAAGTCCGCCGACTTCTCGGGGGACAGCGCCGAGGCGCTCAGCAGATCGTAGGCCCGGATGCGGGCCCGGACCTCTTCCTTTTCTTCGACGAGTGTCCCAGTTGTCGTGGCCTCTTCATAGGCTACGGGGGAGTCATCATCGAGCGTCAGCAGGGACAACGCTCCGCCTGCAAGGGCATGGCCTCCGTGCTCGAAGGAAAGCACCTGCACGAACGACGCAGGAGTCAGCGCCAACGCGGTTAACCGGCTGAGCTGTTCCCTCATCACCGCCCAACTGCCGTACCGACGCCGTAGAACGCCCTCATCCAAGATTGCCGCGTAGTGAGGCTGGGGTTCCTTCGAGAGCAGTTCCTGACGGCTGAGGCGGGCCATGAGCAGTTTCTCAACCTCGTCGTCGGAGGCGTCCGGCAGGTGTACGCGGAACTGAGCTTCGGCGTACGCCGGAGTCTGTAGCAAGCCGGGAACGATCTGAGGTGAGTACTCCCTGATCCGGATGGCTCGGGCCTCCAACTCCATGCGTCGTCGGAACTTGTCCGGATGGATCTCATGACGAGCAAGGGCGTACAGCTTGCCGAAGATGCCATCCGTTCCAAACGCCACATCGAGCATGGGCGGCAGTTCCGGCGGGATCATGGATTCTGCCGTCTCGAACCGCGCCAGCGAACTCTTGCTGAACTTGGTGATCTCGGCCAGAGCCTCAAGGGACATCCCTGCCGCTTCACGCAACCGGCGCATCTCCGAACCGAACAGGTGGCGGGCGGACCGATCTGGTGTCAGTGCGCGTGGCCGAGCTGGCATCGAGCAACCTCATTTCCCGATGGGCCGGTTGGGACGTCAACGACTTCAGATCGTACGCGCACGGCGACAAGCTGTGACCACGCAAGGTGACCAGTGGTCACGAGCAGGAGCGCAAGACGAGAGAAGGCCCTCTGATGGCGGTTCCCCCCGAACAGATCAGCGAATCCGTGCCGGACGCTGCGAGCACGAGTGACCTTCGACTTGTGCCCGTCCGCATAGCTCACCGGCTACGCCGCGCGGTGAACGCAACCAGAGGGCTGCTGCGGCGCGTGCGGCAGGTGATCGTGACGGGCCGGGGTCGGCATAGCGCGGTGTACATGGCGGCTCGCCCCGCCCACACTCCCGTACCGCCTCCGAGACCCGTTGCCATCGAGTCCCCCGCGCCCTCCTCCGTCTTCTACGAGGACCCGCCGACGCTCCGCCTCCCGCGCATCCCCGCTGCTGAGCGCTTCCCGATTGTCTGGGACGCCGACCCTGTGGGGTTGTACGTCGTCCAGTACGAGCGTGAGCGCGCGTTGGGAGTGGCGAGGTGAGCGCGGAGACACCTCAACAGGAGACCCAGGGGGGTTCCGGCCCGCGCCCCACTCTCAAGGAGCTGGAGCAGCGCGCGGAGGCTCTGGCCAAGGCGATCCGCAAGCATCTGGAGCGGGGGAGGCGGCGGTGAAGCCGTTGATGGTGCGGGGAGTGACCGCTGGAACCCGAGGCTGCGCGAAGTGCGAGGAGTACACCGCGTTGCGCGAGAAGGCCAAGCAGGATGGGGATTACGGCAAGGCGACCACATACGAGATCTTGCGCCGTCGTCACCCGTCCCACGAAACGCCGAGCCGCACGGCCCGTTGGGGGTTGCCCGCATGAGCCGGCCGACCGCGTACAAGGGCCCGAAGGTGGGCCAGGAAGCGTACGACACTGCCACGGGGCGCGTCGGTGTCCTCCAGGATGTCTGTCACGTTGACGATCTCATCTTCGACCACAGGATGTCCGGGCCCCGCGTCGCCTTCCTGCGCCCGGCCGAGGGCGGGCGGGAGTGGATGACCGACGCCGAAAACGTCAAGTTCCCGCAGGAGGCGAAGAAGCGCCTTGATGTCTACGACGAGCCACGGCGGGAGTGACGTCGGCGTATGGCCCCGTGACTCGTCCTGTCGTAGAGGTCGGGCGGACAGGGGGCGGCCCAGAGGCGCTTTGGTCGGCTCTGGGCCGGGTCGGGCCGCCGCGTGAAGCTCCGCTCGCTGAAAGTCCGATCTTCCGCCCGCCAGGCGGGCGTGTCCGTCAGCAATGAACCATGCCGCTGCGGCCGGGGTAAAAATTGTCCGTCGAGCCGAGGGAGGGGGCGGCAGCGGCGTGCCTGGGCGTCACGGCCTGGGGCAGGTGCCAAAGCTCGCCGTCCTCGTTTGGTGCTCGGAGCGGCCTATGGTCGGAAGGCTGGATGTGGGTTGACCCGGCTCAGGAGATCGCTTGCCGCAGCCTGGCGATCCACCTCGAACAGGTCTCCGCGCTGATCTCGTAAAACAGCTCAGGAGTGGAGATTTCGAAAAGGAGCTGAATCAGCAAGTCCTCGTGCTCTTCGGTGACGCCAATAGTGTCCAAAGAGTGCACGACTTCCGCCCACTCGGTAAGCTCGCGAGCAGAGACGCTGCCCGAGAGGAACTTGTCGAGAACCCCGATGGCACGCTCTGGGGAAAGATGCGCGACCTCGTCGATTCGACCACCGCTCGCCGACCGCGCGGCGGCAGCCAGGTCATCGACACGTCCATCCAGGTGGATCAGATCCAGGAGTGCTTGAACTTCCTGTTGATTCATATCCCCCCAGATCCTTCCAATGCGCCGACCACTTTGAAGGCCATCTCGACTCTTTCCGGGGAAGTTGTTTTTAGGCTAGTTAGCCTCTGGCCTTCTTGTCGACTCAACCTAGACTGGCGGCGACTTTCTGTATACGGGGCAAGCTTTCTTGGCTGCATGCAAGGACAACCTGAAATCTGCCCCGCTCGCTGGCTTCAGGGCGCTTAGTGAAGGACCAT
Organism: Streptomyces milbemycinicus; assembly: GCF_002154605.1. Classification (GTDB taxonomy): domain Bacteria; phylum Actinomycetota; class Actinomycetes; order Streptomycetales; family Streptomycetaceae; genus Streptomyces; species Streptomyces milbemycinicus. The sequence continues at coordinate 1,232 of NZ_MUNE01000621.1, read as the reverse complement.
CTCGCTCCAGTATTCGAAAGGATGCTAAGGAATTCGTAGAGCTCTTCAGGGTTTTCGGCGAGAACCTTGTGCGCTTCGTCGATGAAGAGGAAATACTGATCCGCGGAGATCCAGTTCAGATCCCGAAGGCAGTCGTTCAGCGCAGGAAAGTTCCATCCGAAATAGTCTGGAAGCCTGAATCCATCCCAAAAACTTTGGAATACTCCATCAAGATCTCCCATGTCGGTTCCGCTCATCCATGCAGAGAAGGTCGAGCCTGGCACGGGCAACAGATCTCGGATCGGCGCGTGGGTGTCGGGTCCCGCTAGATGGAGCCAGGGCTTGATTTGGGCCAGGTTACGCGAGAACGGGCCAGTATTTTCCATCTTGCACCTTCTTCAATCTCCCTGTAGAGCATAGATACTCACACCCTTCGCGGATCTCGGAATAACTAGGATCGGTGCGTAGCCCTGACGTCTCCAGGAAAAGGGCCATGTCGTAAATTGTGAAATAATCTCCTTCGCTGCCTCCGTCGACATGTACTTGCCCTTCGGGTGGCACAATAACTGTATATCCGAAGCCGTGAACGAAGTACTCGTAGCCGTTTTCGCATCTGCCTTTCCGGGGGAATTTTTTCCTATTGACGGCGGCAGTAATGGAACTCGCGCCCTCCAATTGGAAAGTGTGCTCGATGGCGCTCGCTGCTTCCGTGAAATTGGATGCCGCTTGCTCGATCGCCTGAATGAAAAGATCGTTCATGGTCATCACCTCAATTTGTATTGGTTCAACCTATTCCCCCTATATTCTGATGCGGACGATGTTACATCATCTATGTCCTTGTATCCCGGTAGCTCGCCGTCCTTGAGTTGCTGCGTGACATCGCGAATTGCCACTTCGTCGAGATTGATTCGCCTCGCCGCTGCTAGTCTGTGATGTCCATCAACCACATACATGGTTCCGTCGTCATCTTTAACAACAGAAATTGGGCTTTGCTCCCAATCGAAAGTTCCGTTCCGCATGTCATCCATCATTTTCTTAACCCGCTTGGTTGAAGAGTTCCCACTTATTTCGTGCGTCGGTTTCAGTGCGTGAGGATCAGCGGACGTGCAGCCTTCCGGCGCCAGCCCGAAGGGATCGATCCAAACATTCGGGTTGCTGACATAGTCGTAATGATTCGGGCCTGGGCTCAGCCCGAGAGGGTCGGGTGAGGTGTAGCGGGCGTTTTCGGGGTCGTAGTGGCGGAAGTAGTTGTA
>NZ_MUNE01000620.1:842-1493 GCF_002154605.1 Streptomyces milbemycinicus | reverse complement strand
CGGCGCCCGCGTTGTCCGCGTCGACCTTGGTGACCGTGGCGTTGATGGTCTGGTTGAGCAGCAGGCCCGACTCGCCCACGTTGCGCGCGGTGACCGTGCCGATGGTGATGCCGTCCACACCGTAGGTCTCCACCGCGTGGCTGGAGGCTCCGGAGACATAGACGTTGTCGATCCTGACGTTCTTCGTCCACTGGCTGGTGTCGCCGCGGTTGTCGATCCTGACCCCGAGCCCCGCCGACAGGCGCATATCGATCTGGCCGAGCACCACGTTCTGGACGTTGCGCATAAAGATCCCGTACAGCGGGCTGCCGGTGACCTTGAGGTTCTGGATCTCGATGTCCCGCGCGCCACGGGCGTAGACCGGCGCCTGGTCGCCGGAGCCGCTGCCGGTGACATTGATCGTGCCGCAGACGTCCAGGGTCGTGTAACTGGGCAGCGAGACACGGGAGTTGGCACTGACGGAGCCGGAGCCGCGGACGACGACGCGCTCCTTTGACGTACGCCCGGCCGTCAGGCTGTTGATCGCCGCCTGCATCGCGGAGCGCATATCGGTGCCGGTGTACACGACGCTGCTTCCGTGGCGTGCGGTCCAGGTGCTGCCGCTCAGCACGGCCTCCGCCTGGTACGAGCCGTCGCCGCAGGCGGCGATCC
>NZ_MUNE01000620.1:0-829 GCF_002154605.1 Streptomyces milbemycinicus | reverse complement strand
CGGCGAGCGCGAGGAGGGCCACGGCGCCGGTCATGGCTGTCGGTACGCGGGGTATACGGCTCATCTCGTCATCTCCTGTGTGGGGGTCGGCTTTCCGCCCTGTGCCCGCGCACCGCTGGAGTGACGCCTTCTCACACACCGTTCGGCGGCAGGGTGGAGCAAGCGCTTTCTGGAGTGTGGCCGCGAGTCTGGCAGCGCCCGGCCCAAGCGTCAAGGCGCGGCGCACCGGTGAACCGCGGACGGGCACACGGACGGCACCACCGGTGGGCACCGAAGATGTGTCAGAAGTGTTGACCCCGGCCTGAAAACGTTTTAACTTCCCCTCACTCCATACCCACAGCCGAGGAGGCTCCGTGGCAGCGTTGCTACGCGAGCGCCCTGGGAAATCGACGGTGGGCCGCCCCTCCCGTCACCCGTCAGGCGCTTCAATCAAGCGAAAAGGTTTTCAAAGACGCCGCAGCCGGACGCTGTTCCTGCTGATGGTGCCCGGGCTCGCGTACTTTCTGGTGTTCCACTACGGCGCGCTGGTCGGCAACGTCATCGCCTTCAAGGAGTACGTGCCCTTCGACGGCATCTGGGGCAGCCCCTGGACCGGCCTCGGCAACTTCCAGCGGATGCTCGAAGACGGCGCTTTCTGGGACGCGGTGTTCAACACCCTCTGGATCGCGGTCCTCCAGCTGGTCTTCTACTTCCCCGTCCCGCTCGCCCTCGCGCTGCTGCTGCACAGCCTCACCTGGTCCACCGTGCGCCGCTTTGTGCAATCGGTGGTGTACCTGCCGCACTTCATCTCATGGGTGATCGTCGTGGCCCTGTTCCAGCAGGTCCTGGG
>NZ_MUNE01000062.1 GCF_002154605.1 Streptomyces milbemycinicus | reverse complement strand
GGCCGCCCGGCGGCCAGGGCCCGCGGCCGGCTCCGGCGAGCCGAAGCGCTGCACCTCGCGCGGCCACGCGACACGGTTGTTGCCGGTGGGTGGCGGGTGTGGGAACGTCGGAGTGATCCCGCGACGGCGGGTCAGGCGTGACGCGTGTGGCTTGACGGGCATCTAAACGGGGGTACGGGTGGCTTCGCGGGTTCTGGGCGGCCGTTACGAGTTGGTCGCGTTCGTCGGCCGGGGCGGTATGGGGGAGGTCTGGGAGGGCCGCGATCGTGTGATCCAGCGTCGCGTCGCGGTCAAGCTGCTGCCGCACGACCGGCGGGACACCTCCAGTGCGGAGCTGTTCTTCCGCGAGGCTCGAACCGCCGGCAGTCTGAACCACCCGGGCGTGGTGACGGTCTTCGACCTGGGGCAGGACCCCGACGACGGCACCCTCTATCTGGTGATGGAGTTCGTCACCGGCCGGGACCTGGACACGGTGCTCCGCGAGGACGGCCCGCCTCAGGTGCCTGCCGCGGTGGACTGGGCGGCACAGACCGCTGCGGCGCTGCAGGCCGCCCACGCGGCCGGGGTCGTGCACCGGGACCTGAAACCGGCGAACCTCATGCTCACCCCGGACGATCAGGTCAAGGTCCTCGACTTCGGTATCGCCCGGTACATCGCGTCCACACACAAGTCGAGCAAGGTCATCGGCACGCTTGCCTATATGCCCCCCGAGCGCTTCGGCGACCTCCCCGCAGACGCTCGCTCCGACCTCTACTCCCTGGGCTGCGTGCTCCACGAACTCCTCACCGGAAGCACCCCCTTCCAGACCACCGAAGCCGCCGCGATGATGGCCGCCCACCTGAACACAACCCCCAAGCCACCGGGCCGGGCTCGGCCTGGGATCCCCGCCGCCCTGGACGACCTCGTCATGGCCCTTCTCGCCAAGGACCCCGACCACCGCCCCGCGTCGGCAGCCGAGGTCTGCCAACGCCTCCGCGAACTCTCCGCCACACCCACGACCCCCGGGACCGGAACCCACCTGCCCGGCACGGGCACCGGCACCAAAACCGTCACCACCACGGCCCCACTCACCGTCGCCGGACCCGGCACCGCCCACATGTCGGAGCCCGAGCAGGTGCCGGCCGCGGGCACGCCGACTCCGGCGGGGCGCATCAGCCGCCGCGCAGCGCTGCGGCTCGGCATCGGAGCCGCCGTCGTCGTCGGGGTCGGTACTGCCGCCGCCCTCACCCTGTCCGACGACAACACCCCCGACCCGCGGCTCCGGTGGCGATTCACCACCGGCAAGGCGGTCTCGTCGTCGCCGACGGTGGTCGACGGGGTCGTGTACATCGGCAGCGCCGACAAGAACGTGTATGCCCTGGATGCGGCCACGGGAGACAAGAAATGGGCCTACCCCACTGGCGGCATGGTCGAAGCGGCGCCGACGGTGGTCGATGGGGTGGTGTATGTAGGCAGCCACGACAACAGCATGTACGCCCTGGACGCGGCCACCGGGAAACGGAAATGGGCCTACGCCACCGGCGACATGATCGATGAGGCGCCGACGGTGGTCGACGGAGTGGTGTACGTAAGCGGCAACAGTGACGTTTTCGCCCTGGACGCGGCCACGGGGGACAAGAAATGGGCCTACACCGTCGGCGACAATGATTTCTACTCGACTCCGGCGGTGGTCGACGGAGTGGTGTATGTAGGCAGCTACGACGCGGTGTACGCCTTGGATGCGGCCACCGGGGACAAGAAGTGGGAGTTTCGCCCCGACCGCAAATCCTTCAGGTCGCCGACGGTCGTCGAGGGGGTGGTGTACATCGGCAGCGGCAGCTACGACGCCGACAAGGACGGCTCCGGCGGCAGCGTGTTCGCCCTGGATGCGGCCACCGGGGACAAGAAGTGGGAGTTTCGCCTCGACCGCGAATTCGATTCATCGCCCGCGGTGGTCGACGGGGTGGTGTACACCGGCGGTTACAACTACGTTGTCGAAAGCGGCAGCTCTGACGGCGAAGTGTTCGCGCTGGATGCGGCCACCGGGGACAAGAAGTGGGAGTTTCCCACCGGCGACCTGATCAGGTCGTCGCCGACGGTGGTCGACGGAGTGGTGTACATAGGCAGCTTCGACAACAACGTGTACGCCTTGGACGCGGCAACCGGGAACAAGAAATGGGCCTACGCCACCGGCTACAGGGTCCAATCAACACCGGCAGTGGTTGACGGTGTCGTGTATGTCGGCAGTCAGGACCGTAACGTGTACGCCCTGAACGCCACCATCAAGGACAGCCCGGCATAGCCCTCTCCACTGCCCGCTTCGGTGGTTGGCCTCGATCTTTCGTGGCCAGGTTGTCGGACAGTCGGCCTCGTGAAAGCACGAGGCTAATCCCGCGCATGCCCCCGGTCGAGATAGGCCAGCACGGCCAGCACCCGGCGGTTGTCGTCATCGGACGGCGGCAGACCGAGCTTCCCGAAGATATTCGAGGTGTGCTTGGCGACCGCCCGCTCGGTGACGAACAGCTGTGCGGCGATGGCCGCGTTGGACCGCCCCTGCGCCATCAGCTCCATCACCTCCCGCTCGCGCGGCGTCAGATTCCCCATCGGCTTGTCCTGCGACCGCCGCGTCAGCAGCTGCGAGATCACCTGCGGATCCATCGCCGTCCCGCCCGCCGCGACCCGCCGCACCGCGTCGATGAACTGGTCCGCGTCGAACACCCGGTCCTTGAGCAGATACCCCACCCCACCGCTCCCGTCGGCCAGCAGCTCCCGCGCGTACAACTGCTCCACATGCTGCGACAACACCAACACCGGCAACCCCGGCCGCGCCCGCCGCGCCGCCAGCGCGCACTGCAGCCCCTCATCCGTGAACGACGGCGGCAGCCGTACGTCCACGACGGCGACGTCCGGCTTCAGCTCGGCGAGCGCGCGGGTCAGATCGGGCCCGGTGTCCACGGCCGCCGCGATCTCGAAGTCGTAGGCCTCCAGCATCCGGACCAGACCGTCCCGCAGGAGGAAGAGGTCTTCGGCGAGGACAACGCGCACGGCGGCTCCAAGACTTCGTCGGGCCCCTGGGGTGGGGGACTTGACCGAATCCGACGAATGTACCGCTGTGAGGTGAGCGGGGGGTTATCAGCGGCCCGGACGGTCCAGGGAGCCGGTTTTTATGGTGCGGAGGAGTGCGCGGAGGGTGGTGGGGGTGGTGGTTATTACGGTGTGGGGGTCATCGCTCTCCCGCAGGTGCGGCATGCCGGCTGAGTCTGCTGCGATCTCCACGCACGTGTCCGTGTGACCCTCGCTGAAGCTCGACTTCCGCCACGTGAGCTGAGACCCGTCCCCCAGGTAGAGCGACTTCTCGATGTGCGGCAGGCGCTCGTCGAGTCGTGTTCGGACGACTGGGGCGTGGTCGACTACACCGACAAGGACGCGGGCGTCACCGGCAAGGCGGTGTGGTTCGCCCTCGCGCCGCCGAAGGCTGAGGAGCGGCGCGGCTGAGCGCGGGGCGCCGCCCTTGACGGCTAACGCCGTTAGCCTTACCTTTATGGCTAACGACGTTAGCCCGTGCATCGCGAAGGAGGCTCACCCATGAGCGCCACGACCCCTGTCACTCCCGCCCCGCGCCGCACGCTCGCCGTGGTCCGTCGTGCCGCGTGGTTCGGCGGCGCCTTGTTCTGGTCCGCCTTCGCCGTACTGGAGGCGGTCAACCACGGCTGGGTCGCCGGTCTGCTCGCCTTCGCCTTCCTGCTCGCCCCCGACCTGACGATGCTGATCGGTGTCCGTGAGGCCGCGTCCGCCGGGCTCGCCCGGGGGCGGCTCCTCCCGCGCGTGGTCCCGTACTACAACGCCGTCCACTATCCGCTGGTCCCGCTGGCCCTGATGGTGCTCTATACGTTCGGTCCGTTCGCCTGGGCGCCTGCCTTCGCGGCACTCTGCGGCTGGATGGCCCACATTTCGTACGATCGGGCTTTCGGCTACGGACCGCGCACCAAGGAGGGCCTCCAGCGTGGCTGACCCATTCACCGACCGGCTCACCCCGCGCGCCCGGGACATCGTGAGCGCCGCCCGGGCGCTGCTCGAGGAGGAGGGTCCGGAAGCGCTCACCATGCGCCGGCTCGGCGACCGCCTCGGCATCAAGGCCCCCTCCCTCTACAAGCACTTCCCCGACAAGGCGGCGGTGGAGTCGGAGCTGATCGCCCTGTCGCTGTGGGAGACCGCCGAGGTACTGGAGGCCGCCGAGGCCGCCGATCCGGGGTCCGTACCGGCTCTTGCCGAGGCCTACCGCCGGCATGCCCTGGCCCACCCGCACCTTTACCGGCTCACCACTGAGCGCCCTCTCCCGCGCGCCGCGCTTCCGCCCGGTCTGGAGTACCGCGCCGCCGCGCCTCTTTTCCGCGCCTGCGGTGGTGACGAGGATCTTGCCCGCGCTGCCTGGGCGTTCGCCCACGGCATGGTCGTCCTCCAGCTCAACGGCCGCTTCCCGGACGGTGCCGACCTGACCAAGGCGTGGGAAACGGGCGCGGCCGCGTTCCAGCCGGCGACGGCCGACTGCTGAGGGCCACCGTGTGGGGCTCGGGCGTCACCGGCAAGGCGGTGTGGTTCGCCCTCGCGCCGCCGATGCTCGCGCGTCGTCAACGCCGCGCCGGGAACCGTTTGCTCGGATTCCGCGTGATGTCCTCCTGACGTGCTGCTGGCTGCTGGTGGGCGACCAAAGGGGGACCGGGTGAGGGCTCGGATGCGGGCGATGGTGGGCGTGGCGGTGTCGCTTTCGGTGGCGCTGGTGGCGTGCGGGCCGGAGAAGGAGAAGGAGTGGACGGGGGCGGAGCCTTCGAAGGGGTCCGCGGCCGAGGCCGCGCGGTTCGCGCCGTTGGTGCGGCTGGCCAAGGGGGAGTCGCTGTTGCCGATGGACGCGACGCGGTTCATCGGGCGGTCCGCACTGCGCTTCGACCACGACGGCTTCTGCCGTGACGAGGGACCGGTGGCCGATCCGCCCGACCCGCGGCGGTTGGGGAGCAAGGACAGTCCCTACAAGCACGCGGACGTGCAGCCGGGGAAGTCCTCGTCCAAGCCGGTGTCCTGCCCTGGACACGGGGACAAGTGGCACACCTCGACCGAGGCCGACGGCGGTTTCTATCTCGACCCGCCGGAGGAGGTGCGGAAGGGCGAGGGCACTGACGCGCCGGTCTACTGGGAGTACCACAACCACAAGACCGACCCGAAGCGCGCGGCGTACGTCTACTGGTTCTTCTACGCCTACAACAACCTGACCCCGGGCAACCGGCACGAGGGCGACTGGGAGCGCGTCGCGGTCCAATTGCGCGACGGCAAGCCGGAGGCGGTGACCTTCGCGAAGCACGGCAAGGATACGTGCAGTGTGAAGTGGTCGGAACTGGATCCGCAGGACGGGCATCCGACGGTGTACTCGGCGCGTGGTTCACACGGCTCCTATCCGACCGACAAGAACCAGTGGGTGAACGGCACGCTCGATCGGCCCTCGAAGGGCGGCGCCCAGTGGCGTACCTGGGAGCACGCCCGCCCTGTCAACCGCGAGCCGTGGTGGGGGTACGCCGGGTGGTGGGGTTCGCAGCAGCATGTGAGCGGATTCAACGGGCCGATGGGCCCGCGCCCGGGGCGTCTGCTGTCGGGCATTTTCACCAACGACAGTTGTGGGTCCGCCGACAAGCCGCCGACGGATCCGCCCAAGGACCAGCCCGAGGACCAGCCCACGAATCAGCCCACAGGCCAGCCCACGGACCAGCCCACGGACCAGGCCGCGCCCAGGACGAAGGAGGGGGCGATCCGGCGGTACGAGGAGTATCTGCACGCTGTCGGCCGGGAGGACATCAAGACGGTCTGCGAGGTGGCGGGGCCCGCGGCGAAGCAGGCGGAGGACCAGGGGTTCGGTCCGTGCACATCCACGTTCCTCGTCACGTTCCAGATGATCTCGCCTACGCAGAAGAAGGCTCTGCAGACAGCGACGGTCGACCCGCAGAAGGTCGTCGTACGAAGCCCCGACAAGTTCGACGTGCCGGCCGATGCGGTCAAGGCCTCTGTCACCTTCTCCGAAAACGAGATCGGGACCAGCACCCTGGAGTACATGAAGGACAACTGGTACATCACTGACTGAGCGTGCGCGGTGCGGTGGAGTGTCAGCGGTGGCCCAGGACGTTGACCACGCGGCCGTTGGGGTCGCGGACGAAGAAGCGGCGGACGCCCCACTCCTCGTCCTGGAGAGGGTGGACGATCTCCGCGCCGGCGTCGCGCATCGCCTCGTACGCCGCGTCGACGTCGTCCACCTCGACGCTGATGTCGGGGGAGACCGGTGCGGTCTTGTCGTTCGTCATAAAGCTGACCTGGGCCGCCGGGGTGGTGGGGGAGGCGAGGGTCATGATCCAGCCGTGGTTCATGACCTCCTCGAAGCCCAGCCGGCCGTAGAAGTCCCGGTTCTGCTCCATGTCGTCGTCCTCGGAGTGGACGATCGGCATCACGCGGCGGATGGTCATCGACAGTTCCCCTTTTCTGGCAGGCGACTTCACGCGGTGCTGGCCGCTCGCCTCATTCTCCTCCGCAACACCAGGGAGCCGACCAGCACCACGAGACCCGTACCCCAGACGGCCATCGCCGCAGTGGCGGATTCGTTGACGTGGTCGCCATTGCCCTCCGCCTGGGGCAGTCCGGCGGTCGCGTAGTGGGGGAGCAGCAGGAGACCCACGCCGACGGTGGCCAGTACCGCCCAGCCGAGGGCGTCACGGCGGGACGAGCGGGCGGCGAGCAGGGCGGCGGCTGTCAGGGCGAGGGCGCAGCCGAGGGCGGGGAGGACGGTGTAGGTCAGCCATTCGGAGAGCAGGGGCTGCCAGTACCACTCGGCGTCGGGTCTCGGCTCGTCGAAGTAGTAGAGGGTGCGGGGCTGGGGCGGGCCCGTGAAGTCGCGGATCGTGCCGGGGGTGATGCCGGCCAGCAGGCCGCCGGTGAAGGCGAGGCCCGCCAATCGGGCCCGGCTGCCGCCGGGCTGCGTGGACGATTTCCCGAGCCGCAGGAACCAGACCGCGCACCAGCCCGCCAGGAGCCCCAGTACGACCCCTTTGGCCGCGCCATAGCCGATCGGCGTCCAGACGTTCCACGGGTAGTTGCGCATATGCTCGGCGCGCCAGCTCCCCGCCAGGCCCCAGGCGACCGTGCCCGCCGCCACGGCCCAGGGAACCACTCCGGCGGGGCGTTTTCTTTCGTTCATCGTCAAAGCGGACGCGACCGCCGCCCCTATGGTTGCGGGTAGTCGCTGATCATGGTGTTGAAGTAGCCCTCGGGGAGTTCTTCCAGGTAGTCCAGCAGATTGGCCAGGAAGTCGCGCAGCGGCGGGCGGGCGTTGTGGCGGTCGAGGTCTTCCTGGGTGCGCCAGACCTCGTAGAGGAAGAGCCGGCCGTCCTCGTGTTCGTGGAGGTGGTACTGGAGGTTGCCCTCTTCCTGGCGGGTGGGTTCCACGAGGGAGGACAGGAGCTGTCTGATCTCGTCGGCGCGCTCCGGCTTCGGGCGCAGGAAGCCGTAGAGGGAGAGAGGCGTCTGCGTGGCCGTCGGTGTGGGTGTCATGGTCGTCGTCATGGGGCAACGCTAAAGTCTGACACGGGTGTGAAGGTCAAGTCAGGTGGCGGCCGTATGCGGAACCCGGCACACTCCTTGTCGCGTCCCGTTGTATGACGCCTGTTCAAGCCATCTGTCATGGGGGAGAGTTCACCGCGCATGAGCCACAACCAGCCGCCGCCAGGACCGTACGGCCCGCCTCCGGCACAGCCGCCGGGCCCGCCGCCCGGCCAGCCCCCGCAGGGGGTCCCGAATCCGTACGCGCAGGGGATCCCCAGCCCGGCCCCGAATCCGTATGCCCAGGGCGGCGGCCCGTACGCCGCACCGCAGCCCGGCTACGGCTATCCCCAGCAGCCGCAGAGCGGCGGCGGCAAGGGCAAGACGACGGGCCTGGTGATCGGCGCCGTGGTCGTGATCGGGGCGATCGTCGGGGGTGTCGTGCTGCTGGGGGGCGGCGACGACGGGAAGCTGACCGACGACGGCAAGGACTACAGGCTCACCGCACCCCGGACCGTGCTCGGCGAATACACGAGTGACGGAGGCGACAGCACGGCGCGACCTCTGGACGCCGAGGATGCGCGGGTGTTCGGCCTGACGGCGGGTACGGGAGTGAACGCGGACTGGGCCACCTCCGGTGACGCGAAGAAACTCGAGATGGTGGGCGCCTACGGGGACGTGAAGGACCCGGAGAAGTCAGTCGACGCGTTCTTCAGCAACCTGAAGAAGAAGGCCGAGACGGCGGGCAGTGGGGACAGTGACGCCCTGGTGGTGGGCAGTCCGGAGACCAAGTCGCCCGAGGGCTTCGAGAACGGCGTCATGAAGTGTCAGGCCATCAAGGCGAAGGAGGAGCCGGACCCGGATGAGCCCAACACGCTGGCGCTGTGCGCATGGGCCGACTACGACACGGTGGCCGTGGTGGTGCCGCACGAGGGGACGAAGAGCTTGACGCTCGACGAGTCCGCCAAGATTGCCGCTGATCTCCGCAAGGAGGTACGGGTGGAGGTCCCGAAATCATCGTGACGTAGGTCATGGGTGAGTCGGGTCACAAAGATGCCGTGGTGGATGGTACCCGATTCTCCCTTTCCTTGTGAAAGATTTCTTTCGACATCATGAACTGGGCCGAGAAATCGGCCCGTTCCGCCAGGTCAGAGGTACTGTCGCGGTTCGACCTACGTACCGCTGCCGCTCAGCCATGGGGGAAACCGTGCTCACGTATCACCAGGTCATGACAGCTGATCTGTCGTACCTGGAGACCGCCGCTGGGCAATGGAAGGAGGCCGCGAAGCAGTTCTCGGAGGCTCAGAAGGTCTACCGGAGGGATGTCCAGTCGGTAGGCACTGACGGAAGCTGGCACGGTCAGGCGAATTTCGTCGCCAAGGACACGATGGATGTCACGGACGGGCAATTCACCGCCGCTCAGAAGGAGGCGAAGGCCGTTGCCTCACTGCTGACCGACGCCCACCACCAGTTCGTGGAATTGCGCGGGAAGGTGAAGTCCGCGGTGGCGGACGCGGTGAAGGCCGGAATGAAGGTCTCGGACGCCGGAATCGCGAGTTACGACTTCTCGAAGGCGAGCGAGACGGAGGCCAATGCCGCGCGGCACGATCCGGACCTGCACCGGATCGAGCAGTCGTGGACCGAACACATCGCGGCGGCGGTCAAAGCGGTCGATGACGCCGACCAGGGCGTGAAGCTCGCGCTGAAGGCGGCGGTGCAGGATCCCAACCCCATCGACGGCGTCGTCAACGGGTTCAACGGCGAGGCGGAAGGCGACATCGAGAAGGTCGAGGCCAAGGAGGCCCAGGAGCTCGCGACCAAGCTCAACTCCGGCGACAAGCTCAGCGGCAAGGAGATGGCCGAGTTCCAGCGGCTGTTCCGGGACAACGAGCACGACAAGGCGTTCAGTCAGACCTTCCTGGCGGGCATGGGCCCCAAGGGTGTCATCGAGCTGAACAACAAGTTCCACAGCCTCGGCAAGGGCGATGACAAGAAGGACTTCACCGCTCTCCAGGAAGGCGTGGCGACCTCGATCGCCACGGCCACCAAGTCTCCCTCCGACCCCTTCTACAAGAAGTGGCGCGAGGGCCTGCGCAAGGTCGGCGACGAGAACTTCGACAAGAAGCTGAACCCGCTCACCGGCTATCAGTCGTTCGCCGATCTGATGACGCACGGCAAGAATTACGGGAAGCAATTCCTGACCGATGTCGCCGACGACATCATCGCCGTGGAGCAGAAGGACGATTTCGGGACCGGCCGGTGGAAGCAGCTGAACGCGGGCCACCGGGACTACACGGGCGACCCGCTCGACACCCTGCTCGGGATCATGGGCAAGCAGCCCGACGTCGCGACGTCCTATCTCGACCCCGGGGCGGACGGCGGGAACGAGCGCCTGAAGTATCTGCTGCAGGACCGTGACTGGCCCGTGTGGGAGACCGCCACCGGCTACGGCAGCGCCAGCCAGGACGACCCGGCGAACCGCCTGGGCCTGGGCGCGGCGCTGGAGGCGGCCGCCACCGGCAATGTGCCGGGTACCGAGCATCCGCTGGGCGGGCACACCGAGGCCGAGGCGCGGGTCATGCACGACACCATCAAGCTCCTCAACAAGGACTGGAAGGGCGACGAGATGCCCTCCAACCTGCGGTCGAGCCTGGGCCATATGCTCATGGACTACACGGCCGACACCCACGAGATCCTGTCCCGCACCAACGAGAACTACAAGGTCAACGCGGACGGCGACGGGGTGTGGAAGGACGACGGCACGGTCCGTATGGCGGTGTCCCCCGAGGAGCTGTCCCGCATCATGCGCGGTGTGTCGGAGGACCCCGCCGCCTACGCCGGGATGTACACCGCCGAGCGGCAGTACGCGGCGCAGACGCTGGCCGGAACCGACTTCAAGCACCCGAACGACCGCACCGCCGCCATCAACGCGGCATCCTCCGCCTTCGGCTTCTACGACGGGGTCAGCTCCGATATCGCCTTCGACAAGAGGGACAAGGCGGTGCAGTGGGCCTCGGACGTCCGGACGGCCGCCTTCACCATCCCCGCAGTCGCGTTCAACTTCGTTCCGTCGTCGCCTGCCGCCGTGCCGGTCCTCGGCAACGTGGTCCAATCCATCCTCTACGTGGGCATGTACGAATGGGGCAAGGACCAGGTCGCCCAGGCAAGCCACTCGGCGATGCTGGACAACATGAAGACGTTCGACGTCGGGCAGCGGCAGGTGGACGCCCTCGTCGTTGGCTGGAGCAAGGAACACGGCGAGGACGCCGACAGCGGCCTGACCAGGACCCTCGTCGGCTCCGGGCAGGAACGCCACGACAGCGCGCGGCGGGAGGCGCTTCAGGCCCTGGGCCGGCCGGGGTTCTAGTGGCCGGCCACCGGTCTCATGTGGCCGCGCGGCGCGCCGCCGCGCGGTAGTGGTCGCGTATGTCCTGGCGCAGCAGCGCGCCGAACCCCGCGTGCTCCACACGAGTGGCGAGCTGGTCGCGGCTCACCCGCAGGGCGTCGGCGGTCGCGCCGAAGTGCCAGTCGTGGGCGGCGAGGAGGGTGAGCAGATGGCCGCGCCGGGTCTGGGCCTCGGAGAGGCGGAAGGTCTTGAGATAGGCCAGGCGGCCGTCCGCGTGGGTGATGGTCTCGCCGATGTGCTGCTCGGTGTTGCGATGAAACGGCGGCAGAAAACGGGACAGGGCGAAGGGCCCCATCGTGCGGACGCGCTGGAGGGTGTACGACTCGTCGAGCAGCCCGCCCGCCATGGTGTGGTCGTGGAACTCCGCCCACTCCCGCTGATGCCGGGCAGCCTCCGCCCGCAGCTCGGCCAGCGAGCCCACCGCGCCGTCGCGGATCCGGGCCCGGAACTCCGGGACCGGGCCGTGCAGCGTGGTGTAGTGGTGGATCAGCTCCCCGAAGAGGTCCAGGACGAGGGAGGGGTGCAGGGCGCGGTAGTCGTCGGGGTGCGGCACCACAAAGGCGGCGGCCAGGGCGTCGGCCGCGTAGACCATGACCCCGCACTGACCGGGGTGGATCTCGAAGACCCGCAGCGCGTCGCGCAACCCCTCCACCTCGGCCCCGGCATACGCCTGCTCGACCCGCGGCGACAGACCGCGGCTGACCGCCCGGTGCGACCACTCCTCCCATACCACCGCGGGGCCGCCGAAGTGCAGCGCCAGATAGCCCTCCAGGGCCAGGTGGAGGGGGAGAAAACGCACCCGGTTCTTGTCGACACGGCGAGCCATCCGGCGGTGGAAGCGCAGCGGAACGCACGCGGGGCGCGGTCCGTCGGCGTCCCGCCGCAGCTGGGTGCCGTACGAGGACGCGGGGGTGCCGTCGTCGGTCCAGTTCGCCACGTAGCCGTGCGGGATGTACGAGCAGTACGCGGTGCGCCGGTCGACCGCCACGGCCGCGAAGTCATCGCCGTACAGCCGGTCGTCCAGCCGCAGGTCGGTGATCGGCTCCTCCCGCACCAGCGGTACAAGACGGATCGCGCCCCACACCTGGGACGGCAGTGCCGTCAGGCCCGTGAGCGCCACGAGCGTCGTGTCCTGGCTCACCCCTCCACCTCCAGAAACCGCCGTACACGGGCGTCCACATGTGTCCACAGCTCGGCCGCGCGGGTGCGGCCCTCCGCGAACTGGGCGAGCTCCACCAGGGCCGGAAGGTCCTCCGCGTCCCGCACCCCGACGGTCGGCACCTCCCGCGCCAGCCGCCGCACGTCGAAGTCCTCCGCGTCGTACACCGGGTTGAGGTGGACCACGCTGGTGCGGCCCTGGGGGTCCAGACGGGTGCGCCATATTCGCAGCACCTCGCCGGCCAGACCGGGCGGCGCGTTGTCCCAGCCGTCGGAGACGATGACGAGCCGGTCCGGCCGGTGCTCCAGCGCGTCCAGAACACGGGCGCCCAGTGGTGTCGGACCCAGCGGATACATCAGCAGTGCGTCGGTGCGGCCGGACAGCCACAGCGGGATCAACTCGCTCGCCAGCGCCTCCAGCAGAAAGTGGCAGCCCAGCGCCACCGCCAGCGGGCGGCGCCGCTTCTGCGCCGAGCCAAAGGCCGAGAAGCTGTCGTCCAGCACCGCGGCCACCCGGCCCCAACTGCCCGCGCGCGGGCCCGCGGTGCGCCGCGCGGCCGCCCGCAGCGCGGCGGTCAGCTCCTCGCGGCGGCGGACCCGGTCGTCCAGGGGGAGGGAGAGGACATAGCTCGCCAGCCGGGTCAGGGGCATGGTGGCCAGGTCGCCGACCACCGCGTCCGCCCGGTGCTCACGGGCCGACCCCTGGAGTCGCAGCCGCTCCAGCCGGGTCAGCCGCGGGGCGATCCGCTCCAGGAAGGCGCCCCGGGCGATGCCGTGCTTGACCGCGAACCCCTCGGCCACGGTGTACGGCAGCTCGTACAGCGCGCTCTGGGTGTAGTGGGCGCGGCGCCAGGACTCGAACAGCGGGGTGGCGAAACCGGCCTTGCGGGTGTGCGGCGCGAAGAGGAAGAGGCCCATCTCGGTGTCGAGCGGCAGATGGGCATGGCGGGCGACCGCCTTGACCCCGGCGCGGTACTTGACCGCGTCGAGCGCCGGATCGGGGCGGGCCGCCAGCCAGTCCCGCATGATGGCCCGGGTGCGACGGTTGTTGACCCCGGCCCGGCGCAGCTCGCGGAAGAGCCGGTACACCCGCTGCGGCGGAAGCAGGGCCAGCCGCCCGGCGATCAGCCGCCCCTCGGTGCGGCGCTGCTCGGGCGACGCCTCGGCGGCGGTCTCCAGCAGCCTGCGCACGATCAGCGCCGCGTTGTGGTGGTTGATGTCCAGCGCGAGCGTCGCCGCGTACAGCTCCCGGTAGTTGCCGAGCACATACGCATGCAGGAAGTCCAGCGACATGCGCTGCTGCCATTCGCCCGAGCGGAACTCCCGCTGTCCGGTCGAGGTGATCGCCGCGTTGACGAACAGCAGCAGGTCCTCGGCCGCCACGAGGTCGGTCTGGTTCTCCATCTCGGGTCTCCTGGCGGCAAGGTGTGCGGGTGTCGGCCGGGGAATGGGGGCACGAGCTGCGAATCATCGCTTAACAGGCGGGTTCCGGAAGTCGCACCGAAGTCCCGCGGCCGACTGTCGCACGCTAACACCCGCGTCGTACGCTCCGCCCCCCGGTTTCCGGCTCCCTCAGGCAGCAACGGGTTCAGGCAGCGACTCCTCAGACGGTGGGGCGCTGGGCGGAGAGCCGACAGGGTATCTCGATCGTCGCCATCGTCGGCCCGCCGACCGGGCTGCTGATCGCCATCACCCCGTCGAAGGCGCCCAGCCGCCGCTGCACCCCGCTCAGCCCCGAGCCATCCGCCTTGGAAGCCCCACCCTCCCCGTCGTCGGTCACCGCGATACGCAGGGCGCCGTCGTCGCTGTCGTGGTGGATGTCGATCCACACCCGGTCGGCGCCGGAGTGCTTGGCCGCGTTTGTCAAAAGCTCGCTGATCGCGAAGTACGCCGCCGTCTCGACCGGTTCGTCGGTCCGCCCCGGGAGGTCCACCTCCACCTCCACGGACAGCGGCATCCGCAGCGCCAGGGCCCGCACGGCATCGCCCAGGCCCCGCTCGGCCAGCACCGGCGGATGGATGCCGCGGACCAGGTCGCGCAGCTCGGCCAGCGCCTCGGCGGAGCTGGCGCGGGCCGCCGCGAGCAGCTCCTTGGCCTTGGCCGGGTCCTTCTCCATCAGCGCCTCGACGGTGCCCAGGCTCATGCCCATGGCGACCAGCCGGGCCTGCGCGCCGTCGTGCAGATCGCGCTCGATACGGCGCAGCTCGGCGGCGGAGGTGTCGACCGCGTCGTGCCGGGTCTCGGTGAGGTGATGGACCCGCTCGGCGAGCGTCATCCGCGGTGTGGGCGCGAGAAAGGCCCGGCCGACCAGGAAATGGGCGCGCAGCAGAACGGGGGAGGTGAAGACGCCCAGGACGATGAGGCCACAGCCCAGCAGAGCGGCGTAATTCGCGGTGGCCTGGGAGGTGACCGGGACGAACCCGTACCAATAGGTCCCCGTCCCGTCCACGATCGGCCCCCAGGTGCCCAGCGCCAGCACCCAGCCCTCCAGCCCGTACGGCATCGGGGCGCACGCCAGCAGCGCCACGACGGCCCCGGCGGTCATGTCGATGACCAGCCACAACAGATCACGCCAGGTCGCAGGGTCCCTCAGCAGCAGGGAGCAGCGCTCCACCATGCCCACGAGCCCGCCGCGCAGATCGGGAGGCAGGGCGCGGTACGGCAGCGGGATCTCGACGCCGGACCAGCGGGCGCCCAGCAGCCGTCGCTGATTGGCATGCGCGCGCACGAGAGCGAACAGGGGCGGGGTGGTGAGCACCCCCACACCCAGCGGGATGAAGGCCAGGGACAGCACCGCCAGGACGAACAGCGTGATCGACCCGGCCAGCGAGGCGATCGCGAGCACCAGCCCCCGGGCGGCGGCCACCAGCGCCTTGCCTACCTTCATCGGATATCTCCCTGACGCCGCTTCCGCGGGACCCGCGCCGGGGCCCGCGCCCGGCGCGGGACGCTCCCCACGGCCGGACGGTTCAAGTCTGGCGGACCCGCCCGCCCCGGTCACTCTGCCCTGCCCCCGTCCCGGGGTATACCTAGCCCCACCCCCAGGACTCTCCTTTTGCTTCAGCGGATTGGGGGCTTGTGCGGCTGGGGCGCGAGCCCGCCGTTTTCTAGCGTCGATGACGTGACCTCAACAGTCCTTTCAGTCCGTTCAGTCCTGTCTGTTCCGTTCAGGACTCACACCTCCCGGGGGGAGACGCGATGAGCGCAACGAGGCAGGGCCTCGCCGTACGGCTCGGCGGGTGGAGCACCCGACACCGCAAGACCGCGATCTTCGGTTGGCTGCTGTTCGTCGTGGTCGTCGCAGTCATCGGCGGCATGTCCGGCATCAACGAGATGACCAACTCCGAAGGCGGCACCGGCGACTCGGCGCGCGCCGAGAAGATCCTGGAGGACGCCGGGCTCAAGGCCCCCGCCGGCGAGATGGTGATGCTGCGCAGCGCCGAGCCGGACGGCTGGCGGGATGCGGCGGGCGACCTTACGGCGCGGCTGGAGAAGACCGGCGAGGCGGTGCGGGTCCAGCCGCCGGTGCGCTCCGAGAGCGGCCGGGAGGGGCTGATCAGCTTTGAGATGAAGGGCGACGCGGACACCGCGGGGGAGCGGATCGAGCCGGTGCTCGACGCGGTGAAGCAGACCGAGGCGGCCCATGAGGGCGTCCAGGCGTACGAGGTCGGCGACGCCAGCTTCGCGCACAGCCTGGACGCCATCCTCTCCGGCGACCTGAAGACGGCCGAACTCACGGCCGTGCCCCTGGCGCTGGGCATCCTGCTGGTGGTCTTCGGCGCCCTGGTCGCCGCGCTGCTGCCGGTGTTCCTCGGGGTGACCGCCTGCATCGGCACCTTCGGCCTGCTCGCGCTGGCCAGCCACAAGCTGCCGATGTTCTCCAGCACCCAGTCCGTGATGTTCCTGGTGGGGCTGGCCGTCGGCGTCGACTACTGCCTGTTCTACCTGCGCCGCGAGCGCGACGAGCGGGCCGCGGGCCGGGACGCCGAGACCGCGCTGCGCATCGCCGCGGCGACTAGCGGACGGGCGGTGCTGGTCTCCGGTATCACGGTCATGCTGGCCATGTCGGGCATGTTCCTGTCGGGTCTGCTGCTCTTCAAGGGCTTCGCGGTCGCCACCATCCTGGTCGTCTTCACCGCGATGCTCGGCTCGGTGACGGTGCTGCCCGCGATGCTGTCCTGGCTCGGCGACCGGATCGACGCCGGACGGGTGCCGCTCCTCAACCGCCGCGGCAGGAAGGGCGTGCACGCCAGCGGCGGTATCTCCGGCCGGCTGATGAAGCCGGTGCTGGCCAAGCCGGGCCTGTTCGCGGTCCTCGCCGGCGCGGTGCTGCTGGCCCTGTGCGCCCCCGCGCTGGGGATGAAGACCGAACAGCTCGGCATGGAGAAGCAGTTCGGCAAGGACTCGAAGCTGACGGTGGCCTTCAAGGAGATCACCGGCGCCTTCCCCGGCGGCCCCGCCCCGGCCGAGGTGATCGTACGGGCCGACGACGTCTCCTCACCCCGCTTCCAGGGCGCGGTGGCCGACCTGAAGAAGAAGCTCGCCGCCGCGGGCGAGTTCGGCAAGACCGTCAAGGTCGAGCTGCACAAGGACAAGGACGTGGCGCGCATCGAGGTGCCGCTGGCAGGAAACGGCTCCGACGACGCCTCCAAGCACGCGCTGAGCACCCTGAAGGACGACCTCGTCCCGCAGGTCCTCGGCCCGGTCTCGGACAAGGCGTACGTGGGCGGCGAGACGGCCGCGAACGTCGACTTCAACGACCAGCTCGCCGACGGCTTCCTTCCGGTGCTCCTGTTCATCGCGGCCGTGACCTTCCTGCTGATGCTGGTCTGCTTCCGGTCGCTGCCGATCGCCATCACGGCGATCCTGCTCAACCTGCTGTCGGTCGGGGCCGCGTACGGCACGATGACCGCCGTCTTCCAGCACGGCTGGGGCGCGGAGACGCTGGGCATGGAGCCGGCCGGGGCGGTCGAGTCCTGGATGCCGCTGTTCGTCCTGGTGATCCTCTTCGGTCTTTCGATGGACTACCACGTCTTCGTGGTCTCCCGGATTCGTGAGGCGCACGAGCGGGGCCTCGCCACCCGGGAGGCGATCCGCGACGGCATCCGGTCCACGGCGGGCTCGATCACCGGTGCGGCCGCCATCATGGTCGCGGTGTTCGCGGTCTTCGCCCTGCTGCAGATGCAGGACATGCAGCAGATGGGCATCGGCCTCGCGGTCGCGGTACTGGTGGACGCCACGCTCGTCCGGATGGTGCTGCTGCCCTCGGTGATGGCGCTGCTCGGGGAGCGCAACTGGTACCTGCCGCGGGCGCTGTCCTGGCTGCCGCGCCTCGACCACGGCGGGCACGGCGAGGAGCCGCTGCCGCCCGCGGCGCAGAGCCACCAGCCGCCGGTGTCCATCGGCCGCTGACCCCGCGAACACCAGCCCGCCGCGCCGGATCAGGCCGTAAGTCGCCTGACCCGGCGCGGCGGGCTTCGTGTTGTGGCGTCGGGGGCCTCAGGCGGTCGGTACGTACTTGTAGCCGACCCGGCGGACCGTCACGATCGTGCCCCGGTGCTCGGAGCCCATCTTCCGCCGCAGCCGGGCGACATGGACGTCCACGGTCCGCCCGTCGCCGACATGGCCGTACCCCCACACCGTGGTCACCAGCTGGTCGCGGGTGTGCACCCGGTGCGGATGCGCCACGAGATGGGCCAGCAGCTCGAACTCCAGATACGTCAGATCGAGCGGCCGCCCGGCGACATGAGCGCTGCGCTGGTCGGGGTCGATCCGTACGAGATCGTCGCTCGTGACCGCGCCACGATCCCCGGTCTGCCCGCCCGCCGCGGGCTGGCCCGCCGCCGTGGTGTCGGCGGCCGGGACGAGCACGAGATAGCCGACCATCGGCGGCTGCCCGGGGAGCGAGGGCAGCGTATGTGCGGGGGCGGGCAGCCAGGTGGCGCCGGGATGCAGCAGCTCGGCGACCGGCGGCACCTCGTCGGGCGCGACGGCACGCAGCCGCTGTCGGTGCGGAGGGGAGGGAGGGTGCGGATGACGGCCGGGAGTGGCGGCCGGGGAGGCGGAGGTGGAAGAAGCGGACAGACTACGGACGTTCGTCATGGGATTCGGCTCTTTCGCGCTCAAGGGGCGTCGGTGGACGTCGTGCGCGCGGGCTGGGCCGCCGGGGATCACCCGGGAGCAGGGCGGCTGAGTGGTCGAAGGACGTCAGCGGCCGAGCGAGCAGGCCCGCGCATGCGATGCGCGGCAACACTCGCGGTCGAAGTGGTGCGCCTGCCGGGACGGCCAGAACGGCTCGAGGTCGAGGGGACCCGTCGCGGCGTTATGGAGGCTGACCATAGGCATATTGAAGCAGACGACCGGCCCCCGGCGCTCGCCCCGGTGGCGTAGTGCGACGATGCCCACGTAACGGGTTCGCGCGAGCGCGGACCCGCCACGACCCCGTTAGGAGCTCGTTCCCCATGCCGCACATCGTCGTCGAGTACTCCGACACCCTGACCGATGCCTTCGACCGGCGCGCCTTCGGCCTCGCCCTGCACCCCGTCGTCGCCAAGACCGTCGATACGCAGGTCGCGGGCTGCAAGACCCGGTTCCGCCGGGTGGAGGACGCCGTTCTGGCCGACGGCGCACCGCACCACGCCATGATCCACATAGAGGTGGCGATCCTGTCCGGCCGGGACGCCGAGACCAAGCGGGAGCTGTCCGGCGCCGTGCTGGAGGTCGCGCGCGCCCATCTGGCACCGGTCCCGGGGCTGACCGTGCAGACCACCGTGAATGTGACCGACCTCGACCGCGCCTGGTACGCCAAGGACGAGCAGGTCTTCCCGGCCTGATCAGGTCCTGATCAGGTTAGGGTCGGGCACCAGCATCCCGACCGCGCCGGAGGCTCCGCGTGACCCGGACGACCCGTACGACCCGGACGACCCCTCCGCGGCCGGTGGACGTCGAGGCGCTGTTCCCCGAGCTCGTCCCCTTCCGGCGCGAGGCGACCCGGCTGCATCCGCGCCGCGGCGAGCCCGGCGTCCGCGACAGCTCGGTCGGCGGGCCGCTGCTGTGGCCGTCGGCCGAGCGGTGGCCGCACTGCGCGGACGACCACCCGGTCACCCGTCTGAGCAACCCGTCCGAGGACCCCGTCCCGCTCGTGCCCGTGCTCCAGCTGTACGCGGCCGATGTGCCCGATCTGCCGTTCCCGCCCGGGACGGATCTGCTCCAGCTGCTGTGGTGCCCGTACGACCACGAGCGCTACTACGCACCCTGGCCCGAACTGAGCTGGCGCGCCTCGGGCGAGGTGGGCGACGTACTCGCGGACCCGCCCCGCCCGGCGGACGCCCCGCACACCTGTCTGCCGGAGCCGTGCGTGGTGCACCCCGAGCGGATCGTGGAGTATCCGCGGTGGGATCTGCCCGAGGAGCTGTCCCAGGATCTCCAGGAGCGGTTTGACCGGCTGAAGGAGCAGAGCGGCTGGTCGTACTGGTACGCGCTGTCGGTCGCCCCCGGCGTCAAGGTGGGCGGCTATCCCAACTGGACCCAGGAGCCGGACTGGCCCGGCTGCCCGGACTGCGGGCGCCGGATGGACCATCTGCTCACCGTCGACAGCGCGGAGTTCGACGGCGGGTCCGCGAAGACCTGGCTGCCCGTCGAGGACCGGCCGCCGGGGGGAGAGATCCGGGACCTCCCCTACGAGCAGCGGAAAGCCGTGCAGCGGGCCCCGGGGCTGATGATCGGCGATATGGGCGGCGTGTACGTGTTTATCTGCTCGCGCTGTCCAAAGATGCCGTACGACCACCGGTCCGACTCCAGCTGAACCTGAGCCTGAACCTGAACCGGCTGCTTCGCGGGTATAACCACGTCCTTGCCGCTCAAACAGACATCTACCTATAAATCAAGGCGAGGCGCACAATGGTGGTGCGGCATAGCGCCGCACTGCGCGGTCAGACTTGCATGGATCGAAGGAGGCGAGTCGTATGGCCGACGTCTCACGCCACAGGAGCGATATCACGCGCCACCCCGATGTCACCGAGATGCGCGAGCGCTACGCACGCATGCTCGGCGCGAGGGATGTTGTCTTCGTCGATGGGCCGGTGCTCCTGGCCGGTCTCTACTTCGCCATCTCTCCCTGGGTGGTCCACTTCTCGGGCACCCGCCCCGACCTCACGGTCAACAACCTCATCCTGGGCATCAGCGTGGCCCTGCTGGGCGTCGGCCTGACCACGGCGCCGCGCCGGATGTACAGCCTGTGCTGGGCGATGTCCGCGATCGGTGTATGGATGATCATCTCTCCCTGGGTGGTCACACGGTTCCCCGACGCCGGAATGATCTGGAACAACGTCGTTGTCGGCGCCATCACGTGCGTGCTCGGACTGGTCGCTGCGGGGGTGTTGATGCGCACCGGCCGGGAGGCGCGCGAGGTGTGAACCGACAGGTGAACCGACAGGTGAAACGGCAGGTGAATTGACGAGGGCCGACGGCCGCATGACCCCATGGGTTATGCGGCCGACGGCTGTCATCTGAGGTCTCTCCGCTGACGAACGGCCAGTTCCCGCCTTGGATCGAAGGGGTGGCGCCCTCAAGATACGGCCGAGATGTGCGGGCCGCACAATGAGCGCACCCCCGGGGCGTCACGTACACACCCGTAGGGACCACTCGAGGCTACGTCCAGGGAACAGGGAATGAGGCAGATCGCGTCATGCGCATTGCACTGAGCCAGATCGTCAGCGGCCCGCGCCCGGAGCGGAACCTTGCCGTCCTTCGGGAGCAGGCACACCGCGCCGCCGCGGCCGACGCCCGCTTGATCGTCTTCCCCGAGGCCGCCATGGCGTGCTTCGGCACCCCGCTGGGGCCGCTCGCCGAGCCGCTGGACGGGCCGTGGGCCACCGAGGTGCGGCAGATCGCCAAGGACACCGGTCTGGTGGTCGTGGCGGGGATGTTCACCCCGGCGCGCGATGGCCGGGTGGCCAACACCCTGCTGGTCACCGGTCCCGGGGTGGAGACCTCGTACAACAAGATCCATCTGTATGACGCCTTCGGCTACGCGGAGTCCGACTCCGTCGCGCCCGGATCCAAGGTGGTGACCTTCGACCTCCAGGGCCTCCGGATCGGCCTGGCCACCTGCTACGACGTGCGCTTCCCCGAGCTGTTCCGGGCCCACGCCGACGCCGGCGCACATCTCTCCCTCCTGCCCGCCTCCTGGGGCGCGGGGCCCGGTAAGCGCGAGCAGTGGGAGCTGCTGATCCGGGCGCGGGCGCTGGACGCCACCGTCTGGCTGGCCGCCGTGGGCCAGGCCGACCCCGCGGCCACCGGCACCCTGGAGGCCATGGCGGCCGACCCGACGGCCCCCACCGGTATCGGCCACAGCGCCGTGGTCGGCCCCGACGGGACCGTGCGGCAGCGGCTGGGGGCGACCCCCGGGCTGCTGGTGGCGGAGATCAGCACCGACGAGGTGACGGCCGTCCGGCGCAAGGTGTCCGTCCTGGCCAACCGGAGGCTCGGCCGGAACGTATGACGTGGAACGTATGACGTCCGGAACGTATGACGTACGGGCTGCCCGTACGGCGCTCACGGCGCACACTGGAAGCGCGCGCCGGGCACGCGGGTGACCGGGGGAGGAGGTCGCGATGGAGTTCGACGTCGTCGTGGAGATCCCCGAGGGATCGCGCAACAAGTACGAGATGGACTTCGAGGTGGGGCGGATCCGGCTGGACCGGATGCTGTTCACCGCCACCAAGTACCCGGCCGACTACGGCTATATCGACCACACCCTGGGGCGCGACGGCGACCCGCTGGACGCCCTGGTCACGGTCGGTGAGCCCACCTTCCCCGGGTGTGTCATCGAGTGCCGGGCCATCGGGATGTTCTGCATGAGCGACGAGAAGGGCCCGGACGAGAAGATCCTGTGCGTCCCCGCCCACGACCCGCGCTACGCCGATGTGCAGGACATCGGCGATGTTTCCGAGTTCGACCGGATGGAGATCACCCATTTCTTCGAGGTCTACAAGGACTTGGAACCCGGCAAGTCCGTCGAGGGCTCCCACTGGGAGGGCCGCGACCAGGCGTACGTGGAGATAGCGGCCTCACGGGCCCGGGCGGCGGAGTCGGCCCGGGACGGCTGAGCCGTCCGGGGTGCCCCGGTCACGGTGCCCGGCCCGGCCGCAGGGCGTCAGGCCCGACCACCGAGCGTCAGGTCCGGCCCCGCGAATTCGGGGAGCGGCGGGCGAGCGAGTCGAGGACGACCGCGGCCAGCAGCACCCCGCCGGTGATCATGAACTGGAGGGCCGACTCGACGCTCAGCAGGGCCATTCCGGAGGAGAGCGACTGGATGACCAGGATGCCCAGCAGCGCGCTCCATGTCCGGCCGTGCCCGCCGAACAGGCTCGTACCGCCGATCACGGCCGCCGCGAGCGCGTTCAGCAGGAGGATGCTGGTGCCGGAGGGCTGGCTCACCGAGGTGATCCGCGAGGCCAGGAACAGCCCGCCGAGCGCGGCCATCGTGCCGGACACCATGAGGACCGAGATCCGCACCCACGTCACCCGCACCCCTGCTCGGCGGGCCGCCTCGACGCCGCCGCCCAGCGCGTAGACCGTGCGGCCGTAGGGCGTGCGGCGCAGCAGCAGATCCAGGGCGGCGACCAGGACCACGAAGATCAGCAGAGCGAGCGGCAGGCCCTGGAACTGGTTGAGCACATAGGCGGCCGCGAACGCGACCACCGCGATCGCGGCGGTGCGCACCACGATCTCGTGCAGCGGCCGGTACGGCATCGCGGCGGCCTTGCGGCGCCGCCGGTCGCGGTACGCGGCGAGGAAGAAGACGGCCGGGCCGAGGGCGGCGAGGCTGTAGGCGACGGCGATGTCGTTGAAGTAGTAGCTGGTCAACTTGGCGACCAGGCCGTCGCTGTCGAGGTTGATGGTGCCGCTCTGGCCGAGCAGGTAGAGGGTGAGGCCGTTCCAGGCCAGCAGCCCGGCGAGGGTGACGACGACGGCCGGTACGCCGAATCTGGCGAAGAAGAACCCGTGCAGGGCCCCGATCAGCGAGCCCAGGAGCACCGCCATGACCAGGGCGAGCCATTCCGGCAGGCCCTGGTTGACGTTCAGCACGGCGAAGACGGCCGCCGCCAGCCCGCCGACCGAGCCGACCGACAGATCGATCTCCCCGATGAGCAGCACGAAGACGATGCCGACGGCGATCAGGCCGGTGCCCACGATGTCCACGCTCAGGTTGGACAGATTGCGCGGGGAGAGGAAGTTGTCGTTCAGGATCTCGAAGACGGCCCACAGCACGATCAGGCCGAGGGCGACCGGCAGCGCGCCCCGCTCCCCTTCGCTCAGCCGCCGCCGTATGTCGTCCAGGACGCCCTTGACGTGCCGCCGGCCGGGCACCAGAGCGCGGCCGGTCACAGCCCCGCCTCCCCGGGTCGGGGCGGACGGCGGGCATGGGAGGTGGCGCCGGTGATGGAGGAGATGATCTGTTCCTGGGACGTGGTCATCACATCGAAGAAGCCGTTGTTGTGGCCCAGGCGCAACACCGCGGCCTGGTCCGCCACGGCCTTCACATCGCCCATGTTGTGGCTGATCAGCAGCACCCCGAGCCCGTGGTCGCGCAGCCGGTCCACCAGATCGAGGACGTGTGCGGTCTGCTCGACACCCAGCGAAGCCGTGGGCTCGTCGAGCAGCAGCATTCGGGGCTCGCCGAGCAGCGAGCGGGAGATCGCGACGGTCTGCCGCTGGCCGCCGGAGAGCGTGGCCACCGGGACACGCACATCGGGGATGCGGATGGACAGGCTTTTCAGCAGGTCACGGGTGCGGCGCTCCATCTCCACCTCGTCGAGGATGCCGAGCCTGCGCACCTCGCGGCCGAGGAAGACATTGCCGACGACATCGAGGTTCTCGCACAGCGCCAGGTCCTGGTAGACGGTCGCGATGCCCAGGCTCTGTGCGTCGTGGGGGCGCCTGACCTGGACGGTGTGGCCCTGCCACTCGATGACGCCCTGGTCGGCGGGGCCGACCCCGGCGATCACCTTGACGAGGGTGGACTTACCGGCGCCGTTGTCGCCCAGCAGGGCGACGACCTCACCGGTGTGGATCTCCAGATCGACGTCGGCGAGCGCCTGGACGGCGCCGAAGCGCTTGGAGACGCCGCGCAACGCCAGCAGAAGCGGACCCGGCACGGTCACCATCTCCCCTACGGCATGAGCCCGGCCCTCTCACAGGCGGACCGGTACTGCGGGGTGCAGATCTGATCAATTGTGTACATACCGTCCTTGACCACCGTCTTCTTGATGGAGTGCACGGTCAGCGGGATCGGGCGGAGCAGCACGGCAGGTACGTCGCCGTTCACCCGGTCCCTGGCGACGGGCCCGGGGCCCGCGCCATGGGCCAGGGCGACGGCGATCTCGGCGGCCATGTACGCCTCGGGCTTGAACGGCTTGTAGACGGTCATGTACTGCTCACCGTCGACGATCCGCTGGATGGCCGCGAGCTCGGCGTCCTGGCCGGTGACCGGGGGGATCGGCCGGATGAAGTTGGCCCTGAGGGCGGCGATGACGCCGGAGGCGAGGCCGTCGTTGGCGGAGTAGACGCCGTCGATGCGATGGGGTCCGAGCGCGGCGATGGCGCCGGACATGTCGGCGTACGCGTTCTCCGGGCGCCATCCGGCCGCGTCGT
>NZ_MUNE01000619.1:26367-26705 GCF_002154605.1 Streptomyces milbemycinicus | reverse complement strand
CGTCAACAAGCTCGACAAGGCCAAGTACTCCGGCCTCGACGCCTTCGACCTCAAGGGCGACTACTACGCCCTGCCGTACCGGCAGGACTTCTGGGTGCTCTTCTACAACAAGGACCTCCTCAAGAAGAGCGGCGCGGATCTGTCCAAGCTCACCTGGTCCGACTACGCCGAGCTGGCCAAGAGGCTCACCACCGGTTCGGGCTCGTCCAAGGTCTACGGCACCTACCACCAGACCTGGCGCTCGG
The DNA here is from genome assembly GCF_002154605.1 of Streptomyces milbemycinicus. GTDB lineage: Bacteria > Actinomycetota > Actinomycetes > Streptomycetales > Streptomycetaceae > Streptomyces > Streptomyces milbemycinicus. The sequence continues at coordinate 26,460 of NZ_MUNE01000619.1, read as the reverse complement.
TGGTGCAGGCGATCGCCGCCGCGCAGACCGGCGGGGACCAGCTGAGCGGCGACTACGGGTTCTTCAAGAAGCAGTACGAGATCGCCCTGGGCC
>NZ_MUNE01000619.1:0-26333 GCF_002154605.1 Streptomyces milbemycinicus | reverse complement strand
GCGATGGTGCCCATGGGCACCTGGCTCGCGGCCCGTCTGCTGCAGATGAAGGCCGAGGGCAAGAACGACGTCGACTGGGGCATGGCACCGCTGCCGCAGGCCGCTTCGGACGGCAAGACGGTCACCTTCGGCTCCCCGACCGCGTTCGCCGTGAACAAGAAGGCCAGGAACTCCGAGGCGGCCAAGAAGTTCGTACGGTGGGCCTCCGGCCCGAAGGGAGCGGCCGCGATCGCCAAGGTCGGCGTCGTCCCGTCCTACACGGATGACGCGGTCATGAAGAACTTCTTCGGCGTCAAGGGCATGCCGAGCGACGACCTGTCCAAGACGGCCATGAGCCCGGACACCGTCAAGCTGGAGATGCCGGTCAGCCCCAAGTCCTCCGACATCGACCAGATCCTCAAAGAGGAGCACGAGCTGGTGATGTCCGGTGAGAAGTCCATCGACAAGGGCATCGAGGAGATGGAATCCCGAGTGAAGTCCGAAGTCGAATGAGCGAGATCTCCGGCGCTCCGGCCACGGCTCCGGCCGCAGCTACGGCTGCGGCTGGAGCCACGGCCCTCGACAAGACCTCCGGCGCTGGGGGCCCCGGCAAGACCTCCAACACCGCGGCCCTCAAGCGGCGCCGCCGGCGCACCGCGCTGGTGGGCTGGAGCTTCATCCTGCCGAACCTGCTGGGCTTCGCCGCCCTGACCCTGGTCCCGGTGGTCGCCACGCTGCTGCTGTCGTTCACCGACTGGAACTCGTACAACACCCCCCAGTGGATCGGGTTCGACAACTTCCGCCGGATGTGGGACAACGACAACTTCTGGACGGCGCTGTCCAACACCTCCTGGTACGCGGCCGGGCACATCCCGCTCACCATGGCGGCCTCCCTGGGCCTGGCGGTGCTGCTCAACCAGAAGCTGCGCGGTGTCGCCTTCTTCCGCACGGCCTTCTTCTTCCCCTACATCACCTCGCTCGTCGCGGTGGCCGTGGTGTGGAACATGCTGTTCAACCCGGACGCCGGTCCGGTGAACCAGCTGCTGAAGGCCGTGGGGATGGCCCATCCGCCGGGGTGGACCACCGACACCGACTGGGCGCTGCCCGCGGTGATCATCACCAGTGTGTGGCGGGACATGGGCTACTACATGGTGCTGTATCTGGCGGGGCTCCAGGCCATCCCGGCGGAGCTGTACGAGGCCGCCAGGGTGGACGGCGCCGGGGCGTGGAAGCGGTTCTGGCATGTCACGGTGCCGTCGCTGCGGCCGACGACGTTCTTCGTCCTGGTCATGCTGACGGTCTCCAGCTTCAAGGTCTTCGACCTGGTGCAGGTCATGACCGAGGGCGGCCCCGGCCGCTCCACGCTGGTGCTGTCCCAGCTCATCTTCAGGGAGGGCATCACCCAGGGCCGGTTCGGTTACTCCTCGGCCATCTCCCTGGTGTTGTTCGTCATCGTCCTGATCATCACCGTGACCCAGTTCCGATTCCAGCGGAGGAACGAGCGATGAAGACGACCGCGCTGCCGAAGGACAGCGACAGCCTGACGGCCGAGTCGTCGCGTTCGAGTGACCGCGGCATCGCTCCCGCCGGGCCCCGCCGCCGGGGCCCGGCCGGGCCGGGCAGGCCTGGCGGGCCGGGCAGGCCGGGGCGGATCATCAGCCGGGCCATGCTGTACGTGGTGCTGACGGTGCTGTCGGCCGCCGTCCTGGTGCCGTTCATATGGATGCTGGTGTCCTCGCTGAAGGCGGACTCCGAGGTCTTCACGGCCCCGATCCAATGGATCCCGAAGTCCTTCCACTGGGAGAACTTCGCCGACATCTGGACCGAGATCCCGCTGTGGACCTACCTGGGGAACTCCCTGTTCCTCAGCGTCGTCATCACCGCACTACAGGTGCTGACCGGGAGCTTCGCGGCCTACGGCTTCGCCAAGGTCCGCTTCCCCGGGCGCGACGTCGTCTTCATGGCGTACATCGCCACCATCGCGGTGCCGTGGCAGGCGTACATGGTGCCGCAGTACATCATCATGCAGAAGCTGGGCCTGGTGAACACGCACCTGTCGCTGATCCTGCTCCAGGCGTTCGGCGCGTTCGGCGTCTTCCTGATGCGCCAGTACTACCTGACCATTCCGGACGAGGTCAGCGAGGCCGCGCGGCTGGACGGGCTGAGCGAGTACGGCATCTGGGCGCGGATCGTGCTGCCGCTGTCGAAGCCCGCGCTGGCCAGCCTCGCGCTGCTGACCTTCGTCAACACCTGGAACGACTACATGGGTCCGTTCATCTACCTGACGGACAACAACCTGTGGACGGTGCAACTCGGCTTGCGGTCGTTCGTGGGCATGTACAGCTCCGAGTACGCGATGATCATGACCGGCTCGGTGCTGTCCGTCCTGCCGATCCTGGTGGTCTTCCTGCTCGGTCAGCGGTACTTCGTCCAGGGCATCGCCACCAGCGGGATGAAGTGAGGTGACGGCGATGAGCACACCGAGCACACCGAGCACACCGAGCACACCGGCGAGCGGCCGCAGGCTCCGGCTGAACGTCGGCCACGACTCGTGGGACCTCATCTGGTCCCATGTCCACCGGGTCCTGGTGGTCAACCTCGGCGTGGCGGTCACCAACCTGCCGCTGCTGCTGGCCCTGGCCGCCGAGCACCAACCCTGGCGGTACCCGGTCTTCTTCGGCCTGCTCTCGCTCGGGGCAGGCCCCTCCCTCGCCGCGGTGTTCGCCTACCTGAGGCGCACCGCCGACGACGAGCGGGCGCCGGTGGCCGACCTGTTCCGCGGCTACCGGCGCCTGTTCACCCGGGCGCTCCTCGGCTGGACCCCCTTCGTACTGCTGGTCGCCGTGGCGGCCACCGACCTGGCCGCCGTCTGGGGATCCGCCCTCGGGTCGGCGCTCGCGCCACTGCTGACCGTGGTGATCCTCCTCGCCCTCAGCTCCGGAGTCGTCGCGATGGCCGGCCTGGCCGAAGACTCGGTCGAAGCCCCGGCTGTCTCCCGGCACACGCTGCTGGCGGCCTGCTACGCCTCGGTGCGCCGCTGGCCCCTCACGCTGCTGAACCTCGGTCTGCTGGGCGTCTCCCTGGCGCTCGTCAACCAGGCCCCGCTGCTGGGTCTTGCCGTGGTGCCCGGCTGCGCGCTGTTCGTCGTATGGCGCGACTGCGGCGCCATGCTGGAGTCGGTGACCCCAGCTTTTCGGTGAGTTCGGCACGACGACACGTCGACGGCACGGCGTGTCGGACCGAGGAGAAACGCGCGACCGAAACAGGCCGCGCGAAACGTCTCTGAGCGGGGAGTTGTTGAGTACGATCACTTCGTTCCGTTGCCCCGTGCGCAGTCGTCCGGAGAATTCTTGTTGCGGTCCCGCAGACGTCGTCGGTCCTCCCGGTGGGACACCTGGGAGACGCGGGCGACGGTCCTGGGCGTGGCGTGCACCCTGACGTCGGCCACCCGCCTGCTGGATGTGCTGCCCCTGCCGCGGCCGGACGACATCGAGATCTATCTGACGATCGACCCCGGCTCGGCGTTCGACGCCGGTCTGGTGGACTAGCTGGCGTCGTTGGGCCCCACGGTCCTGCCCTGGCGGGAAGCGCGGCGGCGGCGCTTCGATCTCGCGGTGGCGTGTACGGCCCACCGGTCGATGTGGAACCTGGGCGCGCCGCTGATGGTGCTGCCCCATGGCGCCGGGTACAACCGCCTGATCGCCGAGTCGACCGGGAACACCGTCTCGGCGGTGGGGCTCTCCCGGCGGGAGCTCACCCGCTTCGGACGCGTGATTCCCCGGATCATCGGGGTGTCCCACGAGGAGCAGATCGGGCGTCTGGCCAGGTCGTGCCCTGCGGCGGTGAGCCGTGCGCTGCTGGTCGGCGACCCGTGCTTCGACCGGATGGAGCGGAGCCTGGCCCTGCGCGACGAGTACCGCGAGGCACTCGGCGTGGTGGGTGGCCGTCGGCTCGTCGTGGTCAACAGCACCTGGAGCGAACATTCGCTGATCGGCACGTGCGAGGACCTTCCGCTGCGTCTGGTACGCGCGCTGCCGACCGATGAGTTCGCCGTCGCCGTCGTGCTGCACCCCAATGTGTGGGCCCGGCACGGCACGGCACGCGTCCTGGGCCGGCTGGTGTCGGCCATGGACGCCGGGCTGCTGGTCATCCCGCCGGAACAGGGCTGGCAGGCCATGCTGGTCGCGGCCGACTGCGTCGTCGGCGACCACGGCTCCACCACCTTCTACGGCGCGGCCCTCGACCGCGCCACCGCGGTGATGGGCACCGGGGAGGATGAGCTGGACCCGGCGTCCCCCACCGCCGAGTCCAACCCGCTGCACCAGCGCAACACCACGAAGACATCACCACCGTCGAGGTCCGCAGACTTCACCCCACCGAGTGAAGATCATCAACAGCATCCCGAAAGTGAGACAGAGCCGAACCATTGACACACCCCCCTTCCGCCATGTTGCATGAAGTCATGGAACATGGTGGTGAAGGGGAGATGGTCGACGGTTCCGCGACGGCGGGCGACGCGGCCCTTGCGGTCGCCGAGCTGAGCCGTCAGTTGGCGCACCCGCTGCGGGTCTTGGCGCTCACCCACGTCTCGCAGCACGGGCCCTGCCCGTTCAGCGAACTGGTCGAGGTGACCGGACAGTCGCAGGCCCAGGTCAGCAATCACCTCGCCGTGCTGCGCAAGGCCGGGCTGCTGGTCACCGAGCGCCAGGGCCGGCAGAGCCTCTACCGGCTGCCCAACGCCTACCTGGCGGAGGTGCTCGCCAACCTGCGCGCCGCCGCCGGAGTCACCTGCGCCGACACGCCGGACCTGCCCGGGCGTGGCGAGGCTCGCGGCTGCTACGACCACGTTGGCGGCCACCTTGGGGTCGGTGTACTGCGCACCCTGATCGACCGCGGCGCCCTCGTCGGCGATCCGCTCGACGACGGGGACCTCGCCGTCGGCCCTGCCGCGGGCGACGTGCTCCCCGACTTCGGCGTCGCGGAGTGGGAACCGCTGCTCGGCGCTCGCCGCCGTTTCGCCTACGGCTGCCCTGACTGGACCGAGAAGGCCCCTCACCTCGGGGGCGCACTCGGCGCCGCCGTCGCCCAGGGATTCCTCGCGCGGCAGTGGATCCGGCCCCGGCACGGCAGCCGCCGCCTCGACCTGACCGCCCTCGGCCGCGAGGCTCTGACCGCTGCCGGAGTGAGCGTCTGACTCTGTCCTCCTCCGACGCGCCCGTTCCCACCCAGTGACGGGCGCCATCCATCACCGTTCGACCCGGTCCAGGTGATCGGCTGGCCGGTGCGGGCTCCACCGTGCTCCGGTGCCCTACGCCCGCGGGCCCCCTTCCACGCGCTCAACCTCGCGCGCACCGCTCCGTGCGGCGGACCTCGTCTCCGCCCGGTCGGCCATCCGCCAGCGCCGCAGCCCGCGGCGCGCGGCCCCTTCCGCACCCCTGCCGTCCCGCTCGTCCAGTCCCGGGACTCCCGCTCCGCGCGCCCCTCCCCGGGCGCTCCCTCCCGTTCCGTACGTCCATGGAAGGTCTTCCATGCCCGAGAAGACAGCGTCAACCCTGCCCACCGTATCCCCCCTTGCCCGCGTCGTGGGCACTCTTGCCGTCGCCGCTGCCACCCTGGCCGCCGAGTACGGCAGCGGCGTCAACCTCGTCCTCGTCAACGCCCTGGGCGCCCAGCCGGGCGTGACCTACCTCGTGCCGGTCGCCCTCGTCGCCGCCGGCTTCCTGCTCGGCCCCGCTGTGTGGCTCTTCGCCCGGTTCGCTCAGGCACTGCCCCGCGCCGGGTCGGTCTACGTCTGGATGACTCGCACCGTCGGACTCCGCACCGGCTTCGCCGCCAGCGCCCTCTACGTGGTCGGAGTCGTCGGTTCGATCGGATTCCAGAGCTACGGCTTCGCCGTCTTCCTCGGCAGCCTGCTGAAGGCCGTCGGCTGGACATCCGGCGCCGATCTCGCCCAGAGCCCCGGCGGCCACATCGTGCTCGGCGCCGGCCTCCTACTCGTCTTCACCCTGCTTCAGCTCGGCGGTATCCGCTCCTTTGGGCGCGTCATGGCCGTCATGCTCGCCATGGTGCTCGGCGTCGTCGTGCTGACCGTCGCGGTCTGCCTGGCCGGTGACCCGCACGCCTTCGCCGCACACGCCGCGACCCTCCTCGGCCACCCCGTGCACCGCCCCGCCGACGACACCCCCAGCCTCAGCGCGTTCCTCGGCGTCCTGGTGCTCTTCATCTACTCCTACGGCGGCGTGAGCGCCGCGCCCTCCCTCGGCGGCGAGACGCGTGACGGCGGCACCCTGGCCCGCGGACTGGTGCGTGGCTGGGCCGTGGCCATTGTGCTGTACGGTGTCGTGGCCACTTCCGTCTTCCACGCCGTTCCCTGGTACGCCGTGCACCCGCTGGCGGAGGCCGGCCACCAGGACGCTGCCTCCATCCCCGGCATCATCGCCGTGCTCGCCCCGCGCGCCGTCACAGTCGTCTTCGACCTTTTCGTCGTCGTGGTGGCAGGCAAGACCGTCGCGCCGCTGATGGTCGACTGCTCCCGCGTGATGTACGCGTGGAGCCAGGACGGACTGCTGCCCGCCGCCTGCGCCCGCACCACCCGTCGGCAGGTCCCCGTCGTTCCTGTCCTGGTCACGGCTGTGCTGGGCCTGATCTTCCTCGTGGAGGAGGCCACCGCCGGCTTCCAGATCGGCATCGCCTTGCGTTCGGTGACGTTCATGCTGGTGATCGCCGTCGTGGGTGTCGGCTGGCTCGGCCTGAGGCTGCGCCCGGCGGCCCTCCGCCCGCAGTGGGCGCAGGCCCTCGTCGAGCGCCGCGAACTGCTCTTCGCCGCTCCGGCCGCGATCGTCGTCTCCGTCATCATGATCGCCAAGGGCTTTGTGCAGCCGGACACCCCGCTGCTGCTCCAGCCCGCGATGCAGGCACTGGCCACTCTGGTCGTCGCGGTCGTGCTGTGGGTGACCGCGAAACGCCGCCGCGCGGCCATCAGCCTCGTTCCCGAACCCGCCGACACGTCCGTCGCCCCCTGACCGCACCCTGGCAAAGCCGGACACCCGAAAGGAAGTCGATCACCGATGTTTCCCGAAGTTCACTTCGTCACCGTCTTCGCCGACGGACCCGGCGGCGGCAACCCGGCGCCGATCGTGGTCGACGCGGCCACGATGACCGACGAGGAGATGCGGGACGTCGCTCGCCGCTCCGGCCACGAGAGCGGCTTCGTCCTGCCCGCGCCGGTCGGCTCCGGCTGCGACCTCGCCCTGCGCTTTTGGGTGCCGAACCATGAGATGTCGATGTGCGGCCACGTCACCGTCGGCGCGCTGTGGCTGCTGGATCGGCTCGGTCGCCTACCCGGCGACGAGGTCCGCGTGTTCACCCCCAGCGGCATCGTCCTCGGCTGGCTCGGCGGCCCGGTCGGGCGGCGCACCGTGGAGATCAGTCAGCCTCTCGGCGCCGTCGAGCCCCTGGCGGACGTCCGGGTCGAGTTCCTGCTCGATGTGCTCGGCATCACGCGGGACGACCTCGCCCCGGCGCCGGTGCAAAACGCCAGCACCAGCAGGGTCAAGACCCTGCTGCCGCTCGCCTCCCCCGCTCTTCTGGACGCCCTACGGCCCGACTTCGACCGCGTCGAGGAGGCCTGCACCCTGGTGGACTCCACTGGCCTCTACCCCTACGCGGTGGGTGATCCGGGCCGCCCGGTCTTCGACGCCCGCCAGTTCCCCCGGTCCTCCGGCTACCCCGAGGACGCCGCCACCGGCATCGCCGCCACCGCGCTCGTCGCCGGCCTGCTCGCCGCCGGCCGCGTCGCCCCGAACGCCGGGGCGGTGCATGTTCGCCAGGGCCGGGCCATGGGCCGCCCCTCCCGCATCGACGTGCGCTTCGCGCGCGACGGTGACGCGGTCACCGGCCTGCGGCTGGGCGGCGCCGTGGCCCTCGCTGACGGCGCTGAGAGGAGCACCCGTTGACCCCCGAGGCACGGCTCGCGGCCCTCGGCCTGACGCTGCCCGAACCACCCCGCCCCCACGGCGACTACCAGCCCGTCACCGTGCACGGGGGCATCGCCCTGGTCAGCGGGCAACTCTCCCGGGAGGGCGACGGCGTGGTGCGTGGCCCCGTCGGCCCCGCAACCGCGCCGGAGACCCTCGCCCGTGCCGGCCGGGCCTGCACGTTGCGCGCCCTGAGCGCCCTGCGGCATGAACTGGGCGGCCTTCACGCTGTCGAACGGGTCCTGCACCTGCGGGGGTTCGTCAACGCCGAGCCCGCCTTCGAAGAGCACAGCCGCGTCCTCGACACCGTGTCCCGGCTGCTACACGATGTCTTCGGCGAGCGCGGCCGGCACGCCCGCACCGCGGTCGGCGTCTCCAGCCTGCCGAGCAGGGGACTGCTCGAGATCGAGCTGACCTTGGCCGTCGCCAGGAGGAAAGCAAGACCCGCTTGCGCAGGAGACTGAAGCCGGCGCGGCCGAACATCTGCCGTTTGAGCATCTTCCGGTGGCTCCACGGCTCCGGCAGGAAAGTCATGGGTCACGGCCTGCCAGCCGACGATCATCCGGGAGTACACGCCTTCTTCTCGTTGGTGAGGAAGGGTACTCCGATACCCAGGCGGCGCGGCGGCCAGGCCGCCCGGCCGGCGGTGGTGTCGCGAGTCGGGTTGACCATCAGGCGAGCACCGCCTCTACGGCTGGGCGGACGACGGACAGTGCGCCCAATTCGCGGGCGATGTCCTGTAGTTCACTGACTCCGTCACGTCCGTTGCGGCGTAGGTAGCGGCCGAGCGCGGACAGGGCGAGGGTTTCGCCGATGCGGCTGCGATGTCGCATCGCGTCGACGACGCTGCGGGCGGGGCTGTACATGGGGATCGTCTCTCCCGGTGCTGCTTCGAACTGTTCGATGCCGAGGCTGAAGGTCTTGGCGGCGTACTGGGCCACTACGTTCGGCGGATAGGAGATCGTGGGGCGGCGTGAACCCCGTGGCACGGCGATGTGCACTGCTGAGGGGATGTCGTCGATCAGTTCGTGCAGGGCCAGGGCTGACTCACCGCACACGACCGCGCGAGGGGCTCGTGTGCACACGGCCAAGAGGTCCGCGTATGCGGTCTCCGGTGCGTCGGCCCGTCGGTACACGCCACGGGACAGTTCGTCTATCTCCCCCGCCGAAACCAAGGACGCCAGGTCGCGGGGTGACAGCAGAGCCTGACGTGCCTGTGCTGTGGTGAAGGTGGCGGAGAGCCCGGCCAGCCGTTGCTCCAGGCGCGAGTTTTCCACGGTATTCATGTATCAAATGGTACCCGCACATCCCTCGGAGGGGATCGATTTGATACAGCCTGTCGGTGCGGTGACGGCGGGGTGACGACGGGTGGTGATCCATCGGAGGTCGGCATCGTGGTCCGGTCTTGCCGAATTTCTGCCGACATCGAGGTAGCCGGACATGCCGCGCTTGCCGGTACGTGCCTTGAGAGCTGCGATGGTGCCCTCATGCAGGGAAACGGGTCAGGGCCTATTTCCCTAGCACTCGATGACGTTCACCGCGAGCCCGCCCCGCGCCGTCTCCTTGTACTTGACCGACATGTCGGCCGCTTTTGATCATGGGCGTGACCTGCGGATTTGGCTTGGTGATCCTGACTTGCGGAATAGCCGGGGACTTTTCGGGGACTTTTTGCCGTTGGCTGCCTACAAGGTATCCGACGGGGCAAGTTCGACTGCTTCGATGGACCGCCGTACTCGTCATGCGTAGGTCAAGGGCTCGATTCCCTTGGACGGCTCCGAGGGCTCCCAGGTCAGATAGCTGCAAACCTGGGGTTTTCTGCTACTCGGGGCATGGCGCGGCACAGCGGCGCAAACGCCGTGATGGTCGCCACAGCCATCCGCACCATCTTCTTGCACACTGCGGGCGAGGACCTCCGCACCCGGCTGAACGTGGTCGTCGGCGTGCTCGGACGGCAGTTCCTGCAGGTTAAGAACATGATGCTGGAGGCCGCGAGCGGTTGAAGCGGGAGATCAAACGCTGGGCCGATATCGTTTAGGTCTTCCCCAACCCCGCGGCCCCCGACCGGCTCGCCGCCGCGGTCCTGGCCGAACTCCACTACGAATGGCAGGCGTTCGATCGCCGCTACCTCTCCGAAGCTTCCATGCTCGAATTCCTCACCACTACACCGACCGGGAATGACCGCTGGCTTCCCCTGCAATCGAACTCGAATCAGCTCGGCAAGTGATCACGCCACTCGACGGGACACCATTCTCGTCTGCAACACAGGGCTCACCGGACCCGCTGTCGCGTGCTCACATGCAGCACGTCACCGTCGTACCGGACACGCAGGAGGAGTCCGCGTCCGGGCAATGCCCCGTGCACGAGCGCGTTGGTTGCCAATTCGCTGACCCAGAGCGACACATCAGCGGCGCGCTCCCACTCGCCCATTCTCGAATACGCAAGCGACCACCACGCAAACCGTCTGGCAGCGGCCAAGGAACGCGGTCATACCCATAGAACTGGCCGCGCTGGAGAGGGGTTTGCTTTGCTCGTCCACGATACGAATGTCGTGCAGACTCACTGATGTGGATCAGCGAGTGAACCTGTACAGATTTTTTGTACTTGTTGCCACCCGGGGACTACGCGAGGCGCGGCCCGTCGTGAGACCGACATCGGTCCTCGACATCCTGACAACCCCCCTGTCTGTTAGTAGGGTTGATTGCTCGGGCATGTTGCAGATGGTCGCCATGGGGGAGTCATGATCATCGCCGGGGAGTCGCAGGCCACCTTGCCCTCCGTCCTGCAGAGCGACCCGACGGTTCCCGGTCAGGACGTCGGAGGTTCCCAAACGGGTGGCAACCCTCACCTCGAGAGACATGCGACCGTTCTGTCCGATCAGGCGAAGGCATCCGCCGCCCGGATCGCTCCCGCCTCTCGGCTGGACAACTTGCCCGCGCTGCCCTCGCAACCTTTCATCGGCCGTGCCCTGGACCTGTCGCAACTGAGCGCGTCCTTGCCCGCCGGCGGCGGGGTCGTCACTCAGACGACCACGGTGAGCGGTTTGGGCGGGATCGGCAAGACGGCTCTGGTCCTCCGATATGCTCACGACCAGCGCGACCGGTACCAGCTCGTCTGGTGGATCGTCGCCGAGATCGAGGAGCAGATCACCTCCGGATTCGGCGACCTCGCGCTGCACCTGCACCCGACGTGGGCACGCGAGGCCACTGCCAAGGAACGTACCGAGTGGGCGTTGACGTGGCTGGAGACCCATTCCGACTGGATGGTCGTCTACGACAACGTGGAGCGGCCCGAAGAACTGACCCCGTTTCTGGGGCGATTAGCCGGACACGGCCACCAACTGGCCACGAGTCGGCTCGGCACCGGCTGGCCCGCGAACACCACTCTCGTCAGTCTGGACGTGCTCGATCACGAGGACGCCGTCACCCTGCTGCACCGGACGTCGGGACTCGGCACGGACGCCCCCACGGCCGGATCCGGTGCTGCTCCCTCGCATGCCTCCCTACTCGCGGCGGACCTCGGGCACCTGCCCCTGGCCCTCGCTCAGGCAGGCGCCTATCTGCGGGAGACCGGCATCGGCTTCGCCGCCTATCGGGACAAGCTGGCCCGGCTGCCCGACACGGTACTGGGCGACGGCGCGGGCGGTTCGGACCGGACCGTCGCCCGGATCTGGCGGACCAGTCTGGAGTCGATCCGAGCCGTTCACCCCTCGGCCGTCCCCCTCCTGCACACCCTCGCCTGGTACGCCCCCGAGGCCATACTGCGCGAGGTGATCGACCGTCTGGGGCAACGTCTCCAGGACGTCGAATCCTCGCTCACCGCGCTGGCGGCCTACCACCTGGTCACCCCCGGCATCGAGGGGCCGACCCTGCACCGGCTCGTCCGGCAGACCCTCCAGCGTGCCGATCCGGCCGAGGTGCCCGAGGCCCGCGACCTGGCCGAGGCGGCGTTGGCCGCCGAACTCTCAGGGGCCTCCCCCGACCGCGTACGGCGGATGCTGGTGCATATCCAGGCTCTCGCGGAGACGGGGCCCGCCGCCGAACCGGACGCTGCGGCCGTCGAGATGTACCGGCTCGGCACCGACGAACTTGTCGCGCGGGAACAGCACGTCCTGGCGATCCCTTTGATGACGCAGGCCGTCGATGGCAGCACGCGGCTGTTCGGCGTGGACCACGAGACCACGCTCGACGACCGGGATCGTTTGGCGGAGCTGCACGCAAAGGCAGGCGACCCGGCCCGCGCGGTCCAGCTGTGCCAGGACGTCTACCTCGACCGCGCCCACTCCCACGGCCAGGACGCTGTGGAGACCCTCGCTGCTCGGGAAAGGCTGGCGTACGCGCACCGCAAGGCCGACGAGGTCATCAGGGCTGTGCAGGGGCTGACGGCTGTGGTCGCCGACCGCCGCAGGATCCAGGGCGAGGCAGACCCGGACACGCTCACCAGCCGTAACAACCTGGCCTACGCGCTGCAGACGGCAGGCCGATACGAGGCCGCCATCCAGGAATTCCGGGCGGTCGTCGCCGACCGCGAACGCCTTCTGGGAGCGCGGCACAAGGACACGCTCGCCAGTCGCACCAACCTCGCGTACGCCTACCTGCAGGCCGGTGATCACCGAACCGCGTTGCGTCTTTACGAGCAGGCGATCGCGGACCGGCGGCGCCAGCACGGTCCGGACCACCCCGACACGCTGACCAGTCGCGGCTGGCTGGCCTCCGCCCACGAGGCCGCGGGTGATCCGCGCACAGCGGTCGCCCTGTACCGGGAGGTGGTCGACGACCGGACCCGGGTGCAGGGCGCGGACCACCCGGACACCCTACGAAGCCGCCACGAGCTGGGGTGGGCCCTGTCCGAGGCCGAAGGGCCGGATGCGGCATTGCATGAGTTCGAGTCGTTGGCGGCGGACAGCGCTCGGGCACAGGGGCCCGACCATCCCGCCACGCTCTGCTACCGCGACGACATCGCGGAGACCCATCAGAACCGGGCGGACTACGCTCGGGCGGCCGCCGCATACGAGGCGGTGATCGCCGACTACACCCGGGTCAGAGACAAGGGTCACCCGGAGACGCTGCAGGCCCGGGCGGCATTGGCCTTCACCTGGCAGCTGGCGGGGAACCACCGGCGTTCGGTGCAGGAGCGCCAGGCACTGGTCGCGGACCAGAGACGGGTGCACGGCGATCGGCATCCGGCAGCGCTGACCGCTCGTGCCAACCTGGCTTTTGCCTATCGTGCGGCCTCCGAGTTCCCGGCCGCGATTGGGCTTTTCGAGGACGTCCTGCGGGACCGCAGCGACGTCTTGGGCCCCGAGCATCCCCAGGTCTTCGCGACACGCGAAGCCCTGGCCCGCACCCTGCAGTGGGCCGGCGACCACAGTGGCGCGGTCCGAGAGCTGGAGTCACTGCGTGCGGACATGGAGCGGTTCCTCGGCCCCGACAATCCGCGCGTGCTCGAAGTACGGCTCGCTCTCGCCCGGGTGTTCGCCGAGGAGGACCGCCTGGAGCAGGCCATGGAGCTCTACAGGCCCCTGGCCGAGGACTACGAGCGGCTCCACGGGCCCGACCACCCCATGACCCTCGTCGTACGGCTGTGGATAGGGGCGGCTCACCGCGCGGCCGGACGGTACGACCGGGCAGGCGAGGTGTTCGACGCGCTGATCACCGACCACACCCGCATCCAGGGCCCGGACCATCCGGACACGCTGAACGTCAGGAGCTGGCGAGCCCTCGTCTTCCGGTCCGCCAAGCAGCACGAGCAGGCGATCACGGCGTACCAGAAGCTGATCGAGGACCACACCCGGCTCCTGGGCCCGGATGCCCCGGACACTCTGCACGACCGCAACGGGCTGGCGCTGGCCCGCCTAGGCGACCAGGACCACGCGGGCGCGATTGCCGGATTCACCGCATTGCTCGATGACCGGCGCAGGCTCCTGGGGGACGACGCCCCGGACACCCTGCTGATGCTGGAGAACCTGGCAGACGCCTGTTCGGCGGACGGACAGCATGACCGCGCCATCGCCTCGTACGAAGAGGCGGTCGAAGCGTGGAGTGGGAAGTGGGGAGCCGCACATCCCCGTACCCTGCGCTCGCGGCGGGACCTCGCGATGGTTCAGCGAACGGCGGGTCGGCACCGGTCGTCGCTCAGCGGGCTGCAGGCCGTACTTGAAGAGCGCGAGCGCACCGACGGGCCCGATCATCCCGCCGTGCTGTCCCTACGCTATGACATGGTCCTCGGGCAGAGTGCCGCAGGCGACCACGTCCGGGCCGCGGAGCTCGCCGAGCAGTTGCTGACTGACATTGCCCGAATGCGCGGCCGGGACCACATCGCCACGCTTAACACCCGCATGCTTTTGACGGACGCGTGGCGGGAGTCCTGCCAGTACCAGCGGGCCGTGGTCGGGTACGAGACGCTGGTCGAGGAGTACACAGGGTTCCACGGTCCGGAGCACACCGAAACACTCGCGATCAGGACACTGCAGGCGATTACCTTCTCCGAGCGGCTCGACTACGAGCGGGCCATAACGCTCGGTCAGGCGCTGGTGGAGGACCGCACGCGCATCCAGGGCGCCGACCATCCCGACGTCTTGCGGACACGGCGAAACGTGGCTCGTTGGCGGGAGTGGGCCGACGACCGTGCTGGAGCGCTGCGGGACTTGGACGTTCTGCTGCGCGACCACGAACGGATATTGGGCGCCGAACATGCTGACACCCTTGACCTGCGCGGCGCTGTCGCATGGACACTGCTGGGGGCTTCCACGGCCAACCGTGCAGTCGAGGCCGCCACGCGGTTGGTGGAGGACCTCACCCGGCTGCGGGGGCCGGACGACGTCACGACTCTCGACGCACGGCAACGTCTCGCGCAGGCGCACGAGTATGCAGGCCATCTGACCCAGGCCCTGGCTCTCCGCGAGTCGCTGGTGGAGGACCGCGCCCGCGTACAGGGTTCCGGGCACAGCGCAGCCCTGGCAGCCCGCAGGAGTCTGGCCTGGTCCCGACGTCTGCTCGGCGACCGTGTACGGGCGGTGGGGGACCTCCTGGCCTTGGTCGACGACAACGACCAGGAGCGGGGTGCGGACCATCCCCGTTCTCTGAATTGCCGCAGCTCCCTGGCATTCGCCTACCGGGAGATGGGCGACTCACGGCAGGCGATTCTCGTTCTCGAGGACCTCCTCAAGCGGTATGAAGCGGTTCTCCCCGAAGAGCACCCGGCGACGCACGGGGTACGCGGCAGTCTCGCCTGGCTGACGGCGGACATCGGTCCCGCGGACCACGCGGTGCTCATGGCCCGTGCCTTGATCGACGACTGCACCCGCCTGTTCGGCGTCGGGCACCGGCGGACACTGGACTACCTGCCGGTCCTGGCGCACGCACTGTCGCAGGCGGGCCATCCGGAAGAGGCACTGCGGGTCCTCGGCGAACTTCTCCACTCCCAGGCCAGGCTGACGGCAGGACATCTGGAACTGCCGGAGACCGCCGAGGCCGCCGTCCGGGTTCATCTGAATGCCGCCGGCGCGGGCGATGACCGCGCAGCCTCCGAGGATTCCGACGAGCTCCTACGCCTGGGCATGGTTGTCGAGATCTTCGCCCGAGATTGCGGCGCCTTTCTGCCCACCCTCGCCGTCCAGCTGGCCGACACCCTCGCCCACGCGGGCGATCACACAGCGGCAATAGCACTGCTGAAGGCCGTCCACGCCGGCCGCTCCCACGTCTTCGGCCCCGACCACCCGCTCACGCTGGAGAGCCTCGCCACTTTGGCCCTTGCGTCCCTGGAGGCAGGCGAGCCGGAATCCGCACCATCCGATGAGGAGTTGATGGCCCGTTGGGAGCGGGTCTTCGGACCGGCCCACCCCGACACGGAGGAGCTCCGCTGGCGGCTGCGCATCGCGCGCCCGGCATGGCGGGTCCGGCTGTCGCTGCTGACGGACGAGGAGCCGACGGAGGGCAGCCCGACGCCGATCGAGATCAGCCTGGCCCGCGAGGAGGGGAGCACGGCGCCCCGGCCGGCCCTGATGATGGTGGTCCCCTCCTGGCGGACGGACGCCACAGTGGAACCGGCCCTGGCAGAGTACGACCCCGAAGGTGATCCAGCGCGCTTCGTGCTGACTGCGCACGAGCCGGGGGAGCACGACATCTGTTTCACGCTGTACGACCACGCGTCCGGACTGGTGTTACAGGACCTGCGGACGACCATCCGCGTATCGGGTTCCCCCACCCAGGGCGAGGATGCACAACACAGTTCTGGGGAGGACTGACCGGATGACGCACGATCCCGGCGTGGAGGTGCTCGAGAACCCCTCCCACCGTTTCTCGGGGGTGCCACCCCAGGGAGGCGGTTCGCAGGACGCCGCGGTGGACGAGGGCTCCGCCGAACTACGCGTGAGGCTGTACCAGTCCGGCACGGGCCTGAGCATCTTCGCCCACGACACGTCGGCACCCCACACGTGGCACCGGGCCCCGCTGGAGGTGTCCGCCGAGGAACTGCTGGATCGCGCGGACCGCCTGCTGGCCATCTGGCGCGACCGGGTGGTCTTTCATCGGACCACCGAACCTGGATACGGCCAGCGGGTGGGCGGCCGCCCCCTGGCCGAGTCCGTCGACCTGACCGAACTGCCCGAGCTGACCGACCCGTTGGTGGAGAAACTGGCCGACGAGGGCTTTGACCTGCTCCATGTGATGCTCGACGGGACGGGCTACGACCTCGGCCGCTTCCGCGAGTTCCTGCTGAGTAGCCTGGCCGGCAGGCAGCAGCTGCGCATCAGTTTCGACTCCGACTGGCAGCTGCCCTGGCCCATGCTTGCGGTCGACCCCGCAGAGTGCGACAGTCCCTGGGAGGCGTTCCTGGGCCACCGGCACCAGATTGAGCAGGCCCGTACCGGCTACCCCTGGGACCACGCCCCGCTGGGCCGACGCGAACGGGCCACCGCCAGCCTCAACAAGGACACGACCCTCGATCACGTGGCCCGGGCGCATGAAGTGCAGAAGCTGCTGGAGGAGCGCTCCCTGCTGACCGTCCGCACCCGCGGAAGCGAGCTTCTGGAGGCCCTTTCGCGTTCCGTGCTGCGCGAGGACGTCATGTACTTCTGGTGCCACGGCCGCTTCGTGAACACCGGTGCCTCCAGCCAGGTCCTGACCGTACGGCTCTCCGACGCCGAGGACATCGACGGCCCCGTGGTGAAGCGTAAACGGCGCTTCTACTTCCGTAGCCCGCAGTCCCGTTTCAAGCCCTTCGTGCTGCTGAACGCCTGCCACTCGGCGAAGGCCGTTGATCCGGGAAGGCTGAAGCACCTCGGACAGGAGCTCATCGACCAGGGCGCCGACGGCGTCCTCGCACCGCAGATCGAGATCCCAGAGGCATTCGCGGCCGAGTACGCATACGCCTTCCTCGACCGCTATTTGACCGGCGCACATACGGCGGGTGCGATAGGCCAGTGGCTGGTGCGGCGCTTTGCGCGGGAGTTCCACAACCCGCTCGCCCTCGTCTATTCGCTGAATGGTGGCATCAACACCCGTCTGGAACTCGTTTCATGACCGCATCCCGAAAGCGGCCCAAGCCGAAACCCCAAAGGCCGTGGCTCGCGCCCCCGGCAGAGGTCGACCTCGACGAACAAGGCCGCCTGACAGTGCCTAGCGGCGGGCCACCGGTACCGGTCACTCGGGTTGCCGAGCACCTGGCACGCCGACTGGCTCTTCCTGACTGGGCCACCGACATCCATGTCTACGTTCACGGCTGGCAGACCCCGCCGGCCCAGGCGACCCGGACCGCCGTGCAACTGCTGGAGCAGGCCGTCGAACTGTACGAGTCGGCCCCGGACCGCTACCCGGGCCTGAAGTCCGGATACCGCCCTTGGTGCGTCGTGGTCCGCTGGCCGTCGTCCAGCTTGCCTGGAAAGAAGGGCTACGAACGGATCAGGGACCGGGCACATGCCATGAGCGCCGAGGGCCAGGGACATGCCCCCTATGTCATTGGGCACTTGCTGGGCTACCTGGACGCCGAACGGACCGACCCTTCGGGCCCGGCGGTACTGGCCAACCGGACCGGCCAGTACCTGCACCTGATGGGCCACTCCTTCGGCGGCCGTTTCCTGTGCGAGGCGGTGCAGCGGGCAGCCGAGCAGCCGCCGGTCCTCGGCTGGAGCACGCCGTTCGACCCCGGTCGCCCCTTCACCGTCGACAGTATGCTGATCTTCCAGATGGCGGCCCCACGCGACGCGTTCCTCCGCCACTTCGATGGGCTGTTCCCGACGGCCACGCGCCCCGGCGCCCCCCTCCGCGGCCCGATCGCCCTCACCCACTCCCGCTGGGACCGTGCCACCGGCTTC
This sequence comes from Streptomyces milbemycinicus, assembly GCF_002154605.1. Classification (GTDB taxonomy): domain Bacteria; phylum Actinomycetota; class Actinomycetes; order Streptomycetales; family Streptomycetaceae; genus Streptomyces; species Streptomyces milbemycinicus. The sequence continues at coordinate 8,069 of NZ_MUNE01000619.1, read as the reverse complement.
TGGCACCTGCGCGCCGAGAAGACGCCAGGGATAGGCCACTCCGGTGCGGGGGCGGCCCCGGTCCCCCAGTTCTCCACCCGACTGCTGCCCACCGGCACCGACTATCCGCAGCAGGTCCTGGACCACCGCCTCGTCAACGTCGACGCCGACTGGCTCTACCGCGGCAGCCGTACCTGCCTCCACCCCTCGGGTGCCCACTCCGACTTTCTCCATCCGGAATCCGCGCACCTCCTGCTGACCCTGGCGGAACGCTCCCGCTGACCGTGAGCACCGCCCGCAGCATGATGTCGACGCGTTCCATCTGCTCGGCGGGGACGTCGGCGAGATGGTGTCCCCGCCAAATGCAACACCGTGTTGGTGATCTTGTATGGGACGCTGAGGGGAGGGCCGCGGGGTGCTTCGCTGCAGGTGTGCGGGGTGACGCTGGGACCTCAGGGGGCCCGCATAGGATCGACCTGGGAGTTTCCATCATGGACTTGATGTGATGTCAGATCTTTTGGCCGTTCCGGTCTGTCAATCCCCGAGGAGTTTCCTGGCCTCGGCAGGGTCCATCAGGTTCGACCATGCCTGTTCCGCGGGGAGCAGGTCCCGGTCGGGAAGGCGTGATTCGGGGAACCAGCCTTCGCGATCGCAGCCGGGGACGATGTCCAGCACGATGCGGACGAGGTCACTTGGGACCGAGCCGGTGATCCGTACTGCGACGTACGCCTCATGTCCTTCGTGGGCGCGGATCTGGACGCCCAGTGTGAAGGTGTCGTACACGATGGTGTGCTCGGCGCTGTCCTGGAGCGAGGCGCGGGCGAGTTGGGGGATGGCGCTCTCCAGGCGGCGTACGAAACGGGTGCCTTCCTCCAGGCGGTAGCGCAAGTGGTCATCCCGGTCCGGGAGTAGGCCGCCGACGTACGTCTGCGTGGACAGTGGCCGGGCGTGCTGCGCGTTGTAGGCACTGCGGGCGGCCTTCGCGTCGGTGGCGAGGGCTGCGTAGAAGTCGTCGGCTGAGCCGTCCTCGCGGATGCCTGCGGCTACGAGCCACGGACATGGTTCGGACTTCCAGACCGCGCCCCGCCATCGTTGGACTTTGACCTTGAACAGGACCTGGTCGTCGATGGCACCGATGCGTTCGTGCGGTCGCTCTTCGGTGCCGTTGAAATGCTCCTGGGCTTTGTTCAGCGCAGGGTGATCGACCTCGTCGAGTGGTGTCGTGATGGGCGGGACGGGTAAGCGCAGGTCCTCGGTCAGGCAGCGCAAAGTGGGGCGCGTTCGATCCACCGGGGCGTTACCTCTCCTCGCCGATCCCACCGAGCCGGTCGATGTCCTCGGCGGAGATGCCCGTCAGCAGTGCGACGCGGCCCTTCGTGGTCCCGTCCAGTACGCGCATCGATTCGGCCATGCCTCGTCGGATCTCCTCGCGGCGATGCTCTATATACATGCGCACCGCGTCCGCCACCAGGTCTTTCTTTGTCACCCCGAGGAAATGCGCGCCCTCGGTGATCAACTGGTCGGTCTCGAGATCCACCTTCAGGGGAGCTGCCGTGCGTGGCTTCGATTCCGCAGACTGCGTCGTCATGTCCGAACCTCCAGTACCCCAGGGTACTCCGGTACCTGTCGGCGGCGCGGCGGCCAAGCCGCCCGGTGTCGTAGGAGGCCCGCGCCGACTTCGTGATCAGCTTTTCGGCGAGGCGCCACGGCCGGCTGCGCTGTCGCCGTGGGGCTGGTCCGCGATTCCCTGGAGAACGGAGTCGATCACGTGGGCTGCCCATTCGGCGTCCATGGGCCGACCGGCGCGGTGGTCGGCGTAGTACGCCCTCCGACAGCGCTCACCGCTTGCTCCAGATCGGCGTCCTCGGGGACCTGGCCGGTACTCTGCGCGGCCCGGAGAACCTGTAGGAAGGTCTCGCGCCTGGGCAGCAGAGTCGCGCTTCTGATCGTCTCGAGGGTTCGTGGTCCGGACTCGCGAAGCCGCGGTCGGTGCGGGCAACTACCACTACGTGCTGCCCATGTGAATGCCACGAAGCGCCAGGTCAGACGCCCCTCTTGAGGGGATTTCCCCAGGGACTTTTCAGGGACTTTCATGCCTGTCCCAGGGAGGATCCGGGGACTTTCCTCCGCGTAAGCAGGGAAGGCCCTGACAGCGCTGAAAGACACGAACGCGCTGGTCAGGGCCTATTTCCCTAGCACTCGATGACGTTCACCGCGAGCCCGCCCCGCGCCGTCTCCTTGTACTTGACCTTCATATCGGCCCCCGTCTCCTTCATGGTCTTGATGACCTTGTCGAGGGAGACGTGGTGCCGTCCGTCCCCGCGCAGCGCCATACGGGCCGCCGTGACGGCCTTCACCGAGGCCATGCCGTTGCGCTCGATGCAGGGGATCTGGACGAGGCCGCCGACCGGGTCGCAGGTGAGGCCGAGGTTGTGTTCCATGCCGATCTCGGCGGCGTTCTCGACCTGTTCGGGGGAGCCGCCCAGGACCTCGGCGAGGCCGCCGGCGGCCATGGAGCAGGCGGAGCCGACCTCGCCCTGGCAGCCGACCTCGGCGCCGGAGATGGAGGCGTTCTCCTTGAAGAGCATGCCGATGGCGCCCGCGGCGAGGAGGAAGCGGACGATGCCGTCGTCGCGGGAGCCAGAGTCCGAGCCGGGGACGAAGTTGGCGTAGTAGTGGAGGACGGCGGGGATGATGCCGGCCGCGCCGTTGGTGGGGGCGGTGACCACGCGGCCGCCCGCGGCGTTCTCCTCGTTGACGGCCATGGCGTAGAGGGTGACCCATTCCATGGCGCGGGTGGCCGGGTCGCCCTCGGCGCGCAGTGCGCGGGCGGCGGTGGCGGCGCGGCGGCGGACCTTGAGGCCGCCGGGGAGGATGCCCTCGCGGGACATGCCGCGTTCGACACAGCCGCGCATGACCTGCCAGATCTCCAGCAGACCCGCGCGGATCTCGGCCTCGGTGCGCCAGGCCTTCTCGTTCTCCAGCATCAGGGCGGAGATGGACAGGCCGGTCTCGCGGGACAGCCGCAGCAGCTCGTCGCCGGTGCGGAAGGGGTACTTCAGCGCGGTGTCGTCGAGCTTGATGCGGTCCGCGCCGACCGCGTCCTCGTCCACGACGAAGCCGCCGCCGACGGAGTAGTACGTCTTCTCCAGGAGGGGGAGGCCTTCGGCGTCGTACGCGAAGAGGGTCATGCCGTTGGCGTGGTACGGCAGCGAGCGGCGGCGGTGCAGGACCAGCTCGGCGGATTCGTCGAAGTCGATCTCGTGCTCGGCGCCGATCTCCGCGCCGAGCAGCCGCAGCCGCTTGCTGGTGCGGATGCGTTCCACCTGGTCGTCGGCGGTCTCGACGTCCACGGTGCGCGGGGAGTGGCCTTCGAGGCCGAGGAGTACGGCCTTGGGGGTGCCGTGGCCGTGGCCGGTGGCGCCGAGGGAGCCGAAGAGCTCGGCGCGTACGGCGACGGTGTGGGCCAGCAGGCCGTCGTTCTTCAGCCGGCGGACGAACATCCTCGCGGCCCGCATGGGGCCGACCGTATGGGAACTGGACGGGCCGATGCCGATCGAGAAGAGATCGAAGACGGAGATGGCCACCGGTGAACTCCTTGCGTCTGCACGGTGGGTGCGTGCGTGGTGGTGCGGGGTGTGTGGGGGCGCGGGGGTGGTGCGCCCCCACACACCTTGCGGGCCCGATTACTTCTTCAGGTCCGGGTACAGCGGGTGCTTGTCGGCGAGCGCGGTGACGCGCGCCTTCAGCCCCTCCGCGTCGTAGGACGGCTGGAGGGCGGCGGCGATGATGTCGGCGACCTCGCGGAAGTCGTCGGCGGTGAAGCCGCGGGTGGCCAGCGCCGGGGTGCCGATGCGCAGACCGGAGGTGACCATCGGGGGGCGCGGGTCGTTCGGGATGGCGTTGCGGTTGACCGTGATGCCGATCTCGTGGAGCCGGTCCTCGGCCTGCCGGCCGTCCAGCTCCGAGTCGCGCAGGTCGACCAGGACGAGGTGGACGTCGGTGCCGCCGGACAGCACGGCGACCCCGGCCTTGGCCACATCGGGCTGGGTGAGCCGCTCGGCCAGGAGCCGGGCGCCGTCGAGGGTGCGCTGCTGGCGCTCCTTGAACTCCTCGCCCGCCGCGATCTTGAAGGCCACGGCCTTGGCCGCGACCACATGCTCGAGCGGGCCGCCCTGCTGACCGGGGAAGACCGCGGAGTTGATCTTCTTGGCCAGGTCGGCGGTGGACAGGATCACACCGCCGCGCGGGCCGCCGAGGGTCTTGTGGGTGGTGGTGGTCACCACATGGGCGTGCGGCACCGGGGAGGGGTGCAGCCCGGCCGCCACCAGACCGGCGAAGTGGGCCATGTCCACCATCAGGTACGCGCCGACCTCGTCCGCGATCCGGCGGAAGGCGGCGAAGTCCAGCTGGCGCGGGTACGCCGACCAGCCCGCGATCACCAGCTTGGGGCGGTGCTCCTTGGCCAGCCGCTCGACCTCGTCCATGTCGACCAGGCCGGTCTCGGCGTCCACGTGGTAGGGCACCACGTTGTAGAGCTTGCCGGAGAAGTTGATCTTCATCCCGTGGGTGAGATGACCACCGTGCGCCAGGTTCAGGCCCAGGATGGTGTCACCGGGGGAGAGCAGGGCGAACATCGCGGCCGCGTTCGCCTGGGCGCCGGAGTGCGGCTGGACGTTGGCGGCCTCGGCGCCGAAGAGCGCCTTGACGCGGTCGATGGCGATCTGCTCGACCACGTCGACGTGCTCACAGCCGCCGTAGTAGCGGCGGCCCGGGTAGCCCTCGGCGTACTTGTTGGTCAGGACCGAGCCCTGGGCCTCCATGACCGCGACCGGAGCGAAGTTCTCCGAAGCGATCATCTCCAGGGTGGACTGCTGGCGGTGGAGTTCGGCGTCGACCGCGGCGGCTACGTCCGGGTCGAGCTCGTGCAGGGAGCTGTTGAGAAGCGACATCAGGGTCCCGATCGAAGGAGGGTTCAGTTTTCGGTGAAGGCGGTGTACTCGTCGGCGGAGAGCAGCTGGTCCGGCTCGTCCGTCACCCTCACCTTGAACAGCCAGCCGCCCTCGAAGGGGGCGGAATTCACCAGCGCCGGGTCGTTCACCACGTCCTCGTTGATCTCCGTGACCTCGCCGGTGACCGGCGCGTAAAGATCGCTGACGGACTTCGTGGACTCCAGCTCACCGCAGGTCTCACCCGCGGCGACCGTCGTGCCGACCTCCGGAAGCTGGACGAAGACGACGTCGCCGAGCGAGTTGGCTGCGAACTCGGTGATACCGACCGTCGACACACCGTCCTCGCCGGCGGCCGACAGCCACTCGTGCTCCTTGCTGTAACGCAGCTGCTGGGGGTTGTTCATAGGTCCGATTCTCCTGGATACGGGGGAGTGCTTGGGAAACGGGTCTTGCCTGGTGGGACAGGCGGTACGGGCGGCTATGCGCGGGATGGACCAGCGCTGCTCATAAGTGCGCTGCTCATAAGTGGGCTCAGCGCCGCTTGTAGAAGGGGAGGGCCACGACCTCGTACGGCTCATGGGTACCGCGGATGTCCACCGACACCCCCGCCGTCCCCGGCGCGGCATGCGCGGCGTCCACATACGCGATCGCGATCGGCTTGCCGAGGGTCGGCGAGGGCGCGCCCGAGGTGACCTCGCCGATCACCGCGCCGTCCGCGCCGACCACCGCGTACCCGGCGCGCGGGACCCGGCGGCCCGCCGCGACCAGGCCGACCAGCACCCGCGGCGGGGCGGTCTCGGCCCGCCGCGCCGCCGCCTCCAGGGCCTGGCGTCCGACGAAGTCACCGGGCTTGTCGAACTTCACCACCCGGCCGAGCCCCGCGTCGAAGGGCGTGGTGCCGCGGGTCAGCTCATGCCCGTACAGCGGCATCCCGGCCTCCAGGCGCAGCGTGTCCCGGCAGGACAGCCCGCACGGGACCAGCCCGGCCGGGGCCCCGGCCTCGGTCAGCGCCTGCCACAGCCGCTCGGCGTCGCCCGGCGAGACGAACAGCTCGAAACCGTCCTCGCCCGTGTAGCCGGTACGGGCGATCAGCGCCGGGACGCCCGCGACCGTGCCGGGCAGGCCCGCGTAGTACTTGAGCCCGTCCAGATCGGCGTCGGTCAGGCCCGCCAGGATCGCGGCGGACGCGGGGCCCTGGACGGCGATCAGCGCGTACGCCTCCCGGTCGTCCCGTACGGCCGCGTCCAGGCCCTCGGCGCGCTCGATGAGCGCGTCCAGCACCACCTGGGCGTTCGAGGCGTTGGCGACCACCAGGAACTCCTGCTCGCCGAGGCGGTAGACGATCAGATCGTCCAGGATGCCGCCGTCGGCGTCGCAGATCATGGTGTAACGGGCGCGGCCGACGGCGAGCGCCGACAGATGGCCCACCAGCGCCCGGTCCAGGGCGGCGCCGGCCTGCGGGCCGGTCAGTGTGATCTCGCCCATATGAGAGAGGTCGAAGAGGCCGGCGCGGGTGCGCACCGCGGTGTGCTCATCGCGCTCGCTGCCGTAGCGCAGCGGCATATCCCAGCCGGCGAAGTCGGTCATGGTGGCGCCCAGCGCGCGGTGCACCGCGTCCAGGGCGGTGCGGCGAGGGGTTGAGACATGGGACATGAGGGCTGGCTCCAGGGCGGGACGACGACGAGGACGACGAGGACGTTGTCCTCCCCATCTGTCATCGGAACCTGAGAGGTTCGCCGTGACCCCTTCATCGAGTGGTCCGGCTTGCACCGTGGGTGGAGCCACGCCAGCGGCTCGCTTTTCAGATCTGCCTCGTCCGTGCGGTATCGGGGCCTGAGAGATTCAAGGGAGGACTTGCTCCTTCGGCGCCCCGGACGGCCGGCACTGCTGCCGGTGGCCGAGGACTCTCCCGCGCGGATTCAAGCGGCCGGTATGGAGTTGCGCGCAACATCATTGCACGTACGCCCGAGAAGGGAAGAGCCGAACGGGCAGAACCGCTTCCCCCTCGGGACCGCCAACGCCCCGGAACACCCGGACTCACAGGGCATGAAGGCCCAGCCCACAGGAATACCACCTTGCTGGACATTACCTTTTCTTGACACTCTTCGGGAACGAGCCGCAGTGACCGACCTAGGAGGACGATCACGGTGCACGGGCAGGGTACGTACGCGAGGACGACATGGGGGCCCCTGCCGATGGCGCAGGGCACGGCGCCGACCGCAGGTGCGCTCAGGCCGGGGCGCAGGGCGCCCGTGCACGATCTGCGCGGCGACGGCGACGGCGACGGTGGCGCGGCCGCGACCGGGCCCGGCGCGCGCGAGCTGCGCTACCGCGCGGGGGACGTGGTGGTCGCCTCCGGGCTGCCCGGCAGCGGCAAGACCACCATGATCGGCCGGGCGGTGCCCCGCCTGGACCAGAGCGGGCGCGCGGTGCTGCGGGTGGACTCACAGGACACCCGCGAGCGCTGGCAGCGGCGACTGCCCCGCTGGCTGCCGTACGCCCTCTACCGCCCGCTGGTGCGCTACGCCCACTACGCCGGGCTGCGCCAGGCGCTGCGCTCCGGCGCCAGCGTCGTGGTGCACGACTGCGGCACGCTCGCCTGGGTCCGCCGCTGGCTGGCCCGCGACGCCCGGCGCACCGGCCGCCGGCTGCACATGGTGCTGCTGGACGTGGAGGCCGCGGTGGCCCTGGAGGGGCAGGCCGCCCGTGGCCGCGGGGTCTCCCGCTACGCCTTCGGGCGGCACCGCCGCGCGGTGGGGCGGCTGGTCGCCGCCGCCGAAGGCGGGCGGCCGCCCGAAGGCTGCGCCTCGGTGGCGCTGCTGGATCGGGCGGCCGCGAGCGCGTTGCGCCGTATCGGCTTCGAGTGACGCGTGGCGGGACGGCGGAGCGCTGCCGTCAAGGAGCCTCGACGGTCGCCTCGACCGGGTGGGGCAGCGGCATGGGGGCCACGGCGTCGTCCTCGGCCAGCTTGGGCGAGGCGGGCTCGAAGGCGGACAGGGGGCTGGGGGCCGTCGTGCTGGGGCGCTGCGTACCGGGCTTCTTCACGTCCGGTTTCGTGGCGGGCTTCTGAGCGCCGGGCTTGTCGGTGCCGGGCTTCTGGGCTCCGGGCTCGTCGGTTCCGGGCTCGTCGGTTCCGGG
>NZ_MUNE01000618.1 GCF_002154605.1 Streptomyces milbemycinicus | reverse complement strand
GTGCGAGGCGGAGGTCGCCGAGGTCACGGCCCGCGCGATGCGCGGTGAGCTGGACTTCGAGCAGTCGCTGCACGCGCGGGTCGCGCTGCTGGCGGGGATCGACGAGTCCGTGGTGGAGAAGGTGCGCGCCGAGGTACGGCTCACGCCCGGCGCCCGGACGCTGATCCGCACCCTCAAGCGTCTCGGCTACCAGGTGGGCGTGGTCTCCGGCGGCTTTACGCAGGTGACCGACGACCTCAAGGAGCGGCTGGGGCTCGACTTCGCCTCCGCCAACACCCTGGAGGTGGTGGACGGCAAGCTCACCGGGCGCGTGGTCGGGGAGGTCGTGGACCGCGCGGGCAAGGCGCGGCTGCTGCGGCGCTTCGCGGCCGAGGCCGGGGTGCCGCTGATGCAGACCGTCGCGATCGGGGACGGGGCCAACGACCTGGACATGCTCAACGCGGCCGGGCTCGGTGTCGCCTTCAACGCCAAGCCGGTGGTGCGGGAGGCCGCGCACACCGCGGTGAATGTGCCGTTCCTGGACACCGTGCTGTATCTGCTGGGGATCACCCGCGAAGAGGTGGAGGCGGCGGACACCGCGGCGGACACCGTCGAGAGCCGAGACGGCTGAGGCGTCACCGTACGGATCGGGGCCCGGGCGGCGAGGCCGTCCGGGCCCGACGGGTCATGATCACTCGTGGGGCGCCCAGAAGTCGCTGAGGCGGCCGACGCCGTGCTCCACCGACTTCCACGAGCCGCTGAAGGTCACCACCGCGAGGGCGGAGGTCGGAAATCCGCTCCGGGCCATACGCTCCCGCGTGCCCTCCTCGGCCTCACCCGCGAGCGCGTCCGCCAGGGCGTGCATCCCAGGGTTGTGGCCGACCACCAGCAGCTCGCTCACGTCGTCGGGCGTCTCGTTGAGCAGCGCGAGCAGCTCGCCGAGCGAGGCCTCGTACAGCCGCTCCTCGTATACGGTCTTCGGCCGCTGCGGCAGCTCGTGCACCACGAGCTTCCAGGTCTCCCGGGTGCGGACGGCCGTCGAGCAGAGGGTGAGCTCGGGGGTGATCCCGGCCTCGACGAGCCGGCGTCCGGCGAGCGGGGCGTCTTGGCGGCCGCGCTCCGCGAGCGGCCGTTCGCGGTCGGCTACCTGGGGCCAGTCGGCCTTGGCGTGTCGGAGAAGGACGATCCTGCGGGGCACATCGACGCTCATGTGTCCCAGCTTCGCATGAAAACGGGTGCCCGGCGCAGGGGGTTGGAGCGGACCTCGTCCTCAGATGAGTAAGGACGGGGGGGGTCCTCAGGTGAGGGAAGACGAGGCGAACGGCCACCACGGTGGCGAGGTGTCACGGCTGATGCGTGAGCGCGCCCCGTATCAGCCCGAAGACCTGCGAGAGCGTCCCGGAGTCGTCGGCGGCGTGCGCGTCGGGGGAGCCCACGAGCAGCAGCAGGGCGGCGAAGGCCAGAGCCGGGAGCGCCAGGGCCCACCACGGCAGCCGACTGTCCGGACGGCGCCCGGCGGGGTCGGCGGGCCGGGGGTGGGTATGCGCGGACATGGGGATCGCCTCCGGGGCGCGAGGGTGGGTGACGAGCGGCCGACGACGGGCGCCGCGCCTCCAGCCCCCGCCTTCGCTTTCCGACATCACGAATCTACGGACCGCCGGGGGCCGGTCCCATCCGGTGAACCACCCAGTTACCCCTGACCCTGGCCCCCTAAGGGATGGTGGGGATAGCCACACCCTCAGGGCGAGTACGCCCTCAGGGGCTCAGGGTGAGGCGATGGTCGCGACCACGCCGATGATCACGGTGATGCCCAGCATCACACCCAGGATGATGAGCAGCTTCTTCTGGCCGTTCGGCGGGTTTTCATCGAGCACTGGCATGGCCCCAGTGTCCCACCGCCCCACCGCCGCCCCGGCACCGCCCCGCGAGTCCGCGAGGGTGGTGCCGGGCTCGCTCAGATCTCGTCTGAGGTCTCGTCTGAGGTCTCGTCTCAGATCTCGTCTCAGATCTCGTCCTCGACGGCGCGGTCGCGCCCCGCC
>NZ_MUNE01000617.1:3430-3598 GCF_002154605.1 Streptomyces milbemycinicus | reverse complement strand
ATCCGCGCGGACCTGGCGGCGTGGGCGGAGGGAGGCCAGGACCGGGAATGACAGTGGTCCCTGCCATCATCGGCGCATGCTCAGCCTTCCACTCCTCAGCGAGTTGGCGCACGAACGGCTTCCCTCCGGTCTCGCGGACCGGTTCTGCTCCCTGCTGGAACCGAGAGG
>NZ_MUNE01000617.1:0-3379 GCF_002154605.1 Streptomyces milbemycinicus | reverse complement strand
TGGCCGGTGTGGGAGGGGCACGGCCCCCTGTCGTTCATCGCTGCGCTCGACTGCGGCCGGCACTTCCAGGACGCCGTATGGAATCTGCGCCGCGTCCGCCACCAGGTGGGCGGCGCACCCGACGGCGTCCAGGGCGAGGTCGAGTACGAGGTCGCCGACTTCCCCGACGACTGGGATCTGGACGAGTTCAATCCCGACAACCCCCATTTCGACGACATCCTCGCCGAGGCGGCACGGTGGCGGCTGCTGCTCCAGATCGCCTCCGACGACGAAGCCGGGATGTTGTGGGGCGACGCGGGCGCCCTCTACTGGCTGATCGACCCCGAAGACCTCGCCGCCGGCCGCTTCGACCAGGCGCGCTTCACCTGGCAGTGCCACTGAGCCCGTTCGTCGATCCGTACGGGCGTAGCCGCCGCCGCGGCCCGCCGCTAGTCTCCGGCACGCCCGAACGCCAGGTCCACCAGGTCCACCAGGTCCGGGTTGTACCTGGCCAGGAGATAGTACGGTCGGGCCGCAGCGACCAGGACGTCGCGGGAGCCCATCCCCCGGTCCAGCGCGTGCAGTTCCAGGGTTCCGGGTTCGACGCCCCATCGTTCGCTGATGTGGGTCAGGATGCGGTCGGCCGACAAGGTGTGGATGTCGAAGGTGGACTGAGTCTGCTGTGCCTGCTCGTTCACCGTCTTCGCGGCGTTGACGAGCTTCGCCGCGGTCGGGACGATCGGCCGTCGGCGCAGCGCGTCCAGGGCCAGGTGGTCCGCGGGAGCTCCGGGCGTCAGCTGGAAGCTGCGCACCAGGAAGGTCCCGAGCTGGTGCTTCAGTGGGCGTGTGGTTCGCTCTGCCGGTGTCAGCCACAGGTCGAGGAAGCTCAGGTCTTCGGGCTTGTTCGATCGGGGGTCCGGGATGACGTTGCGATGCCGTGCGTGCTCCAGCGCTCTGTCGAGGGTCGCCTCCGTGTGCTGGGTCCGGCAGTTGGAGGCACACTCCTGGACCAGATGGTTGAAGACCAGGTCCCGGTAGAAGTCCGGGTAGTCGCGGGCGAAGAGCTGGCACATCCGCAGAACGCTCATCTCGGCGGTCCGGCCGTCCGCGGTTTCGACGCTGCGTGCTCCCAGCTGCCAGCGGTGCAAGTAGATGGTGGGTGCGATGGTGAAGTTGGGCGAGTGGGGCGTGGTGCCGTTCGCGCGGCTTTCCTCGAGCGTGCGTAGTTTGTGGACCAGTTGCAGTGCGTCGTCGCGTGTGACGTCGACGGCCCGGGTGGCGCAGAGATGCCGTAGCGCTTCGACATTCGCAGCTGGTGTGGCGGTCTCACGGGCGAGCTGGATGAGTTCCGGGTAGGAGCGCATGTGGTACGGGCGCCGAGCCAGCGCGGCTACGAGGTGACCGGCGGTGGGCTCGTCGAGGATCCCTTCCTGTATGCACAGGCGTAGGGTCGCTCGGATGTTGACGAGCGCTTCGGAGACCGGCCTGTAGCCGTCGTCGGCCGGCCCATGCAGGAAAGCCACCTCGTCGTCGGCCGTCAGTCGGCCTTCCTGGTAGTCGCGGTAGATGCGTCCCACGCCGTGCATGCCGAAGGTGTCGAGTTCGGCTGCGCGAAGGGCGCCCATGCCGGCAGCGCCGAGGACTGTCACGCCGGTCTGGAGGAGGGCGAGGATCTCTTTGTGCCGGACGGCGCGGGTCTGACGGAAGTAGCCGTCGATGATGCCGACGAGGTCTCCCTGCTGGGGTGCGAGTTTCAGCAGGTCTCCCGCCGCTACTGGCGGGAGGACGGTGATGTCGTCCGCCGCGAGCAGGTCGGCGGCGTCCGGCAGGCTGGGGCCAACGAAGAGGTACCGGGTCATTACATGAAGGCCGGTTCGCAGCGAAGGCCGGGGCAGACCACTCGTACGACGGGGATGCCCAGGTGGGGCCTGGTGTGGTCGGCAATCAGCGGAGATCGCCCGGTCAGGGAGAGGACGCTGGTGACCGTGGTGTGCAAGTCGTCCGCGAGGGTCTCATTGCGGACGGAGGCGATCTCGTCGTAGGTGAGCCGGTCGGCTTTCGAGAGGGGTGCGGGACGCGCGGACCAGCTTGAGACGGCGCGCCGGTAGGCGCCCGTGGTGAGGTCGTCCCGGGCTCCGGCGATCTGGGTAGCGCGCGACTGCGCGGCTTCGGTCAGGGCGCGGGACAGGGCGACGTCACGGTCAAGGTGGGCACCGGCCCCGGCGAAGAGCACCGGGAACTCTTCGCTCCAGATGGTGGCCAGGAAGCAGGCGACCCCGGTGGGCGATGGGGGTACTTCAACTCGAACCTCGACCGCGGCCGCGTCCATAAGGTCCAGCAGCTCCCAGGCTGGGCCGTCCACGGTGGCCAGGTCCAGGGCCGGTGATGGGTCCGTCTCGGCGCGGGCCAGACAGTCGCGTTCGATGACCTCGTAGATGCCGTGGAGTGCCGCTTCGGCGAAGGTGTTGCCGCTGGCGAGTCCATCGCTGTTCTGGGCGAACAGGGGCGGCATCCAGGTGTCGCGCACACGGCCGTCAAGGCGCAGCAGGTCGGTCGGCAGGAAGCTGTCCGTACCGTCGTCCAGGCGGCTTGCTCTGGTCCATTCGAGCTCCATGCCTGGCCAGAGATGGTGGCGGGGTTCCAGGGCCAGTTCGTGGACGCGGTAGCCGCACGCGCGTTCCATGTCGGCAACGGTCGCGGTCGTCTCGCCGGGATCTATGCGCTCAGCGTGCCAGGACTCGATCGATTCCATGGCAGCGGAGACCTTGGCGAGGTCGTGAGTGATGCCTTTGCCCTGGCTTACCGACACTGTCCGGGAGTTCGGGCGGACGGCCTGGTGGACCGGTATGCCGATCTCATCGAGCCAGGTGACGTCGGCGAGCCGGGTGATACCGACGATCGGGAAGAGCGGCTGGATCCGGCGCAGCGTTTCCGTGGGGGTCAGGACGCGATGGGTGCCGGACACGCAGGCTTTGCGGGTGTCGTCGGGTGCGGGGACGGGGTGTGCGAGTATTCCGTCCCCGCCCGACAGGTTGTCCGCCATGCCGCCGTCGGCGTGGTCAACAGCGGTGGGGCGGCTCAATGGACGGCTCAATCGGGACCGTCACGCGCCGTGGACGTCGGCGGGCTCAAGGCCGCTGTTGTCCTTCAGCTTGACGCACCAGTGGGAGTCCTTGCTCGTCATCTGGCTCGCGCCGGGGTCCTTGAGGTGCTGCTCGTCACGGAGTTCGGCTGCGGTGGGGAAGTTGAGAGTCATCTGGCAACCCTTCTGTCATCGGCCGGTGTCGCAACAGCGATCCCGCCGAGCGTAGCCAACTCTGATCTTCCGGAGAAGACCTTGTTCCGTCGGACGCTCGGGCGCGTGCTCCGGCGTTCACTGCGCCCTCATCGCGGCGACGAG
>NZ_MUNE01000616.1 GCF_002154605.1 Streptomyces milbemycinicus | reverse complement strand
CCGCGCCGGATGTCGGCCGGGGCGGCGCGGAGGGACGACCATCAGGGCGCGCGGGGCGTACGGCAGCTCCCGGACGGCCGTCAGGCTCTCCGCGAGCAGCCGCTGCCGCACCCTCAGCCGGAGCGGCGCCCCGGCCGCGCCCGCGCCTGGCCGGCTCTGGGCCAGCAGCGAGGCGACGGTCGTGTCGTACGTCAGGGCGGTCATCCGCTCGCCGAGCGCGACCGCGCGGTCGTCCGTGGCCCCGCCGGTGACCAGCGCGCCGGAGGAGCGGCGCAGCCTGGCGACGGTGCTGCCGGAGGCCAGCACCGTCGCCAGGCCCAGCCGCTCGGCGTACCCGGCGATCCCGGCGTCCACCGCGCCGCCCGCCGGCCAGGCCACATCGGCGCGGGCGTCGGTGTCCAGCTCCTGGTCCACCACGTCCTTGCCCGCCCGGGAGGCCCGGCGCAGCAGCCCCGCCAGCGCGTCGCCGCCGGGGCCGCCGCGGGCGAGCGAGGCCAGGTCGGGGTCCGCGTACGGCAGCGCGATGACGTCCTGTCCGCGCACCGCCCGCTTGAGCGCGGCCAGCCAGGCCGCCGCCGCCCGCCCGCCCGTGCCCTCGGTGGTCTGCCGGGGGTCGGTGGCGCCGGGGGCGCGGGCCACCCGGTAGCCGTCCGCCATCGCCCGCGCCTGCGCCACCAGGTCCGGGTCCACCGCCCAGGTCACCGGCAGCCGCGCGCCCGTCTCGACCAGCCGCCACAGCCGCCCGCCCTTGGCGAACGCCGCGGCCAGCGTGTCATCGCGGAACACCGGCCGCACGCTCTCCGGGGTGCGCAGGGTCAGCGCCTCCATATGCGGGGTTTCGGTGATCGGCCACAGCACGGTGGTGCGCAGCGGCTGGTACGCCGTGCCCTCCGGATAGACCGGCAGGAAGGTGCGGGCCAGCCCGAGGACGGCCCCGTCCTCGCGGGCCACGTCCACCGTCAGCCCGTACGCCCCCGCGCCGTCCGTCCCCAGCTCCGGCACCGGGACCCGCAGCCGGAAGTCGCGACGGGCACCGGGGTCGAGGGAGGGCAGCCGGTGGATATGGCCGGAGATCTCCTCGCCGTCCGCCCGGTTGAGGTCCGTGCGCCCGGCCGCGACGGCGAGGCCGCTGCGCGTGCCGAGCGCCACCGGCCCGGTTCGCACGCCCACATGCGCGCCGGTGACGCGGTGCCGCGAGTGGTTGACCACGGTGCCGCTGAGCGTGAGCCAGCCGTCCGGGCGCCGCAGGACGGCCGGGCTCGACGACGCCAGTCGGACGGTCACGGCGTACGAGCTCCGGTGGCCGCCGACGCGGTCAGGACCAGGGCCACGGGTGGCACCGGACGGGGTGGCGCGGGGGCTCTCGTACGAGGGCGCGGAGGGCACGGAGGGCACGGCCGCCGCGGCCGGTACTACCGGCGGCAGCACGGGCATGACCAGAACCGAACTCAGGGCGACGCTCAGGACCGCGCTGAGGGCGGCGACCGCCGCGACGATCGCTCGCGCACATCTCCCGTCGCGTGCCACTACCGCCACCTCGGCGTCGGTCCGTACCGCCCCCGTGAACGGACGCGGTGTCACCAGACCACCACGGGCGGGCCCGTACCGCACGTCCAAGGGCCCCGCCCGAGCCGACGGCCTGAGCCCCGCGCCAGCCGCGCGTCAGCCCCGCGTGGTGGCGGCCAACCCACGGGGCCGGGCATCCAGCACCGTGCGCAGCGACGCGAAGTCCTCGACGCAGCGCCCGGTGCCGAGGGCCACACAGTCCAGCGGCTCGTCGGCCACCAGCACCGGGATGTCCAGCTCGCGGCTGAGCCGGACGTCGAGGCCGCGCAGCAGCGCGCCGCCGCCGGTCAGCACGATGCCCCGGTCCATGATGTCGCCCGCCAGCTCCGGCGGGGTCTCGTCCAGCGTGGACCGCACCGCCGCGACGATGCTGTCCACCGGCTCGGCCAGCGCGTGCCGCACCTCATCCGCCGTCAGCTCCAGGACCTTCGGCAATCCGGTGACCAGGTCCCGGCCGCGGATGGTGCAGCGGTCCGGGGGCAGCAGCGTCTGCGTCTGCTCCGGGTCGGCAGCCTTGCCGGATCCGTCGAGCCCGTCACCGTTACCGGGCTTGTCGAGCGAAAGGCCCTCGCCGCTCCGGGTGGCCGACACCACCTCCACATTCCGCTCGGGGCGCCTGACGGACGATCCGCTGCCGGGCGCGGACCAGGTGCCGACCGCTGTGGCGGAGCCGATGCTCACCTTGATCTCCTCGGCCGTCCGCTCCCCGATCGCCAGGGCGTACCGCTTCTTCACATGCGTGCTGATCGCGGCGTCCATCGCATCGCCCGCCATGCGCACCGAGCGGGCGGTGACGATCCCGCCCAGCGAGACCACGGCCACCTCGGTCGTGCCGCCGCCCACGTCGACCACCATGCAGCCGGTCGGGTCGCTCACCGGCAGCCCCGCGCCGATCGCCGCCGCCATCGGCTCCTCGATCAGATGCACTTGGCGCGCCCCGGCCTGTGAGGCGGCCTCCATGACCGCGCGCCGCTCGACGCCCGTGATGCCGGAGGGCACACACACCACGACGCGGGGGCGGGAGAGCCGGCGGCTGCCCGTGACCTTCTTGATGAAGTGCCGCAGCATCCGCTCGGCGATCTCGAAGTCGGCGATGACCCCGTCTCGAAGCGGGCGGACGGCGACGATGTTGGAGGGGGTGCGCCCCATGGTCTCCTTCGCCTCGGAGCCGACCGCCAGCACGCTCCCGTCCGTCGTGCTGACCGCGACGACTGACGGCTCATTGAGCACAATCCCCCTGCCCCGCACGTACACCAGGGTGTTCGCCGTGCCGAGGTCGATTCCGACATCACGTCCCGTGAACGTCTTGTTCTGCGCCATAAGTTGACATTATTGCTTATGCCGGATTCTTGTCCGGCACTGATGTCGACCGCACCCTCGTGCGACCGGATCGCTGCTACCTTGCGTTCATGATCATGTGACAGGAGGGGACACCGGAGCGGAACGACATCGCCTGCTCCACCGTTTACAGAGGTGGAGAGTTACCCCAACAACAAACACGTCACGGAATAGTGGCCGTCAAATCACCATAAGGACGGACAGGTTGTCTCCGTCCGGTCGCAGGCGTGTCACGGACGACAGACACGACTTGTCTGGTTGTCGTACCCGGCTGTTAGTTTTATGGCTCGAACTCTTCGTTCGCGCTCCCATCAGCACAAATCCCCGGAGCGCGGACATCACCTTCATCCCCGGGGGATCTCCATGAGCCAGAACTGGCAGCAGCCTCAGCAGCCGCAGCCGCCCCAGCAGCCCGGCGGTTACGGCTACCCGGCCCAGCCGCCGCAGCCGCAGTTCGGCGGCCCGCAGCAGCAGCCGCAGTTCGCGGGCGGCTTCCCGCCGCCGGCGCCCCCGGCCGGCCGCCAGGGCAACCCCGCTCTCGCCGTCCTCGCCGCCGTCGTCGCCGCTCTGGTCGGCGGGTTCCTCTACGCCTTCCTGCTGAGCGCGCTGGCCGACACGGACGGCCAGGAGCCGAAGATCACCCAGTTCGCCTACGCGGGTGTCGCGGTCGGCGCGCTCGTGGGTTTCGTCATCGCCAAGCTGGGCGGCCGCAACCCCGCGCTGTGGGTGATCGGCGCGGTTCTGGCCCTGGTAGCGGTGTTCATCGGTGAGACGTACGGCTACGCGATGGTCATGAGCGACTGGTTCGGCAACAACGAGAGCTCGCTCCGCGCCATCGGCGTTGACCCGCTGTCCGCGAACGAGATCTTCTTCAGCCACTTCAACTCGCCTGTGTTCGAGGTGAACGGACAGTCCACCCCCAGCCTGTTCGACGCGTGGAAGGACGACGCCGACGCCCTGACCTGGATCTTCATGATCCTGGCCCCGGCCGCGGCGGTCTCCACCTCCTACCGCCTCAGCAACCGCTGACGCCGATAGCGCGCTACATACGGGTTGGGCCCCGACCGCATCGCGGTCGGGGCCCAACCTGTATGTGCTGCACCCGTTTGTGCTGCGCGCTCAGCGCTTGTCGTGCTGCGAGGGAGCGACCGTCACCTCGACCCGCTGGAACTCCTTGAGCTCCGAGTACCCCGTCGTGGCCATCGCCCGGCGCAGCGCGCCGAAGAAGTTCATCGAGCCGTCGGGGGTGTGGGAGGGGCCCAGCAGGATCTCCTCCGTGGTGCCCACCGTGCCCAGGTTCATCCGCTTGCCGCGCGGCACCTCGTCGTGCACGGCCTCCATGCCCCAGTGGTGCCCCCGGCCCGGCGCGTCCGTGGCCCGCGCCAGCGGCGAACCCACCATCACCGCGTCCGCACCGCAGGCGATGGCCTTGGGCAGATCGCCGCTCCAGCCGACGCCACCATCGGCGATCACATGCACATACCGGCCGCCGGACTCGTCCATGTAGTCCCGGCGGGCGGCGGCGACATCGGCGACGGCGGTCGCCATCGGCACCTGGATGCCCAGCACATTGCGCGTGGTGTGCGCGGCGCCGCCGCCGAACCCGACCAGCACTCCGGCCGCGCCCGTCCGCATCAGATGCAGCGCGGCGGTGTAGGTGGCACAGCCGCCCACGATGACCGGGACGTCCAGCTCATAGATGAACTGCTTCAGGTTCAGCGGCTCGGCGGCGCCGGAGACATGCTCGGCCGAGACCGTGGTCCCACGGATCACAAAGATGTCGACCCCGGCGTCCACGACGGCCTTGGAGAACTGCGCGGTGCGCTGCGGGGAGAGCGCGGCGGCCGTCACCACACCCGAGTCGCGCACCTCCTTCAGCCGCTGTCCGATCAGCTCTTCCTTGATCGGCGCGGCGTAGATCTCCTGCATACGCCGGGTCGCGGTCTGCTCGTCCAGCTCGGCGATCTCCGCGAGCAGCGGCTCCGGGTCCTCGTAGCGGGTCCACAGGCCCTCGAGGTTGAGCACCCCGAGACCGCCCAGCTCGCCGATACGGATGGCGGTCTTCGGCGAGACCACCGAATCCATCGGGGCGGCGAGGAACGGCAGCTCAAAGCGGTAGGCGTCGATCTGCCAGGCGATTGAGACCTCCTTCGGGTCCCGGGTACGACGACTCGGCACAACGGCGATGTCGTCGAACGCGTACGCCCTGCGGCCGCGCTTGCCGCGCCCGATCTCGATCTCAGTCACGTGGGTGCCTTTCGCTCTTCAGGTCTGCCGTCCCAGTATCCCTGCCCCTTCGTACGCGCTAACGAGCGGAGTAGTTGGGTGCCTCGGTGGTCACCTGGATGTCATGCGGGTGGCTCTCCTTGAGCCCGGCCGCCGTGATCCGTACGAAGCGGCCCTTCTCCTTGAGCTCCGCCACATTCGCCGAGCCGACATACCCCATCGACGCCCGCAGACCGCCCACGAGCTGGTGCGCCACCGAGGCGAGCGGGCCCCGGTAGGGCACCTGGCCCTCGATACCCTCGGGCACCAGCTTGTCCTCGGAGAGCACATTGTCCTGGAAGTAGCGGTCCTTGGAGTACGAGCGGGCCTGGCCGCGCGACTGCATAGCGCCCAGCGAACCCATGCCCCGGTAGGACTTGAACTGCTTGCCGTTGATAAAGACCATCTCGCCCGGCGACTCCTCGCACCCGGCCAGCAGGCTGCCCAGCATGACCGTGTCCGCGCCCGCCGCGATCGCCTTCGCGATATCGCCCGAGTACTGCAGGCCGCCGTCGCCGATCAGCGGCACCCCGGCCGCATGGCACGCCTGCGCGGCCTCGTAGATCGCCGTCACCTGCGGCACGCCGATGCCCGCGACCACCCGGGTGGTGCAGATCGAGCCCGGCCCGACGCCGACCTTGACCCCGTCCACACCGGCGTCGATCAGCGCCTGGGCGCCGTCCCGGGTGGCGACATTGCCGCCCACCACATCGACCCTGATGTTGGACTTCAGCTTGGCGATCATGTCGAGGATGCCGCGGCTGTGGCCATGCGCGCTGTCGACCACGAGGAAGTCCACCCCGGCCTCGACCAGCGCCTGTGCCCGGTCGTACGACTCGTCCCCGACGCCGACCGCCGCACCGACGATCAGCCGCCCGTCGGCGTCCTTGGCCGCGTTCGGATACTTCTCGGCCTTCACGAAGTCCTTGACGGTGATCAGGCCCTTGAGCACGCCCGCGTCATCGACCAGCGGCAGCTTCTCGATCTTGTGGCGGCGCAGCAGCTGCATCGCGTCCTCGCCGGAGATCCCGACCTTGCCGGTGACCAGCGGCATCGGGGTCATGACCTCGCGGACCTGGCGGCGCCGGTCCGTCTCGAAGGCCATGTCACGGTTGGTGACGATGCCGAGCAGCTTGCCCGCCGCGTCCGTCACCGGGACACCACTGATCCGGAACTTTCCACACAGGGCGTCCGCCTCGGCCAGCGTCGCATCCGGCCGGACCGTGATCGGGTCGGTCACCATGCCGGACTCGGACCGCTTGACCAGATCGACCTGATTGGCCTGGTCCTCGATCGACAGATTGCGGTGCAGCACGCCGGCGCCGCCCTGACGGGCCATGGCGATGGCCATCCGGGACTCGGTCACCTTGTCCATGGCGGCGGACAGCAGCGGCACATTGACCCGGACGTTTCGAGAGACTCTGGACGAGGTGTCGACCGCGTTCGGCAGCACCTCGGAGGCGCCCGGCAGCAGCAGCACATCGTCGTACGTCAGCCCGAGCATCGCGAATTTCTCAGGCACTCCGTCGACGTTGACAGTCATGACACCCTTCCAATGGTCTTGCCCCAGCGCGGACTCCCATGCTAACGGGCGCGACAGGTGCCCCATTCCTCCCTGTGGAAAACCCCGTGGCCTGCCGAAACGACGGAACGACACGGCCTCGGGCACGTGGGGGTGCTCGACTTACTCGGGGTCCGCTTGATCGTCTACTGCTCGGCGAGCGCTCGCAGCCTGCTCAGGGCCCGGTGCTGGGCCACCCGGACCGCGCCCGGCGACATCCCGAGCATCTGCCCGGTCTCCTCCGCGGTCAGCCCGACCGCGACCCGCAGCAGCACCAGCTCGCGCTGGTTCTCCGGAAGGTTCGCCAGCAGCTTCTTGGCCCACTCGGCGTCACTGCTCAGCAGCGCCTGCTCCTCGGGGCCGAGCGAGTCGTCCGGCTGCTCCGGCATCTCGTCCGAGGGCACAGCCGTGCTGCCCGGGTGGCGCATGGCCGCGCGCTGCAGATCGGCGACCTTGTGCGCGGCGATGGCCACGACGAACGCCTCGAAGGGCCGGCCGGTGTCGCGGTAGCGCGGCAGCGCGCACAGCACCGCGAGGCAGACCTCCTGCGCCAGGTCGTCCACGAAATGGCGGGCGTCGCCCGGCAGCCGCGAAAGCCGCGTCCGGCAATAGCGCAGCGCGAGCGGATGCACATGGGCGAGCAGATCGTGGGTGGCCCGTTCGTCCCCCTCTGCGGCGCGCCGGACAAGGGCGCCGATGGCCCCTTGGGTCCCGGGGCCGCCGACCGGCGGGGACCCCTGGGTCTCGTCGTCGCGCATCCGTCCATGGTGCCTTGGCGTCGCGGCTTCCGTGGCACCGCGTCCGTAGTTGTGCGCTGAAGCGTTATGAGCAGGTGCGCCGGCTGTCGTCACGTCCTGCGCTCTCCCCTCACGCCCGACCGACATGTCCCCGAGGAACTCCACACCTTCAAGGATGCGGCATCGCCCGGCGAACCAACATAAGCCGCCGCCCTTCGCCCCGCCCGCCACCCGACGGGCGGGGACCGTCGGCCCCCTTTTTCGGGCTTTTATCTCCCCCGGCCACCGCGGGGAAGTGCCTCCGTCGGGGCGCTACAGCCTCCGCCGGCCAGGGCCCGGACCGGGTCTAACGGACCAGGCCCCAGCGGAAGCCGAGCGCCACCGCGTGTGCCCGGTCCGAGGCGCCGAGTTTCTTGAACAGCCGCCGCGCATGCGTCTTGACCGTGTCCTCGGACAGAAACAGCTCACGGCCGATCTCCGCATTGGACCGGCCGTGGCTCATGCCCTCCAGCACCTGGATCTCACGGGCGGTGAGCGTGGGCGCCGCGCCCATCTCGGCGGAGCGCAGCCGGCGCGGGGCCAGCCGCCAGGTCGGGTCGGCCAGCGCCTGGGTCACGGTGGCGCGCAGCTCGGCACGCGAGGCGTCCTTGTGCAGATAGCCACGGGCGCCGGCGGCCACGGCCAGCGCGACGCCGTCCAGGTCCTCGGCGACCGTGAGCATGATGATCCGGGCGCCGGGGTCGGCCGAGAGCAGCCGCCGCACGGTCTCGACACCGCCGAGGCCGGGCATCCGCACGTCCATCAGAATCAGATCCGAACGGTCGGCCCCCCAGCGGCGGAGGACTTCCTCGCCGTTGGCCGCCGTCGTCACACGCTCGACGCCGGGCACGGTCGCCACCGCACGGCGCAGCGCCTCTCGGGCAAGCGGGGAGTCGTCGCAGACGAGGACGGATGTCATGACCGCCCTCCGCAGCTGATGCGCGTCACCTTGAGCCTCCAGGCTGGTACATATCGTCACCTGTGCGATTGACAGCCTCGGACATCCGTCCGAGAGCTTTACCCATCAACCGCCTCCGCACTCTCAACGACGGTCACCCGAAAGAGTTACGGGGTCCAGCGGCCACCTTCGACACTCTACGTGAGGGAACGGACACAGAGCTGCTTCATCGCGGCCGCCGCGCCCCAGCCCGACTTTCGCCCTCTTCGATGGCATTTGGCGACCTTGCTTCCAATTTGCCGGTCTCTGTGGCTAGATTCGCAATGAGTCATATTTACATCTACTTACACAGTAGGTGTACGACCCAGGACGCAGCGTCCGCACCAGATCGCTTCGAGGAGATAAGGCAATGGCAGATTTCTCCCGTCTTCCCGGTCCGAACGCCGACCTGTGGGACTGGCAGCTCCTGGCCGCGTGTCGTGGGGTCGACAGCTCGCTCTTCTTCCATCCGGAGGGAGAGCGCGGCGCTGCCCGCAGCGCACGCGAGATGTCAGCCAAAGAGGTGTGCATGCGATGCCCCGTACGCGCGGAGTGCGCGGCGCACGCGCTGGCGGTTCGTGAGCCGTACGGCGTGTGGGGCGGACTGACCGAGGACGAACGTGAGGAGCTCATGGGGCGGGCACGCCACCGGGCCGTGGCCACCTCTGGCGCCGGAGCTCCCGGCGCCTGATCGCGCCCGCGATCACCGCAATTCTGAAGAAACGACGCCTCCGGGAGGACGCCCAGGCCAGACTCCGACCCCCCGTTCAGCCGACCGTCACGGCCGTGGTTCGCCTCGCGCCGCCGACTCCAGCCGCTCCAGCATGGCCGCCACCGCCGGGACCCGGGCGAGGTCCGGCAGGGTGAGCGCGACGACCTCCCGCCGCACGGCCGGCTCCACCGCCACCATCGCGGCGCCCTTGGCCCGTACGGACTCCAGCGCCAGCTCCGGCAGCACCGCCACCCCCAGCCCGGCCGCCACCAGCCCGATCACCGCCGGATAGTCGTCCGTCGCGAAGTCGATCCGGGGCGTGAAGCCCGCCGCCTCGCACACATCCACCAGATGCCTGCGGCAGCGCGGGCAGCCCGCGATCCACGGCTCCTCGGCCAGCTCCCCGATGCCCACCGCACCGGCCCCCGCCAGCCGGTGCCCGTCGGGCACCACGCCCACCAGCCGGTCGCTCAGCAGCGGCCGTACGACCAGGTCGTCCTTGCCCCACGGGCCCTCGACCGGAGCAATCAGCTCCTCCGCGTCCGGCACCGCCGGCTCGACCTCCGGGTAACGGAAGGCCACGGCGATCTCGACATCGCCCGCGCGCAACAGCTCCACCGAGCGCGGCG
This sequence comes from Streptomyces milbemycinicus, assembly GCF_002154605.1. Classification (GTDB taxonomy): domain Bacteria; phylum Actinomycetota; class Actinomycetes; order Streptomycetales; family Streptomycetaceae; genus Streptomyces; species Streptomyces milbemycinicus. The sequence goes on along the minus strand of NZ_MUNE01000616.1, from coordinate 11,587 downwards.
GCTCGGCCTCCACCAGCGAGACCCGGGTCCCCGGGTAGTCCTTGCGCATCTCGGCGAGCGCGGTCGGCACAAGCGTCGAGCTGCCGCTGGGGAAGGACGCCAGCCGCACCCGGCCGGCCCGCAGTCCGGCGATCGCGGCGACCTCCTCCTCGGCCGCGGTCAGCCCGGCCAGGATCCCCGCCGCGTGCCGCACCAGCGCATCGCCGGCCTGCGTCAGCCGCATCTCCCGGCCCGTACGGATCAGCAGCGGCGTGCCCGTGGACTGTTCGAGGGCCTTCATCTGCTGGCTGACGGCGGGCTGGGTGCAGCCCAGCTCACGGGCCGCCGCGGAGAAGGAGCCCGTGGCGGCCACGGCGCGCAGCACCCTCAGATGACGAGCCTCGATCATGGGTCGAGTATAAGCGACCCTTGGATACGACCTCGGATATCGCGGCGATGCTTTGGGCGATGGGCCGAAACACCTTTGAACCGCGCCGCCGCGGTCCTTTAGCGTGCTGTCATGACCCGTATCCATGAGGCCGGGCCCGCGCACCCGCCGACCGCGACCGTGCTCACCGTGAACGTCGGCCGCCTCATGCCGGTCGGGTACACCGACGCCCCCTCCGGCGGCACCGGTATCGACAAGCGCCCCGCCGACGGGCCGGTGCGGGTGGTGGCCCCGGGCCGCAAGGGCGAGGCCGGCAGCGGACTCGTCGGCGACACGGTCAGCGACACCCGCCACCACGGCGGGAACGACCAGGCGGTGTACGCCTACGCGCGCGAGGACCTGGACGCCTGGGCGCGCGAGCTGGGCCGCGAGCTGCCGAACGGCGTCTTCGGCGAGAACCTCACCACCCAGGGCATCGACGTGACCGGCGCCCGGATCGGCGAGCGCTGGCGGATCGGCCCCGACCTGCTGCTCGAAGTGGCCTCCGCCCGCATCCCGTGCCGGACCTTCGCGTCCTGGCTGGGCGTGGAGCGCTGGGTGAAGCGGTTCACTCAGGCCGCCGTCCCCGGGGCGTATCTGCGGGTCCTCGAGCCGGGCGAGATACGCGCCGGGGACCCGGTCGAGATCGTGCACCGTCCCGACCACGAGGTGACCGTCGGCTTCGCCTTCCGCGCCGCCACCACCGAACGCGCCCTGTTGCCGCGGGTGCTGGCCGCGGGCGACGCGCTCCACCCCGAACTGCGGGAATCCGCGCACTCTTTCACCGGAACTCTTTCCATCACATCGAAGAACTGATCCGGACGAGTGCGCTCCGACCCCCGCCATGGCCGCTAACGTGCGCGTATGACGACTGCGTTGATTACGGGAACCACGGCGGGCATCGGCGCCGCCTTCGCGAGCCGGCTCGCGGCGGACGGCCACAACCTGGTGCTGGTGGCGCGGGACGAGAAGCGGCTGCGCGAACAGGCCGCCGACCTCCACGACCGCCATGGGGTGGAGGCGGACGTGCTGCGGGCCGATCTGTCCGAGGACGACGGCATCGCGGCGGTCGAGGCGCGCCTGGGCGACCGCAAGCACCCGATCGATCTACTCGTCAACAACGCCGGGTTCGGCAACAAGGGCCGCTATCTCGAGGTGTCCATGGCGGATGAGCTGCGGATGATGAAGGTGCACTGCGAGGCCGTCCTGCGGCTCACCACGGCCGCGGCCGAGACCATGCGGGCCCGGGGGCGCGGCGGGGTGATCAACGTCGCCTCGATCGCGGCGTTCTTCCCGCGCGGCACGTACGGGGCCAGCAAGGCCTGGGTCGTGCAGTTCACGCAGGGCGCGGCGCGGGACCTGGCGAGCTCGGGGGTGCGGCTGATGGCGCTGTGCCCGGGGTTCGTACGGACCGAGTTCCACGCACGGGCCGGGATCAAGCCGGACAGCGTGCCGAGCTGGATGTGGCTGGACGCGGACCGGTTGGTGACGGCGGCGCTCAAGGACTTCGCGCGGGGCAAGGCGCTGTCGATCCCCGATCCGCGGTACAAGGCCATGACGGGGCTGGCGAAGCTGGCGCCGCGGGCGGCGGTCTCGGTCGTCTCGTCGAACGTGGGACGGCCCCCCAAGGGACAGCCGAAGGGACAGTCCAAGGGATAGCCCGGGGGATGGCCCGAGGGACGCTGACCCCCAGACCTGAAACGGCCCCGGCAAACCTGAAACCGCCCCGGAACGCATCAGGCGCGGCCACCCGCGAGGGGTGACCGCGCCGTGCGTGGAGTGCGCGGTGGGCGCGTCAGTGCGAGTGACCGTGGCCGTGGCCCGCGGCCTCCGGCTCTTCCTCGGCCGGCTTCTCGACCACCAGCGTCTCGGTGGTGAGCAGCAGGGAGGCGATGGACGCCGCGTTCTCCAGGGCGGAGCGGGTGACCTTGACCGGGTCGATGACGCCGGCCTTCACCAGGTCGCCGTACTCGTCGGTGGCCGCGTTGTAGCCGTGGCCCTTCTCGAGCTCGGCCACCTTGGAGGTGATGACGTAGCCCTCAAGGCCCGCGTTCTCGGCGATCCAGCGCAGCGGCTCGACCGCGGCGCGGCGGACGACCGCGACACCGGTGGCCTCGTCGCCCTCCTTGCCGAGGTTGTCCTCCAGCACCTTGACGGCGTGGACGAGCGCGGAGCCACCACCGGAGACGATGCCCTCCTCGACCGCGGCGCGGGTCGCGGAGATGGCGTCCTCCAGGCGGTGCTTCTTCTCCTTGAGCTCCACCTCGGTGGCGGCGCCGACCCGGATCACGCAGACGCCGCCGGCCAGCTTGGCCAGCCGCTCCTGCAGCTTCTCGCGGTCCCAGTCGGAGTCCGTGGCCTCGATCTCGGCCTTGATCTGGGCGATCCGGCCGGTGACGTCCTCGGACTTGCCGCCACCGTCGACGATGGTGGTGTCGTCCTTGGTGACGGTCACGCGGCGGGCGGTGCCCAGCACGTCCAGGCCGACCTGGTCGAGCTTGAGGCCGACCTCCTCGGCGACGACGGTGGCACCGGTGAGGGCGGCCATGTCGCCGAGCATCGCCTTGCGGCGGTCGCCGAAGCCGGGGGCCTTCACGGCGACGGCGTTGAAGGTGCCGCGGATCTTGTTGACGACGAGGGTGGACAGGGCCTCGCCCTCCACGTCCTCGGCGATGATCAGCAGCGGCTTGCTGCCACCCTGGATGACCTTCTCCAGCAGCGGCAGCAGGTCCTGGATCGAGGCGATCTTGCCCTGGTGGATCAGGATGTACGGGTCCTCGAGGATGGCCTCCATGCGCTCCTGGTCGGTGACCATGTACGGAGACAGGTAGCCCTTGTCGAAGGCCATGCCCTCGGTGAAGTCGAGCTCCAGGCCGAAGGTGTTGGACTCCTCGACGGTGATCACACCGTCCTTGCCGACCTTGTCCATCGCCTCGGCGATGAGCTCGCCGACCTGCTTGTCCTGGGCGGACAGCGCGGCCACGGCGGCGATGTCGCTCTTGGAGTCGATCGGGCGGGCGGTGGCCAGCAGCTCGTCGGAGACCGCCTTGACGGCCGCGTCGATGCCCTTCTTCAGGGCGGCCGGGGAGGCGCCGGCGGCCACGTTCCGCAGGCCCTCGCGGACCAGCGCCTGGGCCAGGACGGTGGCGGTGGTGGTGCCGTCACCCGCGATGTCGTTGGTCTTGGTCGCCACCTCCTTGACGAGCTGGGCGCCCAGGTTCTCGTACGGGTCCTCGACCTCGACCTCACGGGCGATGGTGACACCGTCGTTGGTGATGGTCGGAGCGCCGAACTTCTTGTCGATGACGACGTTGCGGCCCTTGGGGCCGATCGTCACCTTGACGGTGTCGGCGAGCTTGTTGACGCCACGCTCGAGGGCGCGACGGGCGTCCTCGTCAAACTTCAGGATCTTCGCCATGGGTTGCGTATGTCCTCTCGAACGAACCGCGCCCCGGCCCCGGTATGGACAGGGGCACCGGGGCGCGGCTCACAGGCAAAACTTCGGTGACTTACTTCTCGATGATCGCGAGGACGTCGCGAGCCGAGAGGACGAGGTACTCCTCGCCGTTGTACTTCACCTCGGTACCGCCGTACTTGCTGTAGAGCACGACGTCGCCGACGGAGACGTCGAGCGGGAGACGGTTGCCGTCCTCGAAGCGGCCCGGGCCCACGGCCAGGACGACGCCCTCCTGGGGCTTCTCCTTGGCAGTGTCCGGGATAACCAGGCCAGAGGCCGTGGTCTGCTCGGCGTCGAGCGGCTGGACCACAATGCGGTCCTCGAGCGGCTTGATGGCAACCTTGGAGCTGGCGGTCGTCACGATCCGACCTCCCCCTTCGGAGATCTCACGGGGTTAACTGTCTGAGGTGGCGACCAGGTGGATCCGTCGTCGCGGGTGCCGGACCTGCCCGTCGCTGTGTTTGGCACTCATCGATGCCGAGTGCCAGCCACGACATTATGACGCGGTTAGCACTCAGTCAACCAGAGTGCCAAAGCAGCGGGGTGACGCGGCGCCCCGGCAGCCCGGCGAACCACACCGGCCGCCGTCCCCGACGGCGCCCCTCAGGTGCCCCTCAGACGCCTCTCAGGTGCCCCTCAGACGCCCCTCAGGCGCTCCTCGGGCGCTCCTCAGAGGTAGTCCTCCAGCCGCGCCACGGCGAAGCCCTGCGACTGGATCTCCCGCAGCAGCGAGGTCATCACATCGGTCATCGTCCGCCCCTCCTGCTGGGCGGGGCCGCGGAAGTGGGCCAGGATGATGTCCCCGGAGTGCAGCCGGTCGCCGGACGCGTACTCCAGCCCGCCGGCCTTCATCTCGGCCGACCACATCACGAGCGCCCGCACCCCGCAGGCCGCCGCCGCGCGCACGGTGTCGTCGTCGACCGCCCCGTACGGCGGGCGGAAGAGATACGGCCGGGTGCCGAACTGGCGGGTGAGGATCTCCTGCTGGCCGCAGATCTCGTAGACCTGATGCTCGTACTCCAGATCGGGCAGCCTCGGATGGGTGAGCGTGTGGTTCTGCATCCCGTTGCCGAGTCGGCGCAGCTGCTCGAAGTAGCCGTAGTTGCCGGCCACCACGTCGTCCGTCAGAAAGCCGGTGAACGGCAGCCCCAGGTCGTGGGCCTGCTGCAGAAAGGCCGGGTCCTTTTCGGCGCCGTCGTCGATGGTCACGAAGACGACCGGTTCGTGGGTCGGCACATGGTCGACGATCGGCGGCCCGGCGGGCGCGCCGGCGGCGGGCGGTACGAGGGCCGGTTTCGCCGAGGGCGGCGGCGCCGTCTCCAGCGGCCCGTCGAGCCCCCAGCGGTGGTAGCCGTCCGGAGCCGCGGCGGCGGGCGAGGGCAGACCGGAGCCCGAGCCCGACGCGTGGGGCGAGCCGCGGCCCGCGCCCGGGGCATGGGCCCCCGACCCGGACGACGACGTGAACGACGGCGAAGACGATGCGGCGGCGCCCGGGCCCTTGTCCACCCGCGCGGTCCCGGCACCGGCTCCGTCGACATCCGAGCAGCCCGCGAGCAGAGCCGCGGCCGCGACCAATACGAAACACCTTGAAAGGCCAGTAAGGCCATTCTTGATCATCATCACATAAGCGATCTTCGGCCGGGTGTCGCGAACGCGCTCGCTGGAGCGGGGAGAATGGGCGACGTGGACGTTGACGCCTTCGACTCACTGCTCCGCGACGAAGGGCAGGCGCTGCTCCGCGAGCTCCAGGACTACGACCCGGCACGAGAGCTCGCCACGGCGACCCGGCTGCGCCGTGACCACCCCGCGGACCTGGTCTCGGCGGCCCTCACCCAGGCGCGGCTGCGGCAGCGCGCGGCCGCGAAATTCGGCGCCGCCGACGCCCACCGCATGTACTTCACGCCGAACGGTGTGGAACAGGCCACCCGCGCCTCCGTCGCCGCCTACCGCGCCGACCGCTTCGTCGAGCTCGGCGTGCGCCGCGTGGCCGACCTGTGCTGCGGCATCGGCGGCGACGCGGTCGCGTTCGCCCGCGCGGGCATCCCCGTCCTGGCCGTCGACCGGGACCCGCTGACCTGCGCGGTGGTCCGGGCCAACGCCGAGGTCCTGGGCCTGACCGAGCTCATCGAGGTGCGCCACGCGGACGTCACCGAGACCGACACCTCCGGATGCGACGCGATCTTCGTGGACCCCGCCCGGCGCGGCGGGCGCGGCCGTGTCTTCGACCCCGAGGCGTACTCCCCGCCGCTGTCCTGGGCCGTCCAGGCCGCCCGTACGGCCCCGCACGCGGCCCTCAAGGTCGCCCCGGGCATCCCGCACGAGGCGGTCCCCGAGGACGCCGAGGCCGAGTGGATCTCGGACCACGGCGATGTGAAGGAGGCCCTGCTGTGGTTCGGCACCGCCCGCCCGGGCATGCGCCGCGCCACGCTGCTCCCGGACCACCACACCCTCCTCGGCACCCCGCTGCTGCCGGACCCCGAGCCCGGCCCGGTCGGCCGCTGGCTGTACGAGCCGGACGGCGCGGTGATCCGCGCGCACCTGGTCGCCGACGTCGCCGCCCGGATCGGCGGCCGCCTCATCGACCCGACCATCGCCTACGTCACGGCGGACGATCTGCGCCCGACGCCTTACGCCCACGCGTACGAGATCACGGATGTGCTGCCCTTCAACCTCAAGAAGCTCAAGGCGCTGCTGCGCGAGCGGAAGGTCGGCGTCCTGACGGTGAAGAAGCGGGGCTCGGCGGTCGAGCCGGAGGAGCTGCGGAAGAGGCTCCGCCTCGAAGGGGTGAATTCCTGCACGGTCTTCCTGACCCGGGTCAGCGGCGCCCCGACGATGCTGCTGGGACACCCGGCCCAGGCTTAGGCCCTGTAGTCAAAGGGCGCCGCTCCTGGGACGCCGCGCCCCGGCCCGGGGCCGCGGCCTCTCAGGCCCGCTCCCCGCTGCCGCCCCTCGTCCGCAGCTCGAACCAGACGCCCTTGGCGTACATCCCCGCCGGGTCGCCGTCCGCCGTCCCCCACTCGTCGGCCAGCGCCGCGACCACCCCCAGGCCGCGCCCGTACATCCGGTCGCCCGCCGGGAGACAGACGCCGGTGGGGAGCTCGCTGCTCGCGTCGTAGACGCTGATGCGCAGCCGCAGCTGCTCGATCATCACGCGCAGCATCAGGGAGTCGCCCTCGGCGTGCAGATAGGCGTTGGTGGCCAGCTCCGAGGTGCAGGCTGTCGCGGTCTCGACGAGGTCTTCATGGCCCACGGAGTTCAGCACGCAGGCGACGAAATCCCGGCAGATCTTGGGGGAGGTGGCCCGGCGGGTGCTCTGCAGCGTGTACACGTACGGCTCTTCGGGGCCCGGGGAGGGCGAACTGCCCGCAGGACTGTCGTCAGGCTCGTGGTCGGGTCCCAATGTCAACGTCAACTCCCTGCGACGGGGCTGTTGGTGCGCGTACCGTTACGATGATCAACGCTTCGTAGCGGCGACACCACCTACCGTAGGACAGCGCTGCAAACAAGTGCTACGGATTCGTTGAATTTCCCCGACAAATAGCCCGCGAGGGTGACACGGATGGGAGGAACATGCCACCCAGGAGCGCCCCAACCGCCCGGCAACAGCGGTTGGGCACCGAGCTGCGCAGGATGCGGGAGGACGCGGGCCTCAGCATCCAGGAGGCCGCCGACCGGCTCGGCATCAACCGGACCCACATCACCAATCTGGAGCTGGCCCGGTTCGGGGTGAGCGAGGAGCGCGTACGCACCCTCGCCGCCATCTACGCCTGCCCGGACACCGCGTACATCGACGCGCTCGCCGCCATGACCCATGAGCGCAAGGGCGGTTGGTGGGAGGACTACCGGGGCCTGATCGCCACCGGCGGACTCGACCTGGCCGAAATGGAGTACTACGCGGCAAGCCTGCGCGTAGTCGGCCTCATCCACATCCCGGGGCTGCTGCAGACGGAGGAGTACGCCCAGGCGGTGATGGGCCAGGCCGTGCCCCCGTGGTCACCGCCGGAGCTGCGCCGCAGGCTCTCCCACCGGATGAAGCGCCGGGACATCCTGGACCGGGACGCGCCCCCGCTGTGCAGCTTCATCATCCACGAGGCCGCCCTGCACACCCGGTTCGGCGGGACGCGGGTGCTGCGGGCGCAGCTGGAGCGGCTGCTGGAGGCGTCGGAGCGCGAGAACGTCACCGTACGCGTCATCCCGCTCGTCACGGACGGATTCCCGGTCGCCGGCTCCACGGTCACCTATGCCTCGGGGCCCGTACCGCAGCTGGACACCGTGCAGTTCGACTCGGCGCTCGGCTCGATGTTCCTGGACGCGGAGTCCCAGCTGCGGAAGTACCGAGGGGTCCTGGACCACACCGTGGAAGTGGCCCTGCCCGTCGAGGAGTCACGGGACCTCGTACGCGCCGTCGCGCGACGCCTCAGATGAAGGCAACAGGCAAGGCAACAGGCAAAGGGAATGTGCGCCATCAACTGGCAGAAGTCCTCCTACTCCGGCCAGGGCGAAGGAGACGCCTGCGTCGAGGTCGCCTCCATGGGCGATGACATAGCGCTCCGCGAGGGCGATGACCCCGACAGAGTCGTGATCACCACCCCCGCGAAACTCGGATCGCTCCTCGCCGGCATCAAGGCCGGCGAGTTCGACCGGCTGGTGCCGCCGTGACCTTGCCGTCGCCGCCCGGAACGCCGGACGCGTCCGGCGCCGCCGAGGCGCCCGTCGCGGCTTCCTCGCCCCGCACCCGCCCCGGGAGCAGCAGCGCCGCGCTCAGCGCGGCCACGGCCAGCAGCGCGCCCGAGACACCGAAGGCCGTGGCGTAGCCGCCGGCGAGGGACCGTGGATCGTCACCGCCCGCCGCGTGCGCGGCCACCGTCACCAGCACCGCGAGCCCCAGCGAACCCCCGATCTGCCGCGAGCTGTTGACCAGACCCGAGGCCATGCCCATCTCCGGTGCCGGCACACCCGTCGTGGCCGCCGTCCCGAGCGGGACGACGCACAGGCCGACGCCGACGCTCGCGACCAGCGACGGGCCGAGCACCGAGTCGGCGAAGCCGCCGTCCACGCCGATCGCCAGCCCGAACCAGCCCATCCCGGCCGCCCCCAGCAGCCCGCCGCCGACCAGCAGCGTCCGCACGCCGAGCCGGGCGACGGCGCGGGTGGCGACGAGCGACCCGATCACGCTGCCGGCACAGAAGGGCAGAAACGCGGCCCCGGTGGCGATCGGCCCGTATCCGAGGATCTGCTGCATATACAGCGAGGCGAAGTAGAACGCCCCGAACTGGCCCGAGAAGAGCAGCAGGACGAAGAGGTTCCCGGCCAGCACCGGCCGCCGCCCCAGCAGCCCGATCCGCAACAGCGGCCGCTCCACCCGCCGCTCGACCACCACGAACGCGGCCAGCAGCACCAGCGCCGCGCCCAGTGTGCCCAGCGTCGTCGCCGAGCCCCACGCATAGGTCCGGGTCCGTACGAGCGCGAGCACCAGCGCCGTCATACCGCCGGTGACCAGCAGCGCCCCGGCGACATCGAGCCGGGGCCGCGGGCCCCCGCGCCGGTCGGGCTCCACCGCGGTCCGCGCCGCCACCAGCGCGAGGACCACGATCGGCACATTGATCAGCAGAACGGAGCGCCAGCCCGCCCATTCGGTGAGCAACCCGCCCACCAGCACCCCGACCGCGCCGCCCGCCGCCGCGGCCATGCCCCACAGCCCCAGCGCCCGGGACCGCGCGGGCCCCGCCGGGAAGGCCACAGTGATCAGCGTGAAGGCCACCGGCGCGAGCGCGGCCGCGCCGACGCCCTGGACGGCGCGGGCGGCGATCAGCCCGCCCGGCGACCCCACCAGGCCGCCGCCGAGGCTGGCGGCGCCGAAGAGCGCGAGCCCGCCCATCAGCGTCGCCCGCCTGCCGACGATGTCGGCGAGCCGCCCGCCGAGCATCAACAGCCCGCCGAAGGCGAGCGCGTAGGCATTGACGACCCACAGCAGGGCGTCGGGTCCGAAGCCGAGGTCTTCGCGCATATCGGGCAGCGCGACATTGACCACCGACATGTCCAGAGCCACGACGAATTGCACGGTGAGCGCCACCGCGAGCACCAGGCGGGCGTGTCCCGCACGGTCGTTCATGAGCTGCCTCCCTCTCGGTCCCCCAAGGCCAGGGCAGTTAGTATACGCGTACACAAACCTGGAGGGCGATGCCTCGGGTGGACAATGAGTCGGTGACGAGCGAGACGGGCGATACGGCAGGCGACGCGACAGGCGATACGGCAGGCGATACGGCGAGCGGCACGGGCGAGGCGCGCGCCGAGGGCAGGCGGGGCGGCGGGCGGCCTCGCCGGCTGGAGCTGGAGACGATCGTCGGCACCGCGCGCCGCATCCTCGAAGAGGAGGGCACGGCGGCCCTGTCGATGCGGCGGCTGGCCAAGGAGGTCGGCTCCACGCCGATGGCCCTCTACCGCCACGTCCGCGACAAGGACGAGCTGCTGATCCTCGTCCTGACCGGCGTCTCCAAGACGCTCCCCCGCCCCGAACTGCCCGAGGAGCCGCGCGAGCGGGTGTACGTGACGGCCCGCCACATGTACGAGGCGCTACGGGAGCTGCCGTGGGCGGTGGAAGTGCTCAGCCTCGGCGAGCTCACCGACCGGCACGCGCTGTGGATCGTCGAGGAGATCGTCGACTCGGCCATGGCCTGCGGGCTGACCGAACGCCAGGCCGTGCACGCCTACCGCACCCTGTGGCACTACGTCCTGGGCACGCTCACCTTCCAGGCGGCCCTCGCCCACCGCTCCCAGGACCCGGAACGGCGGCCCCACTTCCCCGACATGCTCTCCGAACTGGACGCGTCCGAACTGCCGCGGCTGGCCGCGCTGGGCGGGCGCTGGCAGGCCATCACGGACGCGTACGACGTCGCGGACCAGCTGCGCGCCCTCGTGGACGGGCTGCTCGGCCGCCCGAGCGCGTCCAATTGACGACGTAATCCCTCCTACGGGGCCGCACAGGCCCCCGCCCATGGCACGATCATCCCGCTAATGGGCGGATGAGAGGGTGGCAGGGGGCATGGGCAAAGAAAAACTGTCCGTATCGGATCAGGATCTGACAAGCCTGATCAAAGACCTGGAGGGGATGCAGAGCTACGTCGAGACGAAGATCGAACGGCTGAACCTCCTGGTCGAGTCCGTCGACAAGGACGAGAAGGGGCCCGCGGCCACCGCCTACAAGAAGCTGCAGCGCGATGTGAGCATGGACGCGGTACGGATCAGGCAGATGCTGAACGCCGTCGAGGAGGCGACGAAGGCACAGGGGGCGGACCCCGACCCCCGGTATCTGGACCTGCTGCAGCGGTTCCAGGCGCTCCAGAAGTCACCGGAGGGGCAGCACGGGCTGCACCCCCTGGGAGCCGCTGACGGCGACGACGATCCGGAGCCCGCGGCCTGACCCTCCCCGAGAGGCGCCCACCAAGGCCGGACGCTCAGCGCATGTCGTCCGGCCGACCGCCCGCCGGGTCCGCTTCGAACTCCTCGGGCACCTCGGGCTCTTCGAACTCTTCGAGTTCTTCGAGTTCTTCGGGTTCTTCGAGTTCCTCGAGTTCCTCGAGTTCTTCGGGCGCGGGGGTGAGTTCGCGGCTGACCAGGCGGTAGTAGCCGACCGCCTTGGCCATCCCCAGCGCTCCCGTCCCCGCGGCGACGAGAGCGAACCCCAGGGCCCGGGCGGAGCCGTCCGCGGCCGCCACGGCCGTCGA
>NZ_MUNE01000615.1 GCF_002154605.1 Streptomyces milbemycinicus | reverse complement strand
ATCGCCGCCTGCAGCGCGCAGATGGGGTCGATCTCGGTGATGATGACCCGGGCGCCCTGGCCGCGCAGCGACTCGGCGCAGCCCTTGCCCACGTCACCGTAGCCGCAGACGACCGCGACCTTGCCGCCGATCAGCACGTCGGTGGCGCGGTTGATGCCGTCGACCAGGGAGTGGCGGCAGCCGTACTTGTTGTCGAACTTCGACTTGGTNNTCGTACAGGCGGTGGACGCCGGTGGTGGTCTCCTCGGTCACGCCGCGGATCTCCGAGGCGAGCTGCGTCCACTTCTGCGGGCTCTCCGCGAGGGTGCGGTTCAGCAGCTCCAGGATGACGCGGTGCTCCTCGTTCTCCGCGGTGGAGACGTCCGGGGCGGCGCCGGCCTTCTCGTACTCGACGCCCTTGTGGACCAGGAGGGTGGCGTCGCCGCCGTCGTCCAGGATCATGTTCGGGCCGCCGGTGGCGGTGCCCGGCCAGGTCAGCGCCTGCTCCGTGCACCACCAGTACTCCTCCAGGGTCTCGCCCTTCCAGGCGAAGACCGGGATGCCCTGCGGGTCCTCGGGGGTGCCGTTCGGGCCGACGGCGATCGCGGCCGCCGCATGGTCCTGGGTGGAGAAGATGTTGCAGGAGGCCCAGCGGACCTGCGCGCCGAGCGCGACCAGGGTCTCGATCAGGACCGCGGTCTGCACCGTCATATGCAGCGAGCCGGTGATCCGGGCGCCCGCGAGCGGCTGGCCGGCCGCGTACTCCTCGCGGATCGCCATCAGGCCGGGCATCTCGTGCTCGGCGAGGGTGATCTCCTTGCGGCCGAAGGCGGCCAGGGACAGGTCGGCGACCTTGAAGTCCTGACCGGAGACGGCATTCGTCATGTCCTGCTCCTCATGGATCGGTATCGAGCGAGAGCGGTTCGGCTGGGCATGCGACAGCGGTACCGCGGCGCCGTAGTCATACGGGCACACGAGTCCCCTGTTCGCAGTGCGCAGTCCGTCGGAGGCCCTCTCTCCCTCGGCCGGTCCGCGGAACGGANNTTCGGCCGGTTCGCCGTCTCTGCCCTGCCGACCTGGGTTTTGTTCCGGTCCGGACCTCTTGCAGGATGCGTTCGGCGCGGGGACCCTTGCACCTTCCCGCGCTCGCTCAACCCGTTGTAGAAGGAGAACCACGTGACCAGTCCAGCCGATCCCCCCAACGGCGCGGGGGCCAGCGGACCAGGGCTCAAACTGCTCGCCGTGACCGCCTGCCCGACCGGCATCGCGCATACCTATATGGCCGCGGAAAAGCTGGCCCAAGCGGCGGAATCGCTCGGGCACGCCATGAAGGTGGAGACACAAGGCTCGATCGGGGCCGAGAACGTACTCTCTGACA
>NZ_MUNE01000614.1 GCF_002154605.1 Streptomyces milbemycinicus | reverse complement strand
TACCGGGTCGGTTGGAAGCCGGTTTCGGTTGAGTCGTCGGCGGTGTTGTCGGGGACGTGGTTGCTGGCTGTTCCTGCCGGTTTGGCTGAGGACGCGTGGGTTGCTGAGGTCGCTCGGGGGTTGGAGGGCCGTGGGGCCGAGATTGTGCGTGTCGTCATTGAGTCGGGTTCCGGGCGGGCTGAGTTGGCGCAGGCCGTATCCGAGGCGGGCGGTTCGTCTGTGAGCGGTGTGTTGTCGTTGGTGGCGTTGGATGAGTCGTTGTGTGGTGGTGTTCCGGCGGGTCTGGTCGGCACGTTGGGTTTGGTACAGGGGCTGGGCGATATCGAGGTGGGGGCCTCGATGTGGGTGGTGACGCGTGGTGCCGTAGCGGTCAGCGACTCGGACGCGTTGCTCAGTGCGGTGCAGGCTCAGGTGTGGGGTCTGGGCCGGGTGATCGGTCTGGAGCACCCGGAGCGTTGGGGTGGCCTGGTTGACCTGCCTGAGGCGTTCGACGGGCGTGTGGTGGATCGGCTGGTCGGTGTGTTGGCGGGTTCTGGTGGTGAGGATCAGGTGGCGGTGCGTTCGGCGGGTGTCTTTGGCCGCCGCCTGCTGCGCGCCGGCGGCGGTGGGGTCGGCCGGGAGTGGCGTACGAGTGGTACGGCCCTGGTCACCGGTGGTACGGGCGCGCTGGGCGGGCATGTGGCGCGTTGGCTGGCGCGTAATGGGGCCGAGCACCTTGTGCTGACGAGCCGCCGTGGTCTCGATGCCCCGGGTGTCGAGGAACTCGTATCGGAGCTGGTCGCTCTGGGCGTGAAGGTCACCGTCACCGCGTGTGATGTGGCGGATCGGGCTGCATTGGCCGGGCTGGTGGCGTCGGTTCCGACCGAGTATCCGCTGACGACTGTGGTTCATGCGGCCGGTGTGCTGGATGACGGTGTGATCGAGTCGCTGACTCCTGAGCGCTTCGCGGGCGTGCTGCGTGCCAAGGCGGATGCCGCGCTGCACCTGCACGAGCTGACCAAGGACCTCGACCTCTCCGCGTTTGTGCTCTTCTCCTCCCTCGCCGGGGCCGTCGGTGGCGCCGGCCAGGGCAACTACGCCGCAGCGAACGCTTTCCTGGACGCCCTCGCGCAGCAGCGTCGCGTGCTCGGTCTGCCGGGCACTTCCGTGGCCTGGGGGCCCTGGGAGGAGGCCGGAATGGCAGCTGACGGGGTGAGCGAAGGCCGTATGCAGCGCAGTGGGCTCGTCGGGATGGCCGCTGATGAGGCGGTCGCCGTGCTCAGCCAGGTGCTGGAGCGTGACGAGTCGTGCGCCACAGTGGCGAACGTGGACTGGGACCGGTTCGCAGCGGAGTTCGCAGCAGACCGGCATTCCCCCCTGATCAGCGAGATCCCCGAGGCCCGCAAGGCGCTGGAGGCGGCCGGCGTCGCGTCCGCGAGCCCGGCGGCGGACACAGCGGCCGCCTTGCGTGGACAGTTGGCCGGGCTGGCCCCGGCAGAGCAAGACCGGATGCTGCTCGAACTGGTGCGTACGCAGGTGGCGGCCGTGCTCGGACACGCCACCACCGACGCCATCCCCTCTGGGCGGGCCTTCAAGGAACTCGGCTTCGACTCGCTTACTGCCGTCCGACTTCGTAAGCGGCTCAGCAAGGTGTTTGGCTTGCGACTCGCGGCCACCATGGTCTTTGACTACCCAACGCCCAAGGCCCTCTCCGACTACCTGCTCGGCGAGTTGCAGCAAGATGGCCCTAAGCGCTTTGATGAAATTCTCGGCGACCTCGAAAAGCTGGAGTCCAGCGTCGCCGAGTTGGCCGCCGATGACGACACGCGCGGTGAAATCGAGCTGCGCCTCAAAGCGATTCTGAAGCTGTTTAGTACGGCGGAAGAAGATGAAAATGCGCCTCCAGGGGCCGAGAAGTTGGAGTCGGCTTCAGACGACGAAGTATTCGATTTCATCAGTAATGAGCTCGGGATATCGTGAATTGATCTCTGGGCGTTTCGACTTGATCAGCAGTAGATTCTTGATTTCCTGGGGTGGTGCCGCGTGACGAACAGCAGCGAGGAAAAGCTTCGTTATTTCCTGAAGCGAGTGACCGGCGAGCTGCATGAGGCACGGCAACGCATCCAGGCGATGGAGTCCGGCGAGCAGGAGCCGATCGCGATCATCGGCATGAGCTGTCGCTTTCCGGGAGGCGTGAACACCCCGGAGCAACTGTGGGACCTGCTCGCCGCCGGTCGCGACGCGATCTCGGAGTTCCCGGCCGACCGCGGCTGGGACCTGGAGACGCTGTACGACTCGGACCCAGCCAAGTCCGGTACTTCCTACGTGCGGGAAGGCGGCTTCCTCGAAGGGGCCGACGCGTTCGATCCGGCATTTTTCGGGATCTCGCCGCGCGAGGCGCTTGCGATGGATCCGCAGCAGCGGCTGCTGCTGGAGACTTCGTGGGAGGCGTTCGAACGCGCGCGGATCGACCCGGCCACGCTGCACGGCGGCAAAACGGGCGTGTTCGTCGGCACGAACGGTCAGGATTACGCAGCGCTGCTGCGGCGGGCGCCCAAGCAGTCGGAGGGCTATCTTGCAACGGGGATAGCGGCGAGCGTGGTGTCGGGCCGCCTCTCGTACACCTTCGGCCTCGAAGGGCCGGCCGTCACGGTCGACACCGCTTGTTCGGCTTCGCTGGTGGCGTTGCATCTGGCCGCGCAGGCGTTGCGGCAGGGCGAGTGCTCGCTCGCGCTCGCGGGTGGCGCCACCGTGATGTCCACGCCTGAGGTGTTCGTTGAGTTCAGCCGCCAGCGCGGCCTTGCGTCCGACGGTCGTTGCAAGGCGTTTTCGGATGGCGCTGACGGTACCGCATGGGGCGAGGGCGCCGGCATGCTGTTGTTGGAGCGGTTGTCCGATGCGCGGCGTAATGGGCATCCGGTGTTGGCGGTGGTGCGTGGTTCGGCGGTGAATCAGGACGGTGCGTCGAACGGTCTGACCGCACCGAACGGGCCCTCCCAGCAGCGCGTCATCCGCCAAGCACTGGCCAGTGCGGGGCTGACGTCATCCCAGGTCGATGCGGTGGAGGCGCATGGTACGGGGACGACGTTGGGTGATCCGATTGAGGCGCAGGCGTTGTTGGCGACGTATGGGCAGGGCAGGTCGGGGGGTCGGCCGTTGTGGTTGGGGTCGTTGAAGTCGAATATCGGTCATGCGCAGGCGGCTG
>NZ_MUNE01000613.1 GCF_002154605.1 Streptomyces milbemycinicus | reverse complement strand
GACGGGGCCGGTGGAGGGTGTGGGCTCGGGTCGGTTGGCGGTGTTGTTTTCGGGTCAGGGCAGTCAGCGGGTGGGTATGGGCCGTGAGCTGTATGGCCAGTATCCGGTGTTCGCGGAAGTGCTCGACGAGGTGTGCGGGCTGCTGGACAGGGAACTTGCGGGGTATGTCGAGCGGTCTGTGCGTGATGTGATCTTCGGTGGCGATGCTGTTCTGCTCGGGCAGACGGTGTTTACGCAGGCTGGCCTGTTCGCTGTTGAGGTGGCGTTGTTCCGGTTGGTTGAGTCGTGGGGTGTGGTGCCGGAGTTTGTGGGTGGTCATTCGGTCGGTGAGATCGTGGCGGCTCATGTGGCGGGTGTGTTTTCGTTGGAGGATGCGGTGCGGCTGGTGGCGGCTCGGGGTCGGTTGATGCAGGCGCTGCCCGTCGGCGGGGCGATGGTCGCGGTCCAGGCGGCCGAGGACGAGGTGGCGCCGCTTCTTGCCGAGTATGAGGGCCGGGTCGGCGTTGCTGCGGTCAACAGTCGGACCTCGGTGGTGGTCTCTGGTGATGAGGATGCTGTCCTTGCTGTGGCGGAGACGTTCCGGGGTCGGGGTCGTAAGACCAGGCGTCTTGAGGTGTCGCATGCGTTCCATTCGCCTCGTATGGACCTGATGCTGGACGACTTCCGTACCATCGCCGAGACCCTGACCTACGTCGCGCCGCGTATTCCGGTCGTTTCCAATGCGTCGGGCAGGTTGGCCACGTCTGGTGGGCTGGTTTCGGCTGATTACTGGGTGCGGCATGTGCGTCAGGCAGTTCGTTTCGGTGAGGGCGTGGCCTGTCTGGCCGAGCAGGGCGTGTCCGTGTTTCTTGAGCTGGGTCCCGATGGGGTGTTGAGCGCGATGGGTGCGGAGTCCGTGGCCGATGGGGTGTTCGTTCCTGTGTTGCGGTCGGGGCGTGCTGAGGCTGAGTCGTTGCTGTCGGGCCTGGCGCAGGCGTGGGTGCGGGGCGTGGCTGTGCGCTGGGCGGAGGTGTTCGCCGGTACGGGGGCGTCGCGGGTGGATCTGCCGACGTATGCCTTTCAGCGGGAGCGGTTTTGGCTGGATGCTCCTGTTGAGGCGGTTGTGGTGGATGAGGTGGAGGCGCGGTTCTGGGAGGCGGTGGAACAAGAGGACCTGGAGTCGCTTGCTTCGACGCTTGAGCTGTCGGACGGTGAGCAGTTGGGTGCTGTGTTGCCGGTGTTGTCGTCGTGGCGGCGGGGGCAGCGAGAGCGGTCGCGGTTGGATGGGTGGCGCTACCGGGTCGGTTGGAAGCCGGTTTCGGTTGAGTCGTCGCCGGTGTTGTCGGGGACGTGGTTGCTGGTTGTTCCCGCTGGTTTGGCTGAGGACGCATGGGTCGCCGATGTCGCTCAGGGGCTTGAGACGCGGGGGGCTGTGGTGCGGCGTCTTGTGGTGGAGGCCGATGATGACCGTGTAGGTGTGGCCGAGGCTGCGGGTGAAGGCCCTGCGGTCAGTGGGGTGTTGTCTTTGCTGGCGTTCGACGAGTCGTTGTGTGGCGGTGTCCCAGCTGGCCTGGTTGGCACGTTGGGGTTGGTGCAGGGGCTGGGTGATGTTGGGATGGGAATGCCGTTGTGGGTGGTGACGCGTGGTGCCGTGTCGGTCAGCGACTCGGAGGCGTTGTTGAGTGCGGTGCAGGCTCAGGTGTGGGGGCTGGGCCGGGTGGTCGGTCTGGAGCATCCGGAGCGTTGGGGTGGCCTGGTCGACCTGCCTGAGGCGTTCGACGAGCGCGCGGCGGATCGGCTGGTCGGTGTGTTGGCGGGTTCCGGTGGTGAGGATCAGGTGGCGGTGCGTTCGGCCGGTGTCTTCGGCCGCCGCCTGCTGCGCGCCGGCGGCGGTGGGGTCGGCCGGGAGTGGCGCACGAGTGGCACGGCCCTGGTCACCGGTGGGACGGGCGCGCTCGGTGCGCATGTGGCGCGTTGGTTGGTGTCGTGTGGTGCGGAGCACCTCGTACTGACCAGCCGCCGTGGCCTTGATGCCCCGGGCGCCGAGGAGCTCGCGTCGGAGCTGGTGGGCCTGGGGGTGAAGGTCACCGTCGCCGCGTGCGATGTGTCTGATCGGACTGCCTTGGCGGGGCTGCTGGGCTCGCTTCCCGTCGAGCATCCCCTGACGACTGTGATCCACGCGGCCGGTGTGCTGGACGACGGTGTGATCGAGTCGCTGACTCCCGACCGACTCGCGGGCGTGCTGCGTGCCAAAGCTGACGCCGCGCTCAACTTGCACGAACTGACCAAGGACCTCGACCTCTCGGCATTCGTCATGTTCTCCTCTCTGGCGGGTCTGATCGGTGGCCCAGGGCAAGGCAATTACGCCGCCGCGAATACCTTCCTGGACGCCCTCGCACAGCAGCGCCGCGCGCTCGGTCTGCCCGCCATCTCCGTGGCCTGGGGGCCCTGGGCCGAGGCCGGAATGGCCGTGGATGGCGTGGGCGAGCAGCGCATGCAGCGCGGCGGGCTGACCGCGATGAGGCCAGAGGACGCGATCGCCGTATTGGGCCAGGTGCTCGACCGCAACGACGGTGGCGTCGCGGTGGCCGATGTGGACTGGGAGCGGTTCGCGCCGGCCTTCACGGCTGTCCGTAGGGCGCCGTTGATCAGCGAGATCCCCGAGGCCCGCGATGCTCTGGCAGGGGGGAACGTAACTGCCGTGGCGAGTGCGGTTGACACCGCGCTCCGCGACAAGCTGGCAGACCTCAGCCCGGCCGAGAGGGAGAGAACGCTGCTCGAACTGGTCCGTACTCAGGTGGCGGCCGTGCTCGGACATGCCAACACCGAAGCGGTGGCCGCCGGACGAGCCTTCAAGGAGCTCGGCTTCGACTCGCTGACCGCTGTCGAGCTCCGTAACCGTCTCCAAGCGGCCACCAGCCTGACCCTTCCGGCCACGCTGGTCTTCGACTATCCGACCCCGAACGCTCTCGCCGACACTCTTCGGGACCGGATCTTCCCCGAGAGTGACGACGAAGCTGAATTGACGCCTCAGGACGTCCGCATTCGGCACGCGCTGGCCTCGATTCCCCTGGCCAAGCTCCGGGACGCGGGGCTGATGGAAGTCCTGTTGCAACTCGCCGACTTCTCTGAGGAGGTCTCCTTGCCGAGCGGTGAGGATAGCCAGGAGACCGCCGACTCGATCGACTCCATCGATTCCATGGACACCGAGAGCCTGCTTCGCATGGCGTTTGAAAACACTGATTCCTGAAGCGCTTGAAATGTGGAGCTGGCGATGAACACGTCTCCTGAGAAGATTCTCGAAGCACTGCGTGCGTCCCTCAAAGAGAACGAACGACTGCGGCAGCAGAACCGGAAGATCGCGGCCGCAGCGCGCGAACCGATCGCGATTGTGGGCATGAGCTGCCGTTTCCCTGGGGGAGTGAGTTCTCCGGAGCAGTTCTGGGACCTGCTGGCATCGGAGACCGACGCGGTTTCGGAATTTCCGATGGATCGTGGCTGGGACGTGGAGAACCTCTACGACCCGGATCGCGAACGCCCGGGCACCTCCTATGTGCGGGAGGGCGGCTTTCTGCACGGGGCTGCGGACTTCGATGCGGCGTTTTTCGGGATCTCACCGCGTGAGGCGGCGGCGATGGATCCGCAGCAGCGGTTGCTGCTGGAAATCTCGTGGGAGGTCTTTGAGGGTGCGGGTATCGATCCGGCTTCACTGAAGGGCAGCCGTACCGGTGTCTTCGCAGGTACGAACGGCCAGGATTACGCCTCACTGTTCCAGCATGCGCCGGGGGGACTTGAGGGGTACCTCGGCACAGGCAGCGCGGCCAGCGTCGTCTCGGGTCGGCTCTCGTATTTCCTCGGTCTTGAGGGCCCCGCCGTCACAATCGACACAGCATGTTCGGCGTCGTTGGTGACGCTGCACCTGGCCGCTCAGGCCCTGCGTCAGGGCGAGTGCTCACTTGCTCTGGCGGGCGGGGTGACCGTGATGTCCACCCCGGTGGCCTTCGTGGAGTTCAGCCGTCAGCGGGGGCTTGCGGCTGACGGCCGCTGCAAGGCCTTCGCGGAGAGCGCGGATGGCACGGGCTGGGGCGAGGGTGCGGGGGTGTTGCTTCTGGAGCGGTTGTCTGATGCGCGGCGGAATGGGCGTCGGGTGTTGGCGGTGGTTCGTGGTTCGGCGGTGAATCAGGATGGTGCGTCGAATGGTTTGACGGCGCCGAACGGGCCTTCGCAGCAGCGGGTGATTCGGCAGGCGTTGGCGAGTGCGCGGCTTTCCGCTGCTGAGGTGGATGTGGTGGAGGCGCATGGTACGGGGACGACGCTGGGTGATCCGATCGAGGCTCAGGCGCTGCTGGCGACGTACGGTCAGGAGCGGCCGGAGGGCCGGCCGCTGTGGCTGGGGTCGCTGAAGTCCAACATCGGTCATACCCAGGCTGCGGCGGGTGTCGCGGGCGTGATCAAGATGGTGCTCGCCATGAAGCACGGCGAACTCCCTCAGACCCTGCATGTGGATGAGCCGTCGAGGCAGGTGGACTGGGGTGCGGGTGCGGTGGAACTGCTCACCGAACGACGCCCCTGGCCGAAGAGCGACCGGCCTCGTCGGGCGGGTGTGTCGTCGTTCGGTGTGAGCGGGACGAACGCGCACGTAGTCCTTGAGGAGGCGCCTGCGGTTGAGGCGGAGTCCGAGGAGCCGGTGGCGTCGGTGGTTCCTGCTGTGGTGCCGTGGGTGGTGTCGGGACGTGGTGTGGGTGCGTTGCGGGGGCAGGCGGGACGTCTGCTGTCGCACGTCGAGGGGCGTGCTGAGGTCTCGCTGGTGGATGTCGGTTGGTCGCTGGTGGCCGGGCGTTCGGCCTTTGAGTACCGTGCTGTGGTGGTGGGTGATCGTGGTGGTTTGCTGGCTGGGCTGGGCGCGTTGGTGCGGGGTGAGTCGGCTTCTGGTGTTGTCGTCGGTCAGGGGGTCGGTTCGGGTCGGTTGGCGGTGTTGTTTTCGGGGCAGGGCAGTCAGCGGGTGGGTATGGGCCGTGAGCTGTATGGCCAGTATCCGGTGTTCGCGGAAGTGTTCGACGAGGTGTGCGGGCTGCTGGACAGGGAACTTGCGGGGCATGTCGAGCGGTCTGTGCGTGATGTGATCTTCGGTGATGATGCTGTTCTTCTTGGTCAGACGGTGTTTACGCAGGCTGGTCTGTTTGCCGTTGAGGTGGCGTTGTTCCGGTTGGTTGAGTCGTGGGGTGTGGTGCCGGAGTTTGTGGGTGGGCATTCGGTCGGTGAGATCGTGGCGGCCCATGTGGCGGGTGTGTTCTCGCTTGAGGATGCGGTTCGGTTGGTGGCGGCGCGCGGGCGGTTGATGCAGGCGTTGCCCGCCGGCGGTGCGATGGTTGCTGTCCAGGCCACCGAGGACGAGGTGGCGCCGCTTCTGGCCGAGTACGAGGGCCAGGTCGGCGTTGCTGCGGTCAATGGTCCCTGCTCGGTGGTCGTCTCGGGTGACGAGGATGCTGTCCTTGCTGTGGCGGAGACGCTGCGGGGTCAGGGGCGTAAGACCAAGCGTCTTGAGGTGTCGCATGCGTTCCACTCGCCTCGCATGGAGGCGATGTTGGACGACTTCTGTACCGTTGCCGAGACCCTGACTTACCAGGCGCCCCGCATTCCGGTCATTTCCAATGTGACGGGCGAGTTGGCCACCTCTGGTGAGCTGGTTTCGGCTGATTACTGGGTGCGGCATGTTCGGCAAGCGGTGCGATTTGCGGATGGGGTGGCTGCGCTCGCCGAGCAGGGCATTACGACCTTCCTCGAACTGGGCCCTGATGGCGTACTGAGCGCTATGGGTGCGGAGACCGTGGCTGATGGTGTGTTCGTCCCTGTGTTGCGGTCGGGGCGTCCTGAGGTTGAGTCGTTGCTGTCGGGTGTTGGGCAGGCGTGGGTGCATGGCGTGGCTGTGCGGTGGACGGAGGTTTTCGCCGGTGCGGGGGCGTGGCGGGTGGATCTGCCGACGTATGCCTTTCAGCGGGAGCGGTTCTGGCTGGATGCCCTTGGTGGGGCGGATGCGGTTGTGGCGGATGGGGAGGAGGTGCGGTTCTGGGAGGCGGTGGAGCGGGAGGAGCTGGAGTCGCTGGCTTCGACTCTCGGGGTTTCCGCTGATGAGCCGTTGAGCGCTGTGTTGCCGGTGTTGTCGTCGTGGCGGCGGGGGCAGCGGGTGCGGTCGCGGTTGGATGGGTGGCGTTATCGGGTTGGTTGGAAGCCGGTTTCGGTTGAGTCGTCGGTGGTGTTGTCGGGGACGTGGTTGCTGGCTGTTCCCGCTGGTTTGGCTGAGAACGCGTGGGTTGCTGAGGTCGCTCGGGGGTTGGAGGGCCGTGGGGCGGAGATTGTGCGTGTTGTCGTCGGGTCAGGGTCCGATCGGGCTGAGTTGGCGCAGGCTGTATCGGAGTCGGGCGGTTCGTCCGTGAGCGGTGTGTTGTCGTTGGTGGCGTTGGACGAGTCGTTGTGTGGCGGTGTGTCGGCTGGTCTGGCCGGCACGTTGGGGTTGGTGCAGGCGCTGGGTGATATCGGGGTAGGGGTGCCGTTGTGGGTGGTGACGCGTGGTGCGGTGTCGGTCAGCGATTCGGAGGTGTTGCTGAGTGCGGTGCAGGCTCAGGTGTGGGGGCTGGGCCGGGTGGTCGGCCTGGAGCATCCGGAGCGTTGGGGTGGCCTGGTCGATTTGCCCGAGGTGCTGCAAGACCGTGTACTGGAGCGGCTGGTCGACGTCCTGAAGGGCGCTGGTGGTGAGGATCAGGTGGCGGTGCGTTCGGCGGGTGTCTTCGGCCGTCGCCTGCTGCGTGCCGGCGGTGGTGGAGGTGTCGGGGAGTGGCGTATGAGTGGTACGGCGCTGGTCACTGGTGGTACGGGGGCGCTGGGTGGGCATGTCGCGCGTTGGCTGGCCCGTAACGGAGCCGAGCACCTCGTGCTGACCAGCCGTCGTGGCCTGGGCGCCCCCGGCGCTTCTGGGCTGGTGAGTGAGCTGGAGGGGCTGGGCGTGCGGGTGACGGTGGCAGCGTGTGATGTGGCCGACCGGACCGCGTTGGCAGGGCTGCTGTCCTCCATTCCCGCCGAGTATCCGCTGACGACTGTGATCCACGCGGCCGGTGTGCTGGACGACGGTGTGATCGAGTCGCTGACTCCCGACCGACTCGCGGGCGTGCTGTGCGCGAAGGCGGATGCCGCGCTCAACCTGCACGAGCTGACCAAGGATCTCGACCTCTCCGCGTTTGTGCTCTTCTCCTCCCTCGCCGGGGCCGTCGGTGGCGCCGGCCAGGGCAACTACGCCGCAGCGAACGCTTTCCTGGATGCTCTCGCGCAGCAGCGTCGCGTGCTCGGTCTGCCCGCCACCTCCGTGGCCTGGGGGCCCTGGGCCGAGGCCGGAATGGCGACCGACGGAGTGACGAAGGAGCGCATGCGGCGCGGCGGCATCGCATCAATGGCGCCCGATGACGCGATTGCGGTGCTGGATCAGGTGTTGCAGCGTAAGGACGGCTGCGTAGCGGTGGCCGACGTGGACTGGGAGCGATTCGCGCCGGCCTTTACGGCTGTCCGAACGGCGCCGCTGATCGGTGAGATCCCCGAGGTCCGCAAGGCTCTGGAAGCGGCGAGCGGGACCGCCACGACGGGGGAGGGCGAGACCGCGCCCAGTCTGCGCGAGAAACTGCTCGGGCTTTCCCCGGCCGAGCAGGACCGAACCTTGCTCGGGCTGGTGCGTACGCAGGTGGCGGCCGTGCTCGGGCACTCGAACTCCGATGCGGTCCCGCCGACCAAGCCGTTCAAGGAGCTCGGTTTCGACTCGCTGACCGCTGTCGAACTTCGCAACTGGCTCCAAGCCGCCTCCGGCCTGTCCCTGCCCGCAACACTGGTCTTCGACTACCCCACTCCCGCCGCTCTCGCCCAACACCTCCGTTCCGAGATCGTCGGCGTCGAGGACGACATGGCCACCACCACGCCCCTGGCGGTGGCCACGGATGAGGACCCCATCGTCATCGTGGGCATGAGCTGCCGTTTCCCCGGCGGCGCCGGGACGCCGGAGGCGCTGTGGGAGCTGCTGACTTCTGGCGGCGACGCGATCTCCGACTTCCCGTCCGACCGCGGTTGGGACATCGAGGGGCTGTACGACCCGGATCCCGATCAGCCGGGCAAGAGCTACACCCGCGAAGGCGGCTTCCTGCATGACGCCGCCGAGTTCGACCCGGCCTTTTTCGGGATTTCGCCGCGAGAGGCGCTGGCCATGGATCCGCAGCAGCGGCTCCTGCTGGAAATCTCGTGGGAGGTCTTCGAGCGGGCGGGTATCGACCCGGAGACTCTGCGAGGCACACGTGCCGGTGTCTTCGCCGGTACGAACGGTCAGGATTACATCGCGCTGCTGCAGCATGCGCCGGAGGGTCTCGAGGGCTACCTCGGTACGGGCAGCGCGGCCAGTGTCGTGTCGGGGCGTCTGTCCTACACGTTCGGACTGGAAGGTCCTGCCGTGACGGTGGACACGGCCTGTTCGTCGTCGCTGGTGACCTTGCATTTGGCGGCGCAGGCGTTGCGGCAGGGCGAGTGTTCGCTCGCGCTCGCCGGTGGGGTGACGGTGATGTCGACACCAGCGGGCTTTGTGGAGTTCAGCCGCCAGCGCGGTCTTGCCGCGGACGGCCGCGTCAAGGCGTTCTCCGCCGACGCGGATGGCACGGCTTGGGGCGAAGGCGGAGGCATGCTGCTGCTTGAGCGGTTGTCGGATGCCCGCCGTCATGGCCATTCGGTGCTTGCCGTGGTGCGTGGTTCGGCGGTGAACCAGGACGGTGCGTCGAATGGTCTGACCGCGCCGAACGGGCCTTCCCAGCAGCGGGTGATCCGGCAGGCGTTGGCCAATGCGCGGCTTTCCGCTGCTGAGGTGGATGCGGTGGAGGCGCATGGTACGGGGACGACGCTGGGTGATCCGATCGAGGCTCAGGCGTTGTTGGCGACGTAGGGGCAGGGTCGGCCGGGGGGTCGGCCGTTGTGGTGGGGGTCGTTGAAGTCGAATGT
>NZ_MUNE01000612.1 GCF_002154605.1 Streptomyces milbemycinicus | reverse complement strand
GCCCGCGCGGGCCAGCAGTTCGGCGATTCCGGTGCCCATTGTGCCGAGCCCGATGACGGCGACAGTAGTGAGCGAGGCCGAGGAGGGGGAGAGATCTGGGGAGGGCGTACGGCCGGAGGGACGGCCGGCGTCGTTGGTCGTAAGACGGTCCATCGCGGACTCCAGAGGGTGTTCCCCGGAAGTGGGGATGATGTGACGACTGAGAGGAGCTTTCGGTCATGCGCGGCGGGCTGACACGAAACTCCGGCGGAAGGGCTTGCACGCTCCCTGACGGACAGCGCCACACGGAGCAAACTGCCCGTGGGAGACACACGGCCGGCCCTGTCCCGGGGCCACGCCGTACAGAACTGCACTGCCGAACCGACTTCACACGGCGGCTGCGTCACCAGGCCGCCAGAGCAGGGGTGCTGCTCGTGTCGTCAGTTTAACTCGCGGGTAACCAAGATGCCAGGGCACATTTTGTGACCCGCGCGCCGGGGCGCCGGGCGCCGGTCACCGGGGAGGGGAGACCTCGACATGGACGAAGAATTCCGCGTACTGACCGACCGGGTGCGGGCCTCGCTCTCATCCCCGGAGGAGACCAGGGCCCACGCGTCGCTGCTCGCGCTCGTACGGCAGGGCAGTCCCGCCGCCCGCGAACAGCTCGCCCGTATCCTCGTCGCTCCCGAGCAGCCGCTGTGGGCGCGGGAGACCGCCGCGTTCGTGCTCGGCAGCGCGGGGGACCGGCGCGCCTTCGAAACCCTGGTGCTCCTCCTCAACTACCGCGAACCGGCCCGCTGCGCGACCGCCGCCCGCGTCCTGGCCCGGCTCGGCGATCCACGCACCGCCCGCGCCGCGGCCGCCCTGGCCACCAACCCGCTGCGCACCGCCTACTCCCTCCACCCCATCCGCCTGCTCGTCGAACTCCGC
>NZ_MUNE01000611.1 GCF_002154605.1 Streptomyces milbemycinicus | reverse complement strand
GCGCGGGGCGGGCCGGTTCGGTCGGCTCGCTCGGTTCGTCCGACTCAGTCGCCTCGCTCGGTTTGTTCGGCTCGGTCGGCTGGGTCGGCTCGTCCGCGGGCTCGGGTGTGTCCGTATCCGTGGGCTCCGGCGCGTCCATGGGCTCCGGAGGCGCGGCGGGCCGTGGCGGGGCCGTGGGCCTCGGGGGTTCCGAGGGTCCCGGGGGCCCTGGCGGGCGTGCGGGGGACTGCTCCGGCGTGGTGTCCATCGCGTCGCAGGCTATCGCGCACCCTGAAAGGCCATGGGGCATTGGTGGTATCGGAACATCGTGGAGCCCGGCAAGCTGCCGCTGCTCCTCGCCCTGGCCTCGTTCATCCTCTCGTTCGTGATCACCCGCACCATCACCCGGCTCATCAGGGCCGGCAAGGGGCCGTTCCGCAACATCGCCCCCGGTGGGCTGCATATTCACCACGTCGTCCCCGGTGTCGTGCTCACCGTCGTCGGCGGCTTCGGCGCGATCGCCGGTGCGCAGACCCCGTCCTGGGAGTACCTGGCGGCGGTGGTGTTCGGGGTGGGCGCGGGGCTGGTGCTCGACGAGTTCGCGCTGATCCTGCACCTCCACGACGTGTACTGGACCGAGCAGGGCCGGCAGAGCGTCGAGGTCGTCGTGATCACCGCGGCGCTGGTGGGCCTGGTGCTGAGCGGCTTTCTGCCGTTCGGGGTGAACGAAGTGTCAGCCGCCGAGCGCCACGACCGCGGCGCGGTGATCGTGACCGTCTGCGTCAACTTCCTGTTCGCCCTGCTCGCGCTGGCCAAGGGCAAGCCGCGGATCGCGGTGCTCGGCGTGCTGGTGCCGGTCCTGGCGCTCATGGGCGCGGTCCGGCTGGCGCGGCCGGGGTCGCCCTGGGCGCGGCGCCTCTATCGCCGCAGGCCGCGGACGCGTCGGCGGGCGCAGCACCGGGCGGAGCGGCATGACGCGCGCTGGGGCGGGGTGCGCCGGCGGTTGCAGGACTGGATCGGCGGGTTCTCCGAGCCGGGCTCCTGACGGCCGCCGGCCCCGCCCCTACCGGCCCCGTTCACGTACGTCAGCGCGGCGACGCGTGATGTGCCGCCGCCGTCTCCAAGCGCTTGCGGTTCAGCCACTTGGGCAGCCCCGGCGCCTCCAGGAACCCCTCGGCCCGCGCCGCCGCGATACCGATCCGCGGCAGGTCGGTGCTCTTCTCGAAGAGCAGATAGCGGGGCTCCCAGATCGGCCGGTACTTGGCGTTGGCGCGGTAGAGCGATTCGATCTGCCACCAGCGGGAGAAGAAGCTGAGCAGCGAGCGCCACAGCCGCAGTACGGGGCCGGCGCCCAGCCTGGACCCGCGTTCGAAGACGGACCGGAACACCGCGAAGTTCAGCGAGATCTGGTCGGCGCCGACCTCCTTCGCCCGCTGGATCAGCTCCAGCACCATGAACTCCATCAGCCCGTTGTCGGAGTCCCGGTCGCGCCGCATCAGGTCCAGGGAGAGCCCGTGCGAGCCCCAGGGCGCGAAGCTGAGCATCGCGCGCGGCCTGCCGTCGCGGTCGGCGCAGTCCAGCAGCACACAGCGGCCGTCGGCGGGGTCGCCGAGCCGGCCGAGCGCCATGGAGAAGCCGCGTTCGGTCTCGCCGTCCCGCCAGTCGTCGGCGAGCCGCAGCAGTTCGGCCATCTCCTCCTCGGGGATGTCCTCGTGGTGGCGGATGCGGACCGTGTAGCCGGCGCGTTTGACGCGGTTGTAGGCCTGGCGCACGGTGCGCATGGCGCGCCCCTCCAGCGTGAACTCCTCGGTGTCGACGATCGCCTCGTCCCCGAGTTCGAGGGCGTCCAGGCCGTGTCGCGCGTACACCGTGCCGCCCTCCTCGCTCGCGCCGATCACGGCCGGGGTCCAGCCGTGCTCGCGGGCCTCGGTCAGCCATCGCTCGATGGCGCCGGGCCAGGCCTCCGGGTCGCCGATGGGGTCGCCCGAGGCGAGGGAGACGCCGCTGAGCACCCGGTACGTCACGGCGGACTTGCCGGTCGGCGACCAGATGACGCTCTTGTCGTGGCGCAGCGCGAAGTAGCCGAGCGAGTCGCGGTCGCCGTGCCGCGCCAGCAGCGCGCGCAGCCGGCGCTCGTCGTCCGCCGAGATCGGGTCGACGACGCGGCGGGAGCGGAAGGCCACGTACAGCACCAGCAGGAGCAGCGCCGTGCTCATGATGTTGATGGCCACATTCGCCCAGCCCGGGGTCTGGATCCCCTCGAAGCGGCCTTCCAGGGCCGCGAGCGAGATCAGCCGCAGCGTGCCGTAGTGCCAGCGGTCCAGGAACGAGGAGCGGTAGTCGTCGGGCGCGGTGTTGGTGAGGGTGACCAGCGCGGTCGCCAGCAGCGAGCCGATCAGCAGCCCGCTCACCGCGACAACGGCGGCGAGCTTGGGGTTCGAGCGGTCGCCCTTGGCGTAGAACTCGCGGCGGCCGATGAGCAGGGCGACGACGAAGACGGCGGTCAGGCCCAGCGAGATCCAGTTCTGCGGGTGGCGGGCGACGGGCGCCTGGGTCAGGGCGAGGGCCAGCAGCGGGACGGTCAGCCCGCCGAGGACGAGGTTGAGGATCCAGGCGGCGCGCTTGCGGCGGCGCATGGTGATCGCCAGGAACATCGAGAAGGCGCCGGAGAAGAAGCCCGCGGTGAGGAGGTACGGGGTGAAGTACTGGTCGACGTTGTGGCGCCGGATGTCGTTGCCGAAGGAGACCCACACCGCGCCGAGGAAGTTCAGCGCGGTGACGGCGCGCAGGTACCAGACGGCGAAGGCGGCGGAGCGGCGCGGCCAGGGGCGGCCGCGCCGGGTGGCCTCAGCGGTCGGCTTCGAACGGACGTCTCCCATGCCGTGAGCATATGGGGAGGAGGTCAGGTGATGTCGTCGGCCGCCGGGGCGTCGTCGGCCCGCTCGTCGGGCGCCGGGTCGGGCCGCTCGGGCAGCTCCGCGGCGAGCGCCGCGGCCGCCTGTACGAGTGGCAGGGCCAGTAGCGCCCCGGTGCCCTCGCCCACGGTGATGCCGTGGTCGAGCAGCGGGTCGAGCGCGATCCGGTCGAGCGCCTTCTCCTGGGCCGGCTCGCCGCTGTTCTGCCCGGCCAGCCACCAGTCGGGTGCCCGGAACGCCACGCGCTGCGCGACGAGCGCGCAGGCCGCGGAGACCACACCGTCGAGGATGACGGGCGTACGGCGTACGGCGCTCTGGAGCAGAAAGCCGGTCATCGCGGCGAGGTCGGCGCCGCCGCTGGCCGCCAGCAGCTGAAGCTGGTCGCCGAGGACGGGGCGGGCGCGGCGCAGCCCGTCGCGGATGGCCGCGCACTTGCGCATCCAGGCGAGGTCGTCGATGCCCGCACCGCCGCGGCCGGTGACCACGGAGGCGTCGGTGCCGCACAGCGCGGCGATCAGGGTGCCGGCGGCGGTGGTGCCGCCGACGCTCACATCGCCGAGGACGACGATGTCCGTGCCCGCGTCGGCCTCTTCGTCGGCGATGGCCATGCCCGCCCGGAAGGCCTGCTCGGCCTCCTCCAGGGTCAGCGCGTCCTCGATGTCGAGGCGGCCGGAGCCGCGCCGGACGCGGTGGCGGGTGACCTCCTTGGGGAGGTCGTCGGGGTCGCAGTCCAGGGACATGTCGACGACGCGCACGGGCACGTCGTAGCGGCGGGCCAGGATCGCCACGGGGCTCTCGCCGTCGAGTACGGCGCGTACGAGCTGGTGGGCGCTGCCGGCGGGGCGGGCGGACACGCCCAGCTCCGCGACGCCGTGGTCACCGGCGAACAGTACGACCCGTGACCTCTCGATGGGCTTGACGGGCACCCGCTGCTGGGCGGCTGACAGCCACTCACCCAGCTCGTCCAGGCGCCCGAGCGCCCCCGGGGGCAGCGCCAGCCGCTCCCGGCGCTCCTCGGCATCGCGCCGGACGCCGCCGTCGGGACGCTCGATCAGGTCGACGAAGTCATCGAGATTGAGACTGCTCACGGGCGGAACCCTACCGGGGGTACCCCGATGGTGTGGTTGGGGTGCGCGAGCGGGACCCCTCCCGGTTCTCGCGCGCTAGCGTTCCGTGGTTCGGGTGCCGAGGCGGGAAGGGCCAGGAGGGGGAGAGGATGACCGGGACGGGGGAGGGCCGCCCACAGGCCCGCGAGTACCGTGCGCCGCTTTGGCTGCCGTTGCTCGTCATCGTTTTCTTCGGGGGCTTTGGCCTGACGGTGCTGAGGCCGGTGTTCGAGGAGGACATGCCCATCGCCCTCGCGATCGTGATGGTCGCGGTGCTGGCTTCGGTGTATTTCCTGCTGGTCGTGGTGACCTGTGCGAGCAGGACCGTCATCGACGAGGACCATGTCGCCGTCCGTAGGCTGTTTCGGACGCGCAGGACGGCCTGGCGCGACATCCAGGCCATCGAGATCGAAGGCTATCCGCACAGGTTGGTCCATGGGACGCAGCCCGCGGCGATCGTCGTTGTCCGCCACCGCGACGGCCGAAAGATCACGTTGCCCCATCTCCACGACAAGCGCGGGCTGTCGGTGCACCAAGAGGTACTGGCCATGCACGCGATATGGGAGCGGCGACGCGGCGACAACTGGACGCCGCCGTCCGACGCCGAAACCACAGCGGCTGAGGAGGCGGAGACGGAGACGGAGACGGAGGCGTGGACGAGGCGCCCCTGGCACCGGTAGCGGCCCGGCCCAGGAGTGTGAAGCCCTTTCAGCCCCGGAGGGGGAGGGCCTGGCCGGCCACGATCAGGAGGACTTGTTCGCACTCGGCTGCGAACGCCGCGTTCAGACGGCCGAGTTCATCGCGGAAGCGGCGCCCCGACGCGGTGGCGGGGACCACTCCGGAGCCCACCTCGTTGCTGACGGCGACCACCGTGCGGGTGGTGGCCCGGAGGGCGGAGACCAGGGCGTCGACGCGTTCGTGGAGGGCGCGCCTGCCGCCGTGGGTCCAGGTGTCGTCGTCCCAGGCGCCGACCGAGTCCATCGCGTCGGTCAGCCACAGCGCGAGACAGTCGATCAGCAGCGGCCCGCCGTCCTGGCCGAGCAGCGGCGGCAGATCGCAGGTCTCGGTGGTGCGCCAGGAGCCGGGGCGGCGCTCGCGGTGGGCGGTGATACGCGCGGCCCAGTCGGGGTCGCCGTCGCGGGTGCCGCCGGTGGCCACGTAGAGGACATCGGGGAACGCCGCGAGCCGCCGTTCGGCCTCCAGGGACTTACCGGAACGCGCGCCGCCCAGGACGAGCGTACGGCGCGGCAGGTCCGGCACCGCGTGGTACTCCCCGACGACGACCGTCTCCCCGTCCGGCACGGCCCGCGCGCCCGCCGCCGCGAGCCTGCGGTGCAGCTCGGGGCCGGGCGGGACGGTGTGGTCGAGGTGGACAGCGAGGAGGTCGGTGGTCGGGCCGACCGCCCCCGTGGCGCGGAGCTGGGCCAGCGCGCCGGGGCGGCCGAGGACGTCCAGCAGCACCATGTCGTAGGGCTCGGCGGAGTCGGTCAGACCGGCCGGGGCCGCGCCGGGCGGGAGGTAGAGGAGGCGGGTGGAGTCGGGGCCGGTGACCTCGTAACCGGTGCCGGGGGAGTCCAGCGGAACGGCCCGCACCCGGTGGCCGCTGATCAGGGCCAGCTCCCGGCCGTCGGGGACCCGGCCCGGCGCGGGCAGCCCGGCGGGGAACTCGACGGCCGGGCCCTCGTGGGGGTGCGAGAGCAGCACCTGTACGACGCCGGTCAGCGAGTATCCGGCGCGTGCGGCGGCGAAGGCCGCGCCCGGGGTGAGGTCGAGCAGCAGCGCACCGTCGATCAGCAGGGCGGTCGCGGCCCGCGCCTCGTCGCCCACGGCGGTGGCGCAGGCCGCGCAGGGGCAGCCGTGGCGCGGCAGCCCGGCGGGGGCTCCGGTGCCCAGGAGAGTGAGTTCCACGCCCCGATCGTCTCGCGTCCCGGTGTGGTGGGCGCGCTCAGGTCACCCCGCTGGGAGTGATCAGTCCCATAGGCTGCTGGGCAGACATCATGTGACCGGCGGGATGGAGGAGGCGGACATGGCATGGACGTGGCGGTTCGAGAAATCCGACGGTACGGAGACGAAGCCCGCGGTGCAGCCCGACGAGTTCCCTACGCAAGGGGACGCCGAGTCGTGGATCGGAGAGGAGTGGAGGGCCCTGCTGGAGGGAGGGGCGGAGCAGGTGACCCTCTTCGAAGACGGGTCGAAGATCTATGGGCCGATGAGCCTGCGGGCCGAAGAGCCGAGTAGCCGAGTAGCCGAGTAGCGGTGAGATGAGGTGAGGGTGCGCGGCTGACTCAGCCGCGCACTCCGCACAGGTGCAGCAGCGCCGCCACCGCGCGGTACGGGTCGGTGCGCCCGGCGCGGTCCTCCGCCGTCAGCAGCCGGTCCCAGTCGTCGGGGACCGAAGAGTCGTCCGCCGCCAGGTCGGTGAAGACCCGCACGCCGTACCAGGTGTGCAGCGGTGTGCCGATCGCGGTGAGCGTGGTGGTCAGCGTCTCGCGGCGGTCGGCGCGGGCGGCCAGGCCGATGCGGTTGGTGTACGTGGGGGAGTCGAAGGCGGCGAGCGCCGTGTCCCAGTCGCCCGAGAGCCCCGGCCGCAGCGCGAGCGCGTCGGCGTTGCGGACCAGGAGCGAGAGCAGGCCGCCGGGCGCCAGGACGCGGGCCAGGGCGGCGAGCATCGGGTCGGGCTCCGGCACGTACATCAGCACGCCATGGCACAGGACGATGTCGAAGGCGCCCGGCAGGAAGTGCGCGCCCGTGTCCCGGCCGTCGCCCTCGATGAGCCGCATCCGCTCCCGGATGCCCGCGGGCTCGCGCGACAGGGCCTCGCGGACCGCGTCCAGCATGGCCGGGTCGGATTCGAGCCCGGTGACCTCGTGGCCGGCCCGGGCCAGCCGGAGGGCCTGGGTGCCCTGGCCGAGGCCGACGTCGAGGATGCGCAGCCGCCGGCCCACCGGGAAGTGGGCCGCGATCTGCTCGTCGAGCTGACGGGCGACCAGCGCCTGCCGGACGGTGTTACGCAGGCCGCCGAGGCCGCTCAGCCAGCCGCTCGCCCCGCCCGCGAAACCGGAAGTGCCGGAAGTGGTCGCGCTCGGGGCCGCACCGGAAGCGGCCGTCGGGGCCGCACCGGAAGGGTCCGCGCTCAGGGCCGCTCTCCGCGCTTGACCTGCGGCTTGGGCAGCCGCAGGCGGCGCATCTGGAGCGTACGCATCAGGGCGTACGCCACCACACCGCGCAGATTCTCGTCGGGGAACCGCTTGCGCAGCTGACGCTTGAGCTTGATGCCGAGGACGACCGAGTTGATGACGATCAGCAGGATGACCAGCATCCACAGCAGCAGCACATAGGTCTGCATGGCCCCGGCCTGGATCATGCTGAGGACCAGGATCACCACGGCCAGCGGCAGGAAGAACTCCGCGACGAAGAAGCGGGAGTCCACGTAGTCACGGGCGAAGCGGCGCACCGGACCCTTGTCACGGGCGGGCAGATACCGCTCGTCGCCGCCGGCCAGCGCCTCGCGCTGGCGCGCCATATCGGCGCGGCGGGCCTCGCGCTGGCGCCGCGTCGCGTCCTTGCGGCTCATCTTCGAACTCGAATTCGCCAGGCTGCGGCGCTGCGACTGGGCCTCGCTGCGCTTGGGGGTCGGGCGGCCCTTGGGCGCCTGAGGGTCACGGGTCTGCTGCGGCTGGTCCGCGATCACCTTGGCGGTGGCGGCCTGCTCGTCCTTTGAACGGCTACGGAACACAAAGCCCAAGGGTACGGGTTTGCGGGTGTGGGCCCCAGCCCCTGGGGGAACGATCCGGCAACGGCACCGCGCTCGCCCGTGCTCCTCCGTGCTCCTCCTTGCGCCGGAGTCGCCCGGGGATCGATCGTCCTGTAGGAGGAGCACGAGCGGGTCCGAACAGTGCGGTAATGGATGTAGGGCCCGTAGGCTGGGTCTGTTGGATGTGCTGGAGCCGGTAGTCCGTAGTCCGTCAGAAGGGGGCGCGCGAGGCCCATGAGCGG
Organism: Streptomyces milbemycinicus; assembly: GCF_002154605.1. GTDB lineage: Bacteria > Actinomycetota > Actinomycetes > Streptomycetales > Streptomycetaceae > Streptomyces > Streptomyces milbemycinicus. The sequence continues at coordinate 5,057 of NZ_MUNE01000611.1, read as the reverse complement.
TGTCATGAAGCGTATGGGAATGATCTTCCGCGCGAAGGCCAACAAGGCCCTGGACCGGGCCGAGGACCCGCGCGAGACCCTTGACTACTCGTACCAGAAGCAGCTGGAGCTGTTGCAGAAGGTGCGGCGCGGCGTCGCCGACGTGGCCACGTCCCGTAAGCGCCTGGAGCTTCAGCTCAACCAGCTGCAGGGGCAGTCCGCCAAGCTCCAGGACCAGGGGCGCAAGGCGCTCGCGCTGGGCCGGGAGGATCTGGCGCGCGAGGCGCTGTCCCGCCGTGCCGCGCTGCAGCAGCAGGTCACCGACCTGGAGACGCAGCACCAGACGCTGCAGGGCGAGGAGGAGAAGCTGACGCTGGCAGCGCAGCGGCTGCAGGCCAAGGTGGACGCCTTCCGTACGAAGAAGGAGACCATCAAGGCCACCTACACCGCCGCCCAGGCTCAGACCCGGATCGGCGAGGCATTCTCGGGCATCTCCGAGGAGATGGGCGATGTCGGCATGGCGATCCAGCGTGCCGAGGACAAGACCGCGCAGCTGCAGGCCCGGGCCGGCGCCCTCGACGAGCTGATGGCCTCCGGCGCGCTCGACGACCCCTCCGGTATGGCCAAGGACGACCTTGCCGCGGAGCTGGACCGGATCTCCGGCGGCTCGGATGTGGAGCTGGAGCTGCAGCGGATGAAGGCCGAGCTGGCGGGCGGCACCCCGCAGCAGGCCATCGAGAGCGGGCAGAAGCAGGAGCAGCCCCGCCCCAACATGGACAAGTAGTGGACAAGTAGCGGACGAGTAGTCCTGGACACGTAGTCCACCGGGCCCCGAAGGAGGTCGTCATGATCGTACGGATCATGGGGGAGGGGCAGCTGAGGGTGGACGACTCACACCTGTCCGGGCTGAACAAGCTCGATGACGAGCTGCTCGCCGAGGTGCAGAGCGGCGACGAGGACGGCTTCCGCCGCACACTCGGCGCGCTGCTGGACTGTGTGCGCTCGCTGGGCGACCCGCTGCCCGACGACTCGCTGGAACCCTCGGAGCTGATCCTGCCGCGCCCGGACACGACGCTCCACGAAGTCCGGGCGATGCTCAGGGACGACGGCCTCATCCCGGGCTGAGCCGGGCTGAGACGGCCCTCGATGGCGCAGCGCTTACGGTTGGATGCCGTGACTCCCCTCGCCGTCGGGCCAGGCCTGGCCCGTCCGTACCGCTGGCTCACCGCGCATCCGCACGCGCTGGACGCGCTGCTGGCCGTGGTCGTCTTCGCGCTGATGCTGATCGGCGCCGCCGCCAGCCCGCACACCGGCCACCGCTCCATCGACCCGATCGACCCGCTCTTCGTGCTGCTGGCCGCGGTCGCCGCGGGCGTGTTGGTACTGCGCCGCAGATTCCCGATCGGCGTCCTCGCGGTCACCGCCGCGCTCACCGTCGTGGAGGTCGTCACCGCCCACGACGGGCCGCCGCGCACCTCGATCGTGTTCGGCGTCGCGGTGGCGCTGTGCACCGTGGCCGTGCGCACCGACCGGTCGACCACGCTGCGGGTCGGCCTCATCACCGTCGCCGTGCTCACCGGGGTCGCGATGCTGTTCGGGGTCAGCCCCTGGTACGCACAGGAGAACTTCGGCATCTTCACCTGGACCGGGCTGGCCGCCGCGGCGGGTGACGCGGCGCGCAGCCGCCGCGCCTATATCGCGGCCATCGAGGAGCGTGCGGTACGGGCCGAGCGGACCCGCGAGGAGGAGGCCCGCCGCCGGGTCGCCGAGGAGCGGCTGCGTATCGCCCGCGAGCTGCATGACGTGGTCGCCCATCACATCGCGCTGGTCAATGTCCAGGCCGGGGTCGCCTCGCATGTCATGGACAACCGCCCGGACCAGGCCAAACAGGCGCTCGCGCATGTACGGCAGGCAAGCCGCTCGGCGCTGGACGAGCTGCGCGCCACCGTCGGGCTGCTGCGGCAGTACGGCGATCCGGCCGCGCCCACCGAGCCGGCCCCGGGCCTCGCGGTGCTGGACCAGCTCGTCGACGGTTTCGTCAAGGCCGGGCTGCGGGTGGACGTGGAGGCGGTCTCCCGGGACGGTCTCGGCCCGCTGGCGGGGTCCGTGGACCTCACCGCCTACCGGATCGTCCAGGAGGCTCTGACCAATGTGCACAAGCACGCCGGGCCGGACGCCAAGGCCCAGGTCCGTATCGTGCGCACCTCCGCCGTACTGCTGATCACGGTCGACGACGACGGGCCCTGTGCGGAGCAGCCCCCGGCGGAGGACCCCGGCGGCGGACACGGGCTGATCGGGATGCGGGAGCGGGTCGCCGCACTGGGCGGCAACTGCGAGGCGGGACCCCGGCCGCAGGGTGGTTTCCGGGTCCGGGTGAGACTGCCTCTGCAGATGCGGAGAGGGGAACCGCGTGACAGAGGGGGCGAAGGGGGCGAAGGGGAGTCATGACGATCAAGGTGCTGCTGGCCGATGACCAGGCGCTGCTGCGCAGCGCGTTCCGAGTGCTGGTGGACTCCGAGCCGGACATGGAGGTGGTCGGCGAGGCGTCGGACGGCGCCGAGGCGGTGGAGATCGCCCGCGACCGGGGCGCCGATGTGGTGCTGATGGACATCCGGATGCCCGGTACGGACGGGCTGGCCGCCACCCGCATGATCACCCAGGATCCGCGGCTGGAGGACGTCCGGGTGGTGATGCTGACGACCTTCGAGGTGGACGAGTACGTCGTGGAGTCGCTGCGGGCCGGTGCGAGCGGCTTCCTGGGCAAGGGCGCCGAGCCCGATGAGCTGCTGGCCGCGATCCGGATCGCGGCGGCGGGCGAGGCGCTGCTGTCCCCGGTCGCCACGAAGGGGCTGATCGCGAAGTTCCTGGCGCAGGGCGGCGGGCGGGACGGGGAGTCCGGCGCGTATGACGCGGCGCGGCTGGACGCGCTCACCGGGCGGGAGCGCGAGGTGCTGGTGCAGGTCGCGGGCGGGCTGTCCAACGACGAGATCGCGGCGCGGCTGGAGGTCAGCCCGCTCACGGTCAAGACGCATGTGAACCGGGCGATGGCCAAGCTGGGCGCCCGCGACCGGGCGCAGCTGGTGGTGATCTCGTACGAGACGGGGCTGGTGCGGCCCCGGGGGTGAGCAGACGGACCGAGCGAGGGCCCGGGGGTTTTCGCCCCCGGGCCCTCGGCTGTCTGTCACACCGGCGGTTCCGTCACGCCGGCTGCCCTGTTACGGCAGGGCCAGCATGCGCTCGAGGGCGAGCTTGGCGTGGGCCTCGGTCTCCTTGTCGACCTGGATCCGGTTGACGACCTTGCCGGCGGCGAGCGATTCCAGGGACCAGACCAGATGCGGCAGGTCGATCCGGTTCATCGTGGAGCAGAAGCACACCGTGCGATCGAGGAAGACGATCTCCTTGTCCTCGCTGGCGAAACGGTTCGCCAGGCGCCGGACGAGGTTCAGCTCGGTGCCGATCGCCCACTTCGAACCGGCCGGGGCGGCCTCCAGCGTCTTGATGATGTGCTCGGTCGAGCCCACGTGGTCGGCCGCCGCCACGACCTCGTGCTTGCACTCGGGGTGCACCAGGACATTGACGCCCGGGATGCGCTCGCGGACCTCGTTGACGGAGTCCAGCGAGAAACGGCCGTGCACCGAGCAGTGCCCGCGCCACAGGATCATCTTGGCGGCGCGCAGCTCGTCGGCGGTCAGCCCGCCGTTCGGCTTGTGCGGGTTGTAGACCACGCAGTCGTCCAGGGACAGGCCCATCTCGCGCACCGCGGTGTTGCGCCCGAGGTGCTGGTCGGGCAGGAACAGCACCTTTTCACCCTGCTCGAAGGCCCAGTCCAGCGCCCGCTTCGCGTTGGAGGAGGTGCATATGGTGCCGCCGTGCTTACCGGTGAACGCCTTGATGTCGGCGGAGGAGTTCATATACGAAACGGGCACCGTCACCCCCGCGACCCCGGCCTCGGTCAGCACGTCCCAGCACTCGGCGACCTGCTCGGCGGTGGCCATATCGGCCATCGAGCAGCCCGCGGCCAGGTCCGGGAGGATCACCTGCTGGCTGTCGCCGGTGAGGATGTCGGCGGACTCGGCCATGAAGTGCACACCGCAGAAGACGATGTACTCGGCGTCGGGCCGGGCGGCCGCGTCGCGGGCCAGCTTGAAGGAGTCCCCGGTGACGTCGGCGAACTCGATGACCTCGTCGCGCTGGTAGTGGTGGCCCAGTACGAACACCCGGTCCCCGAGCTCGGCCTTGGCCGCGCGGGCGCGCGCCACCAGGTCCGGGTCGGAGGGCGCGGGCAGATCGCCGGGGCACTCCACACCGCGCTCGCTCCTGGGGTCGGCCTCCCGGCCGAGGAGGAGCAGGGCGAGCGGTGTCGGCTGGACATCGAGGGGTTGGGCGGTGGTCACGTCACGCACCCTTCTTTCTTCACGGGGACCCATTAATCGTCAAAATGACGCTATCTATCATATCTGCTTCATGTCAGTTTGACGATGCCCATCGCGTCGATGTGACGCATTCCGGAGCGCGGTCCGCGTATGCGAGCATGAACAGGCAGGAAGAAAAGCGCCCGCCCCGGAATGAATCCGGGACGCCGATGGTTTGAGCCGACGGCAAGCAGTCCGTACGACCCGGGAGAGAAGCAGATGACCGTTCAGGACGAGACCACCGCGAGCGAGGGCATCATCCTGTCCGACGCCGCCGCGTCGAAGGTCAAGAGCCTGCTGGAGCAGGAGGGCCGCGACGACCTCGCGCTGCGCGTCGCCGTCCAGCCCGGCGGCTGCTCCGGCCTGCGCTACCAGCTCTTCTTCGACGAGCGCACGCTCGACGGCGACGTCGTCAAGGACTTCGGCGGCGTCAAGGTCGTGACCGACCGCATGAGCGCCCCGTACCTGGGCGGCGCCTCGATCGACTTCGTCGACACCATCGAGAAGCAGGGCTTCACGATCGACAACCCGAACGCCACGGGCTCCTGCGCCTGCGGTGACTCGTTCAGCTGAGGTTCAGCATGAGGCGCTTCTCGTAAGCTGCCTCGCCTCGATCAGACGCCGCAGGGGGCGGGCCCGGCACCGGGCCCGCCCCCTGCGGCGTCT
>NZ_MUNE01000610.1 GCF_002154605.1 Streptomyces milbemycinicus | reverse complement strand
TCTTCGACGAGGCGCAGCTGGCCGACGAGTTCGGCCACTGCCACCGCGATCTCCAGCAGTACCGCGCCGCCGCCCAGCACGCCGAACTCGTCGGCCAGCTGCGCCTCGTCGAAGAACCGCGCCCAGTACGGCACCTCGTCCCCGGGCCGGGATGTCTCCAGCGCCCGCTCGGCGCGCGCCAGCGAGGCGGTGCAGGCCCGGACCTCGCCGAGCACGGCGTGGCCCCGGGCCTCCACGGCGTGCAGCAGGGACTGCAGGGTGGGCGGGGCCCCGGCGCCCATGCCCTGCTGGGCCACTCGGGCCAGTTGGACGGCTTCCCGTCCGTGGCCCAGGTAGACGGCCTGGCGGCTCATCGTGACCAGCACATAGCTGCCGTACGGCCGGTCCCCGGCCGCCTGTGCGAGCCGCAGCGCCTGGACGAAGTAGCGCTGGGCCAGGCCGTGGGCGGCGATGTCGTACGACGTCCAGCCGGCCAGCCGGGTCAGATCGGCGATCGCCGCGAAGAGCCGCCGCCCGGTCGCCTCTCCGTAGGTGCCGCGCAGCATGGGTTCGCCCTCGTGTTCCAGATAGCGCACCAGAGCCTGCCGCGCGTGTCCGCCGCCGTACGTCTGGTCCAGCGAGCGGAACAGTTCGCCCACCGACCGCAGTGCGGCGATGTCCCCGGCGGTGACCCGGTAGCCAGGCCCGCGCTGGGACCGGTCCGCCTGCCGCTGCCGGGGCAACGGCGCCCGGCCGGCCGCCGGGCCGGGGGCGCGGCCCGCCACCCGGGGTCCCGGCATGCCCCCGGCGGGGAGTAGAGCGGGGGGTGCCGTCGGTGGCTCGCCGCGCGCCACCTTGTCGTCGGGTCGCCCGATCAGCCAGTCGCGGCTGGGGACCACCAGGCCGGCCGGGGTGAAGGCGATTTTCCGCAGTTCGGCCTGGCTGCCGGAGTCCTTGCGCCACAGCCCGCTGACGATGTCCACCGCCTCCTGCGGGGTGGCGGCGAACTCCAGCCCGGCGTAGACCGGGGCGCATGCGTCGAGGCCCAGGTCCTGGGCGGTGAGCCGGCGCCCCAGGCGCCGGGTGAAGACCTCGGCGATCAGCGCCGGGGTGGTACCGCGCGGCTGCTGTCCGCGCAGCCAGCGGGTCACCGATGTCTTGTCGTACCGCAGGTCCAGGCCGTGCTCGAGGCCGAGCTGGTCGACCCGCCGGGCAAGCCCGGCGTTGGAGAAGCCAGCCTCCGCGATGAGCGCGGCGAGCTGACGATTGGGAATGCGCTGCGGGGGTCGTTCCGTCATCAGCCTGCCGGTCTCCCTGATCGCTTCGTGGAAACGGCCCGAAAGTAGTCGCCAGTGAGGCACTGATCGTCTCGGTCGCCCTGCATTCATCCGATCGTGTGAGGGGTCGGATGAGAACGATCCGGCTGCGGGGGCCGGATTCGCCGGACGTACAGTGGCTGAGGCGCCCGGAGTCGGGCGCCGGAGCGCTGTACGAGGTCCGAAGGGATTGCCGCCGTGAGTGAGCTGCGCTTTGTCCATCTGGGATTCGGGGCGGACGCCGTCGAGTACCAGGAGGCATGGCAGGAGCAGAGGCGGGTGCACGCCGCTCGGTTCGCCGATGAGGCGCCGGACACCTGTCTGCTGCTGGAGCACCCGCCGGTCTACACGGCGGGCCGACGCACGGCGGACGACGAGCGCCCCCTGGACGGCACTCCGGTCGTGGACGTGGACCGCGGCGGCAAGATCACCTGGCATGGCCCGGGGCAGCTCGTCGGCTATCCGATCCTCAAGCTGCCGCGTCCGGTGGACGTCGTCGCGCATGTACGGCGTCTGGAGGAGGCCCTGCTGCTGACCTGTGCGGAGTTCGGCCTGGAGGCCACCCGGGTCGAGGGCCGCAGCGGGGTGTGGGTGCTGGGCGACCCGGTGGAGGAGCGCCGCGCGCTGGGCGGGCTGAACCTGGACTTCGATCCGCGCGTGGCCGACGAGGAGTTCGACCCTCGGCTGAACGGCCCGGAGTACGCCCCGTCCAACGCCGGGCAGCGCCGCGAGGACCGCAAGCTCGCCCAGATCGGGGTCCGGGTCGCCAAGGGCGTGACGATGCACGGCTTCTCGCTGAACTGCAACCCCGACACCACCTGGTTCGACCGGATCGTGCCGTGCGGGATCCGCGACGCGGGGGTGACCTCGCTCTCGGAGGAGCTGGGCCGCGATATCTCCGTGACGGAGGTGGTTCCGGTGATCGAGAAGCATCTGCGGACCGTCATGGAGTCCGCCGTACCGCTGCCGCGCGCCGTCTGACCGCCGCCCCGGCCCGGGAATGGTCCCCGGGGTGCCATTCCTCGGCGGGGTCCCTGGGCGTAAGAGCGTACGAATGACGGGCGTACGCTGGGGTTCGCCAAAGATTCGATGCCCCGCCAAGCACTGACAAGCACTAAGGAGTGCCGGACGTGTCCGCAGTCGCACCCGACGGACGCAAAATGCTGCGCCTTGAGGTCCGGAACAGCCAGACGCCCATCGAGCGTAAGCCCGAGTGGATCAAGACCCGCGCGAAAATGGGTCCCGAGTACACCGAGCTGCAGGGCCTGGTGAAGCGCGAGGGCCTGCACACCGTGTGCCAGGAGGCCGGCTGTCCGAACATCTACGAATGCTGGGAAGACCGCGAGGCGACCTTCCTGATCGGCGGCGACCAGTGCACCCGGCGCTGTGACTTCTGCCAGATCGACACCGGCAAGCCACAGGCCCTGGACCGGGACGAGCCGCGCCGGGTCGCCGAGTCCGTCCAGTCCATGGAGCTGAAGTACGCGACGGTCACCGGTGTCGCCCGCGACGACCTCGAGGACGGCGGCGCCTGGCTGTACGCCGAGACGGTCCGCCAGATCCACTCGCTGATGCCGGACACCGGCGTCGAGCTGCTGATCCCGGACTTCAACGCGGTGCCCGAGCAGCTTGCCGAGGTCTTCTCCGCCCGCCCCGAGGTGCTGGCGCACAACGTGGAGACCGTCCCGCGGATCTTCAAGCGCATCCGCCCCGGCTTCCGCTATGAGCGCTCGCTCGAGGTGATCACCAAGGCGCGTGAGGCGGGTCTGGTCACCAAGTCCAATCTGATCCTGGGCATGGGCGAGGAGCGGGCGGAAATCAGCCAGGCGCTCCAGGACCTGTACGACGCGGGGTGCGAGCTGATCACGATCACGCAGTATCTGCGGCCGAGCGTCCGGCACCATCCGGTGGACCGCTGGGTCAAGCCCCAGGAGTTCGTGGAGCTGAAGGAGGAGGCGGAGGAGATCGGCTACGCCGGTGTCATGTCCGGCCCGCTCGTCCGCTCCTCGTACCGCGCGGGCCGGCTCTACCAGCAGGCCATCGAGAAGCGCGGGATCGCGGTGGCCGCTCAGGCGGTATGACCACCGGATGTGACCAACACGCTATGTGAGTACGGGCACACCCACGCTCGCACCTTGGACAATGCCGCTGGTCAGAGCGAGACCAGCGGCTTTTCAAGGCTTCATCGGTGTTTGACCGGCCGGTCACGCACTGGTAACACCTTTGGGTAACGATTAAGCCACACAACGTTCTGTGTGTGAGCCCTGATCATCCGCCGCTCCCGAGGGGGACCCATGTCGGCCGCGCCCGTACGTCCGCCGTCCGTCACCGACGCACTGCTCGCTCTGGAGGGTCTGCTGCTGGGCGGCGGGCAGCGCACCGCCCGCCGTAACGCCTGGACCGCGGTCCTGGAGGACCGGCGCCGCGCGAAGGACCGTCACGAGGCCGAGCACGTGCTGGAGGCCGTGTCCACCGGGGCTTCCCAGGCCACGTAAACTTCGCTGTATGGCGAGGAAGGAAACATCCGAGAACCCCGGGCGGCTGAAGCAGATCGCCCTGACCTACAAGATGACCAAGAAGGTCGACTCAAAGGTCGGTCTTGTCGTCGCCGCGGTGGGAATCGTCACCTTCGGTGTCTTCCTCGCGATCGGCTTCTGGATCGACCACCCGATCTTCCTGGGCATCCTGGGCTTCGTCCTGGCCTTCCTCGCGATGGCGATCGTTTTCGGCCGCCGTGCCGAGCGAGCGGCCTTCGGACAGATGGAAGGACAGCCGGGCGCGGCGGCGGCGGTGCTGGAGAACGTGGGCCGTGGCTGGTCGGTGACGCCCGCGGTGGCGATGAACCGCAGCCAGGACGTCATCCACCGGGCCGTCGGCAAGGCGGGCATCGTGCTGGTCGCGGAGGGCAACCCGAACCGGCTGAAGTCCATGCTGGCCGCGGAGAAGAAGCGGATGGCGCGCATCGTCGCGGATGTGCCGGTGCACGATGTGATCGTGGGCACCGGTGAGGACCAGGTGCCGATCAAGAAGCTGCGCGCCAAGCTGCTGAAGCTGCCGCGGGTGCTGCCCGGCGGCCAGGTGACCGCGGTCAACGACCGGCTGCGGGCGCTGGGCGATCTGATGAGCAACATGCCGATCCCCAAGGGCCCGATGCCCAAGGGAATGCGGATGCCGAAGGGCCGCTGAGCCCCGTACCAGCACAACAGGACCGCATACGACTGGGGCGGCCCGGAATCTCGATTCCGGGCCGCCCCAGTCGTTTTACCCCAGTCGTACGAGCAGCGGCCTCAGACCTGGATCTGCACCGAGTTCGCGAGCCGGTCGTGCAGACCGCGGGTGTCCCGGTCCCAGACCACCGCGGGGATCACGATCAGCAGCAGCACACTGCGCAGCACCACCCGCGGCAGGCTCAGCCGCCCGCCGCTCGCGGAGATCACGCGCAGCTTCAGCAGCAGCTTGCCGGGGGTGCAGCCGACCGTGCCGACGGTGAGCACGCTCAGTACGAAGAAGACGGCGAGCGCCCAGTTGCCCGTCGCCTGCGCCTTGCCGCCGGACAGCAGCGCGTAGGAGACGAGCAGGCACAGTCCCCAGTCGATGAGCAGCGCCCCGAGGCGGCGTCCGATGGGCGCGATGGAGCCCGGCCCGCTCTCGGGCAGTCCCAGTGCCTCGCCCCGGTAGCCCAGCTCGACGCCCATGTCCTCGGCGGCCGCGCGCGGCC
>NZ_MUNE01000061.1 GCF_002154605.1 Streptomyces milbemycinicus | reverse complement strand
AGGCCACCGCGGTCACCAGGGCCACGGCTCCGACTCGGCGGCTCCGATGACCCACCGGCAGATCATGGAGGCGCTGTCCGGGCTGCTGCTCGGCATGTTCGTCGCGATCCTCTCCTCGACGATCGTCTCGAACGCCCTCCCGGAGATCATCGCCGACCTGCACGGCAGCCAGTCCTCGTACACCTGGGTGGTCACCGCCGCCCTGCTGTCGATGACCGCCACCACCCCGCTGTGGGGCAAGCTCTCCGACCTGTTCAGCAAGAAGCTTCTCGTCCAGATATCGCTGGTCATCTATGTGGCCGGCTCCGTGGTCGCCGGACTTTCGCAGAGCGCGGGCATGCTGATCGCCTGCCGTGTGGTGCAGGGCATCGGGGTGGGCGGTCTGTCGGCCCTCGCCCAGATCGTGATGGCCGCGATGATCTCCCCGCGCGAGCGCGGCCGCTACAGCGGCTACCTCGGCGCGACCTTCGCGGTGGCGACCGTCGGCGGTCCGCTGCTGGGCGGCGTGATCACCGACACCTCCTGGCTCGGCTGGCGCTGGTGCTTCTACGTCGGTGTGCCGTTCGCCGTCATCGCGCTGATCGTGCTGCAGAAGACCCTGAAGCTGCCGGTCGTCAAGCGTGAGGTCAAGGTCGACTGGAGCGGTGCCTTCTTCATCAGCGCCGCGGTCTCGCTGCTGCTGATCTGGGTCACCTTCGCGGGTGACAAGTACGACTGGGTCTCCTGGCAGACCTACGCGATGGTCGGCGGCTCGATCGCCATCGGACTGCTCTTCATCCTGATCGAGAGCAAGGCCAGCGAGCCGATCATCCCGCTGCGGCTGTTCCGCAACAAGACGATCGCCCTGGCGTCGCTCGCCTCGCTGTTCGTCGGTATCGCGATGTTCGCCGGAACCGTCTTCTTCAGCCAGTACTTCCAGCTGGCGCGGGACAAGACGCCGACCATGTCCGGTGTGCTGACCATCCCGATGATCGGTGGTCTGTTCGTCTCCTCGACCGTCTCCGGCCAGGTCATCACCAAGACAGGACGCTGGAAGGCCTGGCTGGTCACCGGCGGTGTGCTGGTCACCGCGGGCCTGGGGCTGCTGGGCACCATGCGGTACGACACGCCCTACTGGCACCTGGCCATCTTCATGGCGCTCATGGGCCTTGGCATCGGCATGATGATGCAGAACCTGGTCCTGGCCACCCAGAACCAGGTGGCCCCGCAGGACCTGGGCTCGGCCAGTGCCGTCGTCACCTTCTTCCGCTCCCTGGGCGGTGCGGTCGGCGTCTCGGCGCTCGGCGCGGTGCTCGGCAACCGCGTCACCGACTACGTCAAGGACGGCCTGACCGACCTCGGCCCCAAGGGCAAGGCACTGGCCCAGAGCGGCGCCGGTGGCGGCGGGATCCCCGACCCGGACAAGCTCCCGCAGCCGCTGCGCACCATCATGGAGAGCGCGTACGGACACGGCATCGCGGATGTCTTCCTGTACGCCTCGGGGGCCGCGCTGCTGGCCTTCTTCGTCACGCTGTTCATCAAGGAGGTCCCGCTGAAGACCCGGTCGGGTGCTCAGGCTTCTTCCGACGAGGCCGCCCAGGCCACAACCCCGGCGGACCAGGACTTGGCGACGAGCGCCGCAAGCCCCGCGGCCGCCACGGCCACCACGGCCACCACGGCCACCACGGCCGCCATGGAGCAGCTTGAGCCCGCCCTCGTGGGCGCGCCGGCCGTCGACTCGTCCGACACCGCGTCGGAGTACGCCCTGGCGGACGCGTCCGCCACGCAGCGGCTCGCCGCGTACGCCTCCGCCGGAGACGGCGGCGACCACCACCCCCGGCAGGGCGTGCACGGCTTTGTCCGGAACGCCGACCACAGCGCGGTCCCGCGCGCAGCGGTCACGCTGATCTCGCTGAACGGGCGGCAGCTGGGCCGTTCCGTGGCCCATGTGGACGGCTCGTACGCCCTGGACGCGCCGGGTTCCGGCACCTACGTCCTGATCGCGGCCGCCGACGGCCACCAGCCGCAGGCGTCGACCGTGGTGGTCGGCGACGAACCGCTCCCCTTCGACGTCGTACTGGCGGCGACCAGCGGCCTGGCGGGCTCGGTTCGCGGCGCCGCCGAAGGGCTGCCGGTCGAGGCGGCGATGGTCGTGGTCACCGATGTCCGAGGCGAGGTGCTGGCCACCGGGAAGACCGGTGAGCAGGGCGACTTCAGGTTCGAGGAGCTGGTCCCCGGGACCTTCACGGTCGCGGTGAACGCCGCCGGCTTCCGGCCCGCCGCGCTGCCCGTCGAGGTCGGCGCCCAGGGCCTGACCCGGGTCGAGATCGCGCTGCAGGCCGGTGCGCGGGTGCAGGGCGTGGTACGGGCCGGGGCCGACCGGCGGCCGCTGCCGGACGCGCGGGTCACGCTGGTGGACGCCGCCGGGAACGTGGTCGCCACCGCGACGACCGGGGAGGACGGGGCGTACGCCTTCACCGACCTGAACGCGGGCGACTACACGGTCATCGCGAGCGGCTACCCGCCGGTCGCGGGCGCGCTGACGGTCCAGGGGCAGGGAGTCGACGGACACGACGTCGAGCTCGCCCATCCCCTCGACTGAGGGGCCTGACGGCCCTGCGGAAGGGAAGACCCCCGGGGCCGGGGCGCGCAGAGCGGAGACGCGCCCCGGTCCCGGCCGGGACCGGCGCCGGAGCGCCGGTCCCGGAACCCGGATCCCGGCGGCGGTGTATAGCAGGTGGAGAGCGAGCCTGCCAGGCAGGGGACGGCCTGACACCGCCGCCCGGATTCGGCGCACGACCACATACGAACAAGCCACATACGAACAAGTCACATACGCGCACAGAACAGACGAGACAGCCCCGACAGAAACGGGAGCGGGAGCGAGAGGCGGCATGACGACCACTGCAGCAGAAACGGGCGGGAGCGCGAGCGGAGGGCTGCGCGCCCAGATCCGTACGCGCGACGGCTGGGCGGTGCAGCACGCCGTCCTGACGGTCACGGATATGACGGGCGCCCAGGTGCTGCGCGCCCAGGCCGACGAGGACGGCGCGGTGCGCACCCACGACCCGCTGGCGCCCGGGCCGTACACGGTCATCGCCACCGCCGTGGGCTATGCCCCCGCCGCCTCGACCGCGATCGTCACGGCCTCGGGGCGCGTCGAGCTCGGCACGGTGGTGCTGGCCCGGCAGGGCGGGGTGGAGCTGCCGCCGCCCGGCGCGTGGACGATCGACCCGGCGCACTCGGCGGTGGGGGCAGTCGCCCAGCATCTGGGCATCTCCAGCGTGCACGGCCGGTTCACGGAGTTCAGCGGGCGCATCGACATAGCCGAGGACATCGAGAAGTCCGGCGTCGAGGCGGTCATCCAGGCCGCGAGCATCGACACGGGAAACGGTATGCGCGACGGCCATCTGAAGTCGGCCGACTTCCTGGATGTGGAGCGCTTCCCGGTCCTGACGTACCAGAGCACAGGGCTGACCCCGGCCGGCGCCGACCGCTGGACGGTGCACGGAAAGCTGTCCCTGCGCGGCGTGATACGGGAGGTCGATCTGGACCTGACGTATCTGGGGACGGGCCCCGACCCATGGGGCGGGGTGCGGGCGGCCTTCCGCGCCACGGCGCAGTTGCAGCGCGAGGACTTCGCGATGAACTACAACCAGGTGGTCGCGGCGGGTATCGCCGCCATCGGCACGACGCTGCGGGTGGAGCTCGACATACAAGCGGTGCAGGGCACAGAGCTGCCGGGCGCCTGAGGCGGCTCCCTCAGTCCTTGCCGTCTCTGCCGTCTCTGCCATCGCGGAGGGCCTCGATGCCGGCGATCGCACAGTCCAGGGCGAAGGTGAAGTCCCGTTCGCGCATCTCCTGGACGGTGCCGCCGCATCGAGCCTCCATGAGCGCCCGTGATTCGTCGAACTCCGGGCGGCCCTCGATGGCCGCCATCGTCTCGGCGACGAGCTCGTCCTGGCTCATGCCCGCGGCCCGGGAGCGGGCGGCGAAGCGGCCCTCGATGGTGCTGAAGCCGTAGACGAACTGGAAGACGAGGGCCAGCGCGCCCGGCACCTGTGACGCGGGCAGGTCGCTGTCGCGCACCACGCGCTGCACGGCGGTGGAGAAGACCATGGCGTTCGGCCCGATGTTCATGTACTCGCCCATCAGCGGGGACAGCCAGGGGTGGGCGACCAGCAGCCTGCGGTATTCGGAAGCGATCTGGCGCAGCTGATCGCGCCAGTCCCGTGCTCCGGACTCCAGGTGCTCATAGCCCTCGACGTCCAGATGCTCATAGCCCTCGACAGGGCCGAGGATCCCCGCGGGGAGCGACATCTCGCCCATCGCCGCGTCGAGGGCGAGTTCGAGGAGATGGTCCTTGGTCTCGACGTACCAGTAGACCGACATGGCGGTGACCTCCAGCTCGGCCGCCAGCCGGCGCATCGAGAACCCGGCCAGCCCCTCGGCGTCCAGCAGCCGGACCGTGGCCGCGACGATCTTCACATGGTCGAGCCCGGCCGGCTGCTGCTCCGCCTTGCGCTTCGGGGCCTTGCGTTCGGAGAGCCAGATGCTGGTCCGCGGACGGATGACACGGCTGCCTGTTGCCATGGCGCGCTCTCCTTCTTCCCTGCACCAGGGCCGCGCGGCTGGAGACGCGCGGCCGGTGGCGTCTTACGTACCCGATGCTATGCCGCCGCCCCTGCCTCCTGTGATCGTTCGGCCCGGCGCAGCAGCACCGCTGTCAGCACACCGCCCGCCAGTACGGCCGCCGAGCCGACCAGCTGGCTGGTCTGCACACCGGAGGCGAAGGCGTCCGCGACGGAGGCCCGGTCCGCTTCGGTGCGCGCGGCGGTGTAGGCGGCCGGGAGCGAGCCGGCCCCGGCGGCGGCCGCGGGCAGCAGCGCGCCGAACCGGGAGTTGAGGATGGCGCCGAGGACGGCCACGCCCAGGCCGTTGCCGAACTCGGTGAGCGTGCCGTTGACGCCCGCGCCCACCCCCGCCTTCTCCGGCGGGATCGCCGACATGATGGCCGTGGCCATCGCGGGCATGGAAACCGCGATGCCCGCCCCCATCACGACCAGTCCGAGGAACATCCCGCTGTAGCCGTCGGCGCCGAGCGTCGCGATGAGGGCCAGCCCCACCGCCAGCAGGCCCATTCCGCAGAGGATGGTGGCCGGGGTGCCGAGCTTGGTCAGCAGCCGGGCGCCGACGCCCGAGAGGTTCAGTACGACGATCACCACCGCGAGCGGGGCGGTGCGCAGTCCCGCGCCCAGCGCGTCGTATCCGAGCACGAACTGCAGATGCTGGGTGAGCAGGAAGAGCGAGCCGCCCATGCCGAAGGCGACGAGGATGCCGCCCCCGACGGCGCCCACGAAGCGGCGGTCGCGGAAGAAGTGCATATCCAGCATCGGGTACGGGATCCGGCGCTCCCACAGTGCGAAGCCGGTCAGCACCACCACGCCCACGAAGGCCGACAGCAGCACCCGCTGGGACGTCCAGCCGTGCTCGGGCCCCGAGATGATCGCGAAGACGACGCCGGTCATGCCGATCGTGGACAGCAGCGCGCCGAGCAGATCGGGCCGGTCGCCGGTCGGGTTCTTCGACTCCGGCACCAGCCAGACGACGGCGGCGAGGCCGAGCAGCGCCACCGGGAGGTTGATCAGGAAGATCGAGCCCCACCAGAAGTGTTCGAGGAGCGAGCCGCCGATCAGCGGGCCCGCGGCGAACCCGAGCGAGCTGACCGCGCCCCATACGCCGATGGCCTTGGGGCGTTCGCCCTCGTCGAAGACCTGCACGACCACAGCGAGGGTGGTGGTCATCAGCAGCGCCCCGCCGATCCCCATGCCCGCGCGGGCGGCGATCAGCTGCTGCGGCCCCTGCGCCAGCGAGCCGGCCAGTGAGCCGATCCCGAACAGGGCGAGCCCCGCGACGAGCATCTTCTTCCGGCCGTAGCGGTCGGCGGCGTTGCCCGCGGTGAGCAGCAGCCCGGACTGGACGAGCGAATAGGCGTTGATCATCCACTGGATGTCGGCCGTGGAGGCGTCCATCTCCTCGGTGAGGGACGGGATCGCGACGTTGAGGATGGTGTTGTCGAGGAGCACGGTGAGCTGGGCGAGGCAGATGACGCCGAGAATCAGCCAGCGCTGGGGGTGCCCGCCGGTCTGCCGGCCGGGCGGGGTATCGGACGTGGGGTCGGCGGTCTGCGCCGTCATGACTCTCCTTGCGCGCTTATACGGTGTACGGGACCGGGGTGTCGTACACCGTACAGCGCTTCCCCTACGGCGTACAGGAGATTTCCGGAGGGGGAGCGCGAACGGGCCGGTGGCGGAGGGAATTCCTCCGCCACCGGCCCGTTGACCTGCGACGTTCAGCTGATCACCTGGGTACCTGGGTCACTTCGACGCCTTCTGGGTCAGGTCGTAGAGGGTGGTGCCGTCGACCGTGACCTTCTTGAAGCTGGCCTCGACCCACGAGCTGATCTTGGACGAGGTGCCGTTCCCGCCACCGGGACCGCCGCCCATGCCGCCCATACCGCCCGAGCTGATGAAGTAGTGGATCTTCCCCTGCTCCACATATGCCTTGAACTGCGCGAGGGTCGGGGACGGGTCGCTGCCGTTGAAGCCGCCGATGGCCATCACCGGGTCCTCGGTGGCGAGTTGGTAACCCGCGGCGTTCTGCGAGCCGATCGCCGCGGCGATCCAGGTGTAGTCCCCGGAATTCTTCTCCAGCGCGGCCTTGACCTTGGAGCTGACGCTCGGGCCGTCCAGCAGACCGCCCATACCGCCGCCGCGCCGGCCGCCTTCGCCCATGCCGCCGGGCATCATGCCCTGGCGGTTGCCCTGCTGGCCCTGGCCGTTCTGGCCTTGGCCGGTGCCGTTCTGCTGGGACTGGCCGCCACCCGGGAAGCCACCGCCGGGGAAGCCACCGTTCTGACCGCCGTTCTGACCACCCTGCTGGCCGCCCTGCTGGCCGCCGCCGGGGATCATGCCCTGCTGGCCGTTCTGCCCCGTACCCGTACCGTTCTGGCCCTGAGCGTTGCCGTTCCGCATCCCCGGCGGGCCGCCGTTGGCCCCGCCCGGGAAGCCGCCCGGACGGCCGCCGCCGGGGCCGCCCATGCCGCCCGACACCGCGGGACCGGCCGTGACGATCGAGCCGCCGTGCGGTGTGTCGACCGTGTTGAGCGTGTACGCGATGGGCCCGGCCAGCGACGCCGCGAGGCCCAGACCCGCCACGCCCAGCGCCAGCCGCCCGCCCAGCCGCGACGCGACCAGCAGCCCGGCCGCCGCCGCGAGCCCGGCGATCAGCACCGCCCAGCGCAGCCAGGGGTGCCAGTCGGAGGAGCGGTTCAGCAGCACGTACGACCAGATGGCCGTCACCGCGACGGTGGCGGCGAGCACCATCGACGCCGCGGCGGTGGACCGCCGCTCCCACAGCATCGCCGCGCCCATGCCCACGATGGCCGCGATATACGGTGCGAGCGCGATGTTGTAGTACTGGTGGAAGATCCCGGACATGAAGCTGAAGGTGGCGAAGGTCATCAGCAGCGCCCCGCCCCACGCCAGGAACGCCGAACGCTGGGTGTCCGTGCGCTTGGCCCGCCAGGTCAGCCAGACCCCCGCGAGCAGCAGGATGAAAGCCGCGGGCAGCAGCCAGGCGATCTGGCCGCCCATGTCGGAGCTGAAGAGCCGGTCGATGCCGGTCTCGCCCCACTGGCCGCCGCCGTTCCCGCCACCGCCACCACCACCACCGCCGACGCTGCCGGTCTCGTTGCCGTTGATCCGGCCCAGGCCGTTGTAGCCGAAGGTCAGTTCTAGGAAGCTGTTGTCCTGCGAACCGCCGATGTACGGGCGCGAGGACTTCGGCCACAGCTCGACGATCGCCACCCACCAGCCACCGGCGACGACCATCGCGAGCCCGCCGAGCAGCAGTTGGCGGATCCGCTTCCCGAGCTTCGCGGGCGCGCACACCGCGTACACCAGCGCCAGCGGCGGCAGGATCAGCCACGCCTGCAGCGTCTTGGTCAGAAACCCGAGCCCGAACCAGACTCCGGCCAGCACCAGCCACTTGGTGCGGGCGTCCTCCAGCGCGCGCAGCACGCAGTAGACCGCCAAGACCATCAGCAGGCACAGCAGCGCGTCGGGGTTGTTGAACCGGAACATCAGCGCCGCGACCGGGGTCACCGCCAGCGTCGCCGCCGCGATGAGACCGGCGGCCGCGCTGAACCGGCGCCGTACCGCCGCGTAGAGCACGCCGACCGTCGCCACGCCCATCAGCGCCTCGGGGACCAGAATCGCCCAGGAGCTGAGGCCGAACACCCGCACCGACAGGGCCATCGGCCACAGGGCGGCCGGGGGCTTGTCGACGGTGATGGAGTTCCCGGCGTCGGAGGAGCCGAAGAAGAACGCCTTCCAGCTCTCGCTGCCCGCCTGCACGGCGGCCGAGTAGAACTGGTTCGCATAGCCGGACGCGCCCAGGCTCCACAGATAGAGCACGGTGGTGACAGCCAGCAGACCCCATAGGGCGGGCCGCGCCCAGCGCGGGTCCTCGGGCCGGCCACGCCACGCCCGGGCCAGGCGCGAGCCCTCCGGGGCCGCCGGCCGCGCGGGGGTCGCGGCCGGGGGAGCCGGGGGCGGCGGCCCCGCTGCGCGGAAGCCCTGGTCGTACGTCGTCATCGGGTGTTCCTAGAGTCGTGGTCGGTCAGGTTGAGGTCGGTGGCCGTCCCGTTCTGCGGGCTTTCCGAGGGGAAGACCCAGGCCCGGAAGAGCAGGAAGCGCAGCACGGTCGCGGCGAGGTTGGCCGCGATCAGGACGGCGAGTTCGGTGCTGTGCGCCGGGGTGCCGGAGGCGGCGGCGTCCAGCGCGGCCAGGGAGCCACTGGTCAGGGCGAGGCCGATGCCGAACACCACCAGCCCCTGGGCCTGGTGACGCATCGCCCGGTCCCGGCCGCGTACGCCGAAGGTGAGCCTCCGGTTGGCCGCGGTGTTGCCGAGCGCCGACAGCAGCAGGGCCAGCGCGTTGGCGATCTGCGGGCCCGTACCCAGCCGGAAGAGGGAGTAGAGCAGCAGATAGACGAGCGTGCTGAGCGCGCCCACCACGCAGAAGCCGACCAGCTGCCGGGCCAGTCCGCCCGGGACCCCGCTCAGCCCGCGGTCGCGCGGATCGTCCCCGAAGGGGCGGCGCAGCCGGTCCAGCGGCAGCGCGCCGGTGGCCAGCGCGCGCCCCACCCGCCAGACGCCCTTGAGGTCTTCGGTGGCCGTCTTCACGATGTGGACCGTGCTGTTGGGGTCGTCGACCCAGTCCACCGGCACCTCGTGGATACGCAGCCCGGCCCGCTCGGCCAGCACCAGCATCTCGGTGTCGAAGAACCACCCGGTGTCCTCGACCAGCGGCAGCAGCCGCTCGGCGACGTCCTTGCGGATCGCCTTGAAACCGCACTGGGCGTCGGAGAAGCGGGCGGCCAGGCTGCCGCGCAGGATGAGGTTGTACGCGCGCGAGATGAACTCCCGCTTGGTGCCGCGCACCACGCGCGAGCTGCGCGCCAGCCGCGACCCGATCGCCAGGTCGGAGTGGCCGGAGATGAGCGGGGCCACCAGCGGCAGCAGCGCGTTCAGATCGGTCGACAGATCGACGTCCATGTACGCCAGCACCGGCGCCTGTGACATCGACCAGACCGTACGCAGCGCGCGCCCGCGGCCCTTCTGCTCCAGCCGGACCGCGACGACCTCGTCGATGGCGTCGTCGAGGTAGGCGGAGATCTCCGGGGTGCGGTCCGTACTGGCGTTGTCCGCGATGGTGATGCGGAAGGCGTACGGGAAGGTGCGGGCCAGGTGGTCGTGCAGCCGCCGCACGCACCGCTCGAGGTCGGCCTCCTCGTTGTACACGGGGACCACGACGTCGAGCACCGGCTGGCTCCGGCCGACCGTCACATGCGCGCGAGCGGGCAAGGTCTGCAGGGGTGTCTCGGGCGGTGCCTCGAGAGGTGTGTGAGTTCGCATGGGGACGACATTCGCGAGCGGCGCTGTCATGGCTGTGTGGTCAGCCTGTGCCGTGGCTGTGAGTGGGTTACGGAGTGGTGAACGGCCTGGTGGGCGGAGTGGTGGACGGACTGGCGCACGGCCTGGCCGGCGGGCGGGTCGACGGGCAAGTGGACGCCGAAGACGGTGCGGCCCGGCACACTGTCCACCGTCACCTGGCCGCCGTGCGCGGTGACCACGGCGTGCACGATGGCGAGGCCGAGCCCCGTGCTCCCGGCGGCGCGTGAGCGCGAGGCGTCGCCGCGGGCGAAGCGTTCGAAGACATGCGGCAGGAGGTGGGGTGGGATGCCCGGCCCGTCGTCCTCGACCTCCAGGGACACACAGGGCGCGGAGTACCCGGAAAACCCGGAATACGGGGCCGGATACGGGGCTGGATACGGGGCAGCCGGGTACGGCGCCCCGTGCCCCGCCCGGTACGGGCCGCGCCACAGCACGCGCGCGGTGACGGTCGTCCCGGGGGGAGTGTGCGTACGGGCGTTGGCGAGCAGGTTGACCAGGACCTGGCGCAGCCTGGCGTCGTCGCCGTATACGACCGCGGGGTCGTCGGGCAGCTCCAGGCGCCACTTGTGGTCCGGCCCGGCGGCCCGGGCGTCGCTGACCGCATCGACGACCACGGGCGACAGATCCACCTCCGCGCGCTCGACGGGACGGCCCGCGTCGAGGCGCGCCAGCAGCAGCAGATCCTCGACCAGGCCGGTCATCCGCGCCGCCTCGGACTCGACCCGGCCGAGGGCGTGGCGGGTGTCGGGCCCGATCTCCTCGCGGCCGCGTCTGGTCAGCTCGGCGTAGCCGCGGATCGAGGCGAGCGGGGTGCGCAGCTCATGGCTGGCATCGGCGACGAACTGGCGTACCCGCGTCTCGCTCTCCTGGCGGGCCGCGAGCGCCGACTCGACGTGCCCGAGCATACGGTTCAGGGCCGCGCCGACCTGGCCGACCTCGGTGCGCGGATCGGCCTCGGACATCGGCACCCGTTCGTGCAGGGCCACCTCGCCGCTGTGCAGCGGCAGTTCGGAGACGCGGGTGGCGGTGGCCGCCACCCGGCGCAGCGGGCGCAGCGAGATGCCGACCATGACGGCGCCGGCGATCCCGGCGGCGACCAGTCCGGCGGCGGTGACGGAGATCTCGGCGAGGATGAGGGTGTCGACGGTGTTCTGCGCCTCGGCCGTCGAAATACCGACGACGAAGTCGCCGTGGCCCCCGACGACGTACTTGACGCGGTACTCGCCCTTGCCGGGGATGTCGACGGTGTGCTCGCTCCCGTCCTGCGGGACCTCGCTCAGCGCCTTCAGCTGAGCGGCGGTCAGATAGCTGCCGGAGATCTTGGGCTCGCCCGTGCTCGACTCGTGCTGGCGGCTGATCGCGCCCTCGCTCAGGACGCCGCCCTCGGCCTCCGCGGCGACGGTCCCCATCGGCTGGCCCGGCCCGGCGACGACGTCGCGGATGTCCTCTCTCCACTGGCCGCCGGGGCGCGGGCCCTTGACCTCGTCGAAGGGCGGGCCGGCGATGCGCGTGGCGACGCCGGAGAGCTGCTTGTCCACCTGGTCGTACAGATAGGTGTGGAGGGCGATCGTGGTGACCGTGCCGATGACGGCACAGACGACGGCGATCAGCCCGACCGCGGAAACGACCAGCCGGGTACGCAGCGACCACGGCCTGCGGCGACGGCGCGCGGACCGCCTGCCGGACGGCGAAGACGCGGGGGACGACTGAGGCACGGGGGACGACTGAGGCCCAGAGAACGGCTGGGGCCCGGAAGACGGCTGAGACCCGGGGGACGGCTGAGGCACGGCGGGCACACCGGCGGCAGGGGAGAACGCCACGATCCGGCTCGCCTACTCGCCCGGCTTGATCAGATACCCCGCGCCGCGCCGGGTGTGGATCATCGGGCTGCGCCCTGCGTCGATCTTCCGGCGCAGATAGGAGATATACAGCTCGACGACGTTGGCCTGGCCACCGAAGTCATAGCTCCACACCCGGTCGAGGATCTGGGCCTTGCTGAGCACACGGCGCGGATTGCGCATCAGATAGCGCAGCAGCTCGAACTCGGTCGCGGTCAGATGGATCTCCTGACCGGCCCGCGAGACCTCGTGGCTGTCCTCGTCCAGGACCAGGTCGCCGACGGTCAGCAGCGACTCGCTGCGCGCCGCCGCGGCCCCCGACCTGCGCAGCAGACCGCGCAGCCGGGCGACGACCTCCTCCAGGCTGAAGGGCTTGGTGACGTAGTCGTCGCCGCCCGCGGTCAGCCCGGCGATCCGGTCCTCGACCGCGTCCTTCGCGGTCAGGAAGAGCACCGGCACCTCGGGAAGCTCGTTGCGGACCCGCCCCAGCAGCGTGAGCCCGTCCATGTCGGGCAGCATGATGTCCAGGAGGACGGCGTCCGGCCGCAGCTCGCGGGTGATCCGCAGCGCCTCCGCGCCGTTCCCGGCCGTCCGCACCTCCCAGCCCTCGTAGCGCAGGGCCATCGAGAGCAGGTCGGCGAGGGCCGACTCGTCGTCCACAACCAGCACCCGGACGGGGCTCCCGTCGGGTCGGAGCAGTTCGGAACGCCCATGGGGCGAGGTCGCCTTCATGGTTCTCACCTTCGGGCGGGCGCCTGAGAGCTCCCTTTCGGCTATCTGTGAATAGCCTGAGAATCCTGGGGATCCTGTGCGGTCCCCGTATGGCCGTGTGGCCGCGTCAGAGCCGCTCAGGCCCGCTCAGGTGAGAATCCCGTGCCGAATCGGCGTAAGGCCGCGCGGCGAGGAACAACCGGATGCTACCTCCGGTTGAATTACCCCATGGCCTCTCACGACGCACAAGGCAATACGCCCGGCAGGGTGCTCGCCACCACACTGGGCAGGACGGGCATCTGGACCGGCGCCCTCCGCACGACCGAACCCGCGGACCACGGCGCGATCAGGGACGCCGCGGCCGAGGTGGACGAGCTGGGGTACGGAGCGCTGTGGCTCGGCGGCAGCCCCTCGCCGGACCAGGCCGCCTTCCTCTTGGAGGCGACCTCCCGGACCACGGTCGCGACCGGCATCCTCAGCATCTGGGACCACGAGGCGGCCTATGTGGCCGAGCGCCACGCCGCCCTCGACGCGGCTCACGGCGGCCGCTTCCTGCTCGGCCTCGGGGTCAGCCACGGTCACATGGTCAAGCAGTACGCCCGCCCGTACACGGCGATGCGCGAGTACCTGGACGGCCTCGACGCCGCGCCGACCCCGGTACCCGCCTCCCGACGGGTGCTGGCCGCCCTCGGCCCGAAGATGCTGGGGCTGTCCCGCGACCGCGCGGCCGGCGCCCATCCCTACCTGGTGACGCCCGAGTTCACCGCCGAGGCCCGCGAAATCCTGGGCACCGGCCCCCTCCTCGCCCCGGATCTCAAGGTCGTCCTCGAACCGGACCTCGACCGCGCCCGCGCCACCGCCCGTGCCTATCTCTCCCACTACCTCCCGATGCCCAACTACACCAATAACCTCCTTCGCTTGGGCTTCACCGAGGACGACTTCCGCGACGGCGGAAGCGACCACCTCGTCTCGTCCGTCTTCGCCCTGGGCGACGCCGAGGCGATCCGCCGCCGCGTCGACGAGTACCTGGCGGCGGGCGCGGACCACCTTGCGGTCCAGGTCGTGACCGACAATCCCCTGAGCGACATCCCACTGGCCGAGTGGCGCACCCTGGCCGGGGCCCTGCCGCTCGGCCAGGGCGGCTGATCCCCGGCACATCCCCGGCTTCCCGCCCGCCCACGGCCCATGACTCGCGACTCACGGCTCGCGACTCATGGGCTCAGGACCCAGGGTTCACGGTCGGGGCGGGCCCACCCCCGTCGGGCCCGCCCCGGCCGCCGCCA
>NZ_MUNE01000609.1 GCF_002154605.1 Streptomyces milbemycinicus | reverse complement strand
CCTCGGCGGCCGCGCGCGGCCCGGAGAGCCATGATCCGATTGCTTGCCTCTTGTCCACCCGACCACGGTACTGGGACGGCATACGTTCCCCGTGGAGCGGGGCCCGCTTCCCGCACGGTCTCCCCAAGGGCCGCCCGCTCCCGGACCGGGCCCCGGCCTCACATGCCCCACGCGCACGAGACGTATGCCGGTTAACCTGGGTGAAACAAATGGGTCATGCTTGGGAAATCCCGTCTGCCTATGGTCGGCCCCAGCGCGCCAGCCGCACATGAGCCGCGCGACCGAACAAATCCCCGTCCCCCGCGGCCGGGCTAGGAGGAGTTGGATGTTCCAGAACGCCGACGACGCTCGGAAGTTCATCTCGGACGAGGACGTCAAGTTCGTCGACGTCCGGTTCTGTGACCTTCCCGGCGTCATGCAGCACTTCACCGTACCGGCGGAGGCGTTCGACCCGCACGAGGAGCTCGCCTTCGACGGTTCGTCGATCCGCGGCTTCCAGGCGATCCACGAGTCCGACATGGCCCTGCGTGCCGACCTGTCGACGGCCCGTGTCGACCCGTTCCGCCGGGACAAGACGCTCAACATCAACTTCTTCATCCACGACCCGATCACGGGTGAGCAGTACAGCCGTGACCCGCGGAACATCGCCAAGAAGGCCGAGGCCTACCTCGCCTCCACCGGTATCGCCGACACCGCGTACTTCGGCCCCGAGGCCGAGTTCTACGTGTTCGACAGCGTCCGCTTCGAGACCAAGTCGAACGAGGCGTTCTACCACATCGACTCCGAGGCGGGCGCCTGGAACACCGGTGCGCTGGAGGACAACCGCGGCTACAAGGTCCGCTACAAGGGCGGCTACTTCCCGACCCCGCCGGTCGACCACTTCGCCGACCTGCGCGCCGAGATCAGCCTCGAGCTGAACAAGGCCGGTCTCCAGGTCGAGCGCCAGCACCACGAGGTGGGCACCGCCGGTCAGGCCGAGATCAACTACAAGTTCAACACGCTGCTCGCCGCGGCCGATGACCTGCAGCTGTTCAAGTACATCGTCAAGAACGTGGCGTGGCGGAACGGCAAGACCGCGACCTTCATGCCGAAGCCGATCTTCGGTGACAACGGCTCGGGCATGCACGTCCACCAGTCGCTGTGGCAGGGCGGCTCCCCGCTGTTCTACGACGAGCAGGGCTACGCGGGCCTCTCGGACACCGCCCGCTACTACATCGGCGGCATCCTCAAGCACGCCCCGTCGCTGCTGGCCTTCACCAACCCGACGGTGAACTCCTACCACCGTCTGGTCCCGGGCTTCGAGGCCCCGGTCAACCTGGTGTACTCGCAGCGCAACCGCTCCGCTGCGATGCGTATCCCGATCACCGGCTCCAACCCGAAGGCCAAGCGCGTCGAGTTCCGCGCCCCGGACTCCTCCGGCAACCCGTACCTGGCCTTCTCCGCCCTCCTCCTCGCGGGTCTGGACGGCATCAAGAACAAGATCGAGCCGGCCGAGCCGATCGACAAGGACCTCTACGAGCTGGCCCCCGAGGAGCACGCGGGCGTCCCGCAGGTCCCGACCTCGCTCCCGGCCGTTCTCGACTCCCTCGAGGCCGACCACGAGTTCCTGCTCCAGGGCGATGTCTTCACCTCGGACCTGATCGAGACCTGGATCGACTACAAGCGCACCAACGAGATCGCTCCGCTGCAGCTGCGTCCGCACCCGCACGAGTTCGAGCTCTACTTCGACGTGTGAGCCGAGGTCGTCTGACATAACGGCAGTCAGATACAGCGGTGACGGCCGCCACCCACTCGGGTGGCGGCCGTCACTGTTTTCCGGGGGTGGCTTCAGGCGGGGTTCGGCCCTCTCACACGACGACGTGCGTGTCGGAGGCGCCCGACGTGTTGAAATTGCCGCTTCCGCCGTAGGTCGCCGAGACCGTGTAGGTGCCGGCCGCCAGGACGGTGGCGTCGTTGAACACGGCGAAGCCGTTGCTGTCCAGCGCCACTGTGGTGGGCCCCGAGACGACGTTGCTCCCGGAGTCCGTGACGGTGAAGGTGACGTTCCCCGTGGGGGTGCCCGCTCCCGGAGGCACCGCTGCCACGAAGGCGATGTAGGTGACGGGATTTCCCGCTGTGCTGGGGTCGGGGGAGGAGGTGACTGTCGTCAGCGTGGACGCCTTGTTCACCTGGTGAGAGCCGGTCCCCGTCGAGGTGAGGAAGTTCGTTGTGTTGGGGTTGTAGACGGCGGTCACGGTGTACGCGGTGGCGTTGGCGTTGAGGGCGCTGGTGGTGAAGGTCGCCACGCCGCCGACCAACGTCCCGCTGCCGGTGGCCGTGCCGCCGGGGCCGCTGATGGTGAAGGAGACCGTACCGGTCGGTACGCCCGTGGCGGGCGGGTTCGTCGTGACGATGGCGGTGAACGTGACCGGCTGCCCGAAGACCGACGGGTCCGGCACGTCGCTCACCGTCGTGGTCGTGGCCGCAGGTCCGGGGTTCACCGTCTGCGTGTCGGAGCCGGTGGACGGCAGGAACTTCGTGTCGCCGTTGTAGATGGCCGTGATGGCGTGTGTGCCGACCCCCAGGGTGCTGAGGTTGATCGTGGCCTGGCCGGAGCCGTTCAGGGGCGCGTTGAACGTTCCGCCTCCGGAGCCGCTGACGACGAAGGTGACCGTGCCGGTCGGCGTACCCGTCGCGGGGGCGACCGCGGTGACCGTGGCGGTGATCGCCACGTTCTGCCCCAGCGCCGACGGGTCCGGCGTCGAGACCACCGAGGTGGTCGTCGTGCCCTGGAGGACGACCACGGCGTTGGAGCCGGTGGAGCCCGTGAAGTTGGCGTCGCCGGAGTAGGTGGCGGTGACCGTGAGAACACCGGGGGTCGAGCTGGTGAAGGTCGCCGAGGCCACGCCGCCCACCAGCGCCGGGTTGGCCGAGGCAGGTGTTGCTCCGGGAATGGAGATGTTCACGTTGCCCGTGGGGGTCCCGACCCCGAGCGGGATCACGGTGGCGGTGACGGTGAACGACTGGCCGACGACCGCCGGATTCGGCGATACGGTCACCAGGGTAATCGTGGGACTAGGCATGATGAGCCCTCCGTGCTGCGTGCTGCTGTGTGCTGTGGATGGATGACGGTGGGCCGTATCGCGCCGCGTGCAGCCTTGAGCCGGGCGGAGCGGGCGCTTCATGTGTCAGGGGGGCTCATCACGGCGACTGACGCTGCGTCACATACGCGTCGCCGTCCCCCGGCAGATGGGGAAACCCACCGGTCAGTACGACTAGTAGGCGCGCCGTCAACACGGTTACGCCATAGAGATGACCGCGAATTACCCTGAATGGCGCAGCGCTCTACGGCTCGCGGGGCGCGGGCGGCGCATACCGTACGGCGCGGGTTAGGCATATGAACTCTGCCTCCTGCCTCGCAAGACCCCCGCCTCAGGATCCGCCCTGAAGATCCTTGCCGGAGATCACTCCCGGAGATCACTCCCAGAGATCCATTTCCGCAGATCACCAGCGTTCGACCGGACCCCGCTCGTTCCGTGGCGGCTATGCCATCCTGTTTGTGTGAGCGCCATCACGTGTGTGGGTGGCACACAGGCGGGCCAGGAGGTGGAATGGCGACATGGCCGGCCAAGGCGGCTCCGGAGTGGGCATCACGCGGCCGAGGAGGGACCAGGATGTCGGGGCGTCCGGTGTCGGCCTCCGGCAGCCGACGATGGAGCACGCCGTGACGGAGCAGGCCCTGGTGTTTGCCACGGCGGCGCTGACGGCTGTCTACGTACTGTCCGCCGACAGCGACGAACTGCGGCTGACCGAGACGGCCGGCGGTCCGCGTGCCCTGTACGGGCTGCCGACCAGCTATCCGCTCACCGGGCGCTCCCCCGTCGCCGACGCCTTCCGCACCGGGCGGCCCCAGTGGTCGACCTCCGCGAAGCTCGCCGCCTACGGGGAGAACGCCCCGCAGGCCCTCCCGGCCGATATGTCGCTGGGCGCGCTGCCGCTGGGGGCGGACGGCAGGCGGCTGGGCTGCCTGGTCGTGCTCTACCCCGGGGACGGCTTCGACGCCGAGCAGCGCAATTTCCTTGAGCTGTACGCCGACCAGATCGCCGCCCAGCTCAAGGCGGGCACACCGGCCCAGGCCGCCGGTGGCGGGGCGGCGGACCGGGGCGGGCCGCTGTCGGTGCTGCGCTCGGCGCTGGACCACCTTCACGTCGGCTCGTTCACCCTGGTGCTGAACACCGGGCGGATCGACGCGGATGCGCAGCTGCTGGAGCTGGTCGACATCACCCCGGACGCGTTCGACGGGCGGGTGGAGACCCTGCTGGCGCACACCGTGCCGGAGGACCTGCCCGCGCTGATGTCCATCGTCGAGCCCGGTCAGCTGACTCTCGGCGGCCGTGACCTGGAGTTCCGTATCCGCCGGCCCACCGGCGAGCTGCGCTGGCTGCGCCTGTGCTGCCGGATCCAGGGGGACGCCGTGGGCACCCCCGAGCGGTTGCTGGGCCTGGTGGCGGACGCCTCGTATCTGCGGCCCACCGCCGACGAGGTCTCCCGGGTGCAGCGGCTGTCCGCGGCGCTGGCCAACGCGATGACCGTCCGGGACGTCAGCCTGGTGGTGACCGCCGCGCTGCACGAGCCGCTGGGGGCCGACCGGGTGGCGCTCGCGGAGCTGGAGGGCGACCGGCTGGTGGTGACCGCCCTTGACCCGCCGGAGCGCGGCGCCTGGCCGGGGATGTGGCGCTCCGAGTGGCGGTCCGAGTGGCCCGATGTGCCGCTCCGTGCGCTGCCCACGCTGGAGGCCGCGCTGCACGAGGGCCGGATCAGCCTGCTGCCCTCGGGCGGCGGCCTGGAGCCCGGTCTGGCGGACATGGGGGCCGGCGGCCTCGCCATCCTGCCGCTTCCGGCGCAGGGCCGGGTGGTCGGGGTCTGTCTGGTCGGCTGGCAGAAGCCGCATGCGTTCTGCCCGGAGGAGCGGTCGCTGCTGACCGCGACGGCGGGTCTGGTGGGTCAGGCCCTGATGCGCGCCCATGCGTACGACGCCGAGCACGAGCTCGCCACCATGCTCCAGCGCAGCCTGCTGCCCCGCAGGCTGCCCGAGCTCCCCGGCGGGGTGGCCGTGGCCCGCTATCTGCCCGCGATGAGCGGGCTTGAGGTGGGCGGCGACTGGTACGACGTCATCCCGCTGCCCAACGGCCATGTGGCGCTGGTGATCGGCGACGTCCAGGGGCACAGCGCCGGGGCCGCGACCATCATGGGCCAGATACGCACGGCCATCAGGGCCTACGCGGTGGAGGGCCATCCGCCCGACGTGGTCATCTGCCATGCCAACCGGCTGCTCGTCGGCATGGAGACGGAGCTGTTCGCCACCTGCACCTATGTCGAGCTGGACATGGAGGAGGGCGACGCCTGGTTCGTACGGGCCGGACATCTGCCGCCGCTGCTGCGCCACCCGGACGGCTCCACCGAGGAGGTGGAGGTCGAGGGCGGGCCGCCGCTCGGGGTACTCGCCGACGCGGAGTACGCCATGACCGCGGTCGGGCTGGCCCCCGGTACGGTGCTCGCGCTGCTGACGGACGGGCTGGTCGAGTCCGCGAGCCTGCCCCTGGACGACGGTCTGCTGCGGGTGCGCGGGGCGCTCTCGGATGCGGACCCGTCCGACGCCGGGCGGCTGGCCGACTTGCTGCTGGGCGATCTGAGCCGGCGTGATGACGATGTGGCGCTGCTGTTGCTGCGCTACGACGGGATGAAGGTGCGGCCGACCCGGGCCGGCTGGGCGGTGTGGCGGCTGCCCGACGCCGTGATGCACGCGCGCCGCTTCACCGGGCGCACGCTGCGCTCCTGGGGCGTGTCCAAGGAGGCCGACATGGTCCTGCTCGTAGTCTCCGAGCTGGTCACCAAC
>NZ_MUNE01000608.1 GCF_002154605.1 Streptomyces milbemycinicus | reverse complement strand
AGCGCCCCCACCTCTCGTATCAGCTGATCCAGATGGTCGTTCAGACGGTCTTGCCGGTCTTGCGCTGCTGCCACGGACGGCACAGTCCCACGAAACTGGCCATGGCCGCGACCGCACACACCAGCTGGACCACGGTCATCGGCACGGCCGTGTGCTCGCCCGCGATGCCCACCAGCGGCGAGGCGATCGCGCCGACGAGGAACGAGCAGGTGCCCAGCAGCGCGGACGCGGAGCCCGCGGCGTGCTTGGTGCGCATCAGCGCCTGGGTGTTGGTGTTGGGCATGGCCAGGCCCATCGCGGACATCAGCACGAACAGCCCGGCGGCCATCGGTACGAGGCCGACATCGCCGAAGACCCCACTTGCCATCAGGCACAGCGCGATNNGCGAGGCCGACGAACAGGGCCGCGTCCAGACTGACCCGCCCGGCCAGCACCTTTCCGTTGAGCTGTCCTACGGAGACCAGGCCGATCGAGTTGATCCCGAAGAGCAGGCTGAAGGTCTGCGGGGAGGCGCCGTAGATCTCCTGGATCACGAACGAAGACCCGGAGACATAGGCGAAGAGCGCGGCGAAGGCGAAGCTGCCCGCGAGCATGTAGCCGGTGAAGACGCGGTCGGCGAG
>NZ_MUNE01000607.1 GCF_002154605.1 Streptomyces milbemycinicus | reverse complement strand
CCGCACCGGCTCCGAGTACGTGCTTGACCAGGCGGTCCTCGAGCGAGTGGTACGAGAGGACGGCGATCCGGCCGCCGACCGCGAGGGCCGCGACCGCGGCGGGGATCGCGCGTTCCAGGACCGTGAGCTCGCCGTTGACTTCGATGCGCAGCGCCTGGAAGGTGCGCTTGGCGGGGTTGCCGCCGGTGCGCTTGGCGGCCTGCGGCAGGGCCGCACGGATCAGTTCGACCAGCCGGGCGCTGTTGTGGAAGGGCTCCTTCGCACGTTCGCGCACCACCGCGTCCACGATCTTCCTGGCGAACTTCTCCTCGCCGTACGTCCGCAGGATCCGCACCAGTTCGCCCGGCGGATAGGTGTTGAGCACCTCGGCCGCGCTGATCCCGGTCGTCTGGTCCATCCGCATGTCCAGCGGCGCGTCCTGCGCGTACGCGAAACCCCGCTCGGCCTCGTCCAGTTGCATGGACGACACGCCGAGGTCGAAGAGGATCCCCTGGACACGCGGGATGCCGAGCCGGGCCAGGACC
>NZ_MUNE01000606.1 GCF_002154605.1 Streptomyces milbemycinicus | reverse complement strand
CTGACCGGCCGGGCCGGCCGGCGCGGAATCGACGTCGAGGGCCATGCCGTGGTGCTGTGGCAGCGCGCGATGGACCCGGCCGCCCTCGCGGGCCTGGCGGGTACCCGTACGTATCCGCTGCGCTCCTCCTTCAAGCCCTCGTACAACATGGCGGTCAATCTGGTCTCGCAGTTCGGGTGGCACCGCTCCCGCGAGCTGCTGGAGACCTCCTTCGCGCAGTTCCAGGCCGACAAGGCGGTCGTCGGCATCTCCCGGCAGGTGCAGCGCAACGAGGAGGGCCTGCGCGGCTATCGCGCCTCCATGACCTGCCACCTGGGCGACTTCGACGAGTATGCGCGGCTGCGCCGCGACCTGAAGGACCGCGAGACCGAGCTGGCCAAGCAGGGCGTGGCGCAGCGGCGCGTGGCCGCCGCCGACGCGCTGGAGAAGCTGCGCCCCGGCGATGTCATCCACGTCCCGACCGGCAAGTACGCGGGGCTGGCGCTGGTGCTCGACCCCGGGCTGCCGGCCGGGCGTACGGGCGGCCATCGCGGACTGGAGTACCACGACGGGCCGCGCCCGCTCGTGCTCACCGTCGAGCGGCAGGTCAAGCGGCTGGCCGCGATCGACTTCCCGGTGCCGGTCGAGCCGTTGGAGCGGATGCGGATCCCCCGGTCCTTCAACCCGCGCAGCCCGCAGTCCCGCCGGGACCTGGCGTCCGCGCTGCGCACCAAGGCGGGCCACCACGAGATGCGCCGCCACCGCAAAGAGCGCTCGGCGGCGGCCGACGACACCGAGATCGCCCGGCTGCGCGCCACTCTCCGGGCCCACCCCTGCCACGGCTGCGACGAGCGCGAGGACCACGCCCGCTGGGCCGAGCGCTACCACCGGCTGCTGCGCGACACCCGCCAGTTGGAGCGGCGCATCGAGGGGCGTACGAACACCATCGCGCGCACCTTCGACCGGATCTGCGCCCTGCTGTCGGAGCTCGGCTATCTGAGCGGCGAGGAGGTCACCGACGACGGCAAGCGGCTCGCCCGGCTCTACGGCGAGCTCGACCTGCTCGCCAGCGAGTGCCTGCGCGAGGGCGTATGGGAGGGGCTGGCCCCCGCCGAGCTCGCGGCCTGCGCCTCCGCGCTGGTCTACGAGGCGCGGGCGGCGGACGACGCAATGCCGCCCAAGCTGCCCGCGGGCCGGGCCAAGGGTGCCCTGGGCGAGATGGTCCGCATCTGGGGCCGGTTGGACGCCCTGGAAGACGATCACAAGATCAAGCAGGCGGAGGGGGTCGGCCAGCGCGAGCCCGATCTGGGCTTCGCCTGGGCCGCGTACCGCTGGGCCTCCGGACACGGTCTGGACGAGCTGTTGCGCGAAGTCGACATGCCCGCAGGCGACTTCGTGCGCTGGTGCAAGCAGGTGATCGACGTGCTGGGCCAGATCGCCGTGGCCGCCCCGGCGGGCGGCACGGTGGCACGAGCCGCCCGCCGGGCGGTCGACGCGCTGCTGCGCGGTGTGGTGGCGTACTCCTCCGTGGGCTGATCCGTCGCACGGCGTTCTCTACGGGCCGTGTCCGGCCGGGGCGAGTCCCCGGCCGGACACGGCCCGTCGTATGCCGCTTCCCGCTTCCTGATGTCCACACATGGCCGTAGAGCCGACGCAATCGCGATACATCGCGGTTGACGCCTCCGCTGAGTCGCGATATGTTCGGCGACGGATATACGGGGGCGAGGTGATGACGGTGGCGGCGAAGCGGCGCAAGCTGAGCAACCCCTTGGCGCTCGCGGTGATGGCGCTCCTGAGTGAGCGGCCCATGCACCCGTACGAGATCGCGCAGGTGCTCCGGCGACGGGGCAAGGAACACAGCATCAAGATCAATTACGGTTCGCTCTACACCGTTGTCCAGAACCTGGAGAAGCACGGCTTCGTCGAGGTCGCCGGCACCCAGCGGCAGGGGCTCCGCCCCGAGCGCACGGTGTACGGACTGACCGAGGACGGTCGACGGGAACTGCACGACTGGCTGGCGGAGCTGGTGTCCGTCCCCGTCCGGGAGTACCCCGCCTTCTCGGCCGCGCTCTCGCTGATCCTGGTGCTGCCCATCGACGAGGCCGACGAGCTGCTGCGGCAGCGGGCCGAGACGCTGGAGGCCCACGCCGAGGCTCTTGACGGCACGATCGGCGCCCTGAAAACGGACCTGCCGAGGGTGTTCCTGCTGGAGACGGAGTACGAACTGCACATGATCCGCGCCGAGATGGAGTGGGTCCGTTCGCTACGCGAGGAGCTTGCGGCGGGCAACCTCTCCGGCGCGGCCGCATGGCGGACGCTGAGCCGGACCGGCGAGATGCCGGCGGAATGGGTCGAGATAGAGGAGAGAACCAACCCGGAGAAGTAGAACCGGAGCGTGAAGAAGGCCCCGGCGCGCGCTGCGCCAACAGCGCGCACCAGGGCCCTGACCCCGGACCGGACCTGCGGTGATGGCAGGCCAGGCGATCGAGGTGCGGCACACCCAGGATAGCCCGGCTCTCCACCCGCGGATCGGTACGGCGGATTTCGCACGCGTCGGCACGCGACAGGTCGATGTCGTACGACAGATCAGATGCGACACATCAGAGTGGAGACACGCCACCATGGCGCCAACAACCGGGGGACCCGCCCCGCACCACCTGCGCACACGCGCGCTCGCAGTGGAAACCAATCAACTGGTCAAGACCTACCCCGGCGGGGTGAAGGCCCTTGACGGCATGGAACTGGCCGTCGAGTCCGGCATCGTCTTCGGCCTGCTCGGCCCCAACGGGGCCGGGAAGTCCACCACCGTCAAGATCCTCACCACCCTCGCCCGGCCCGACGCCGGCACGGCGGCGGTCGCCGGACACGATGTGCTCCGCCACCCCGGCCGGGTGCGCGCCGCCATCGGCGTCGTGGCACAGAAGTCCGGCGCCGACCCGGTGGCCACCGGGCGCGAGAACCTGCTGCTGCAGCGCCGGCTGTACGGGCTGCGGGGCGCCGCCTGTGCCCGGCGCGCCGATGAGCTGCTGGCCCGCTTCGACCTCGCCGACGCCGGGAACCGCCCGGTCAAGGGCTACTCCGGCGGGATGTGCCACAGGCTCGACGTCGCGCTCGGGCTCGTACACCGCCCCGAAGTGCTCTTCCTCGACGAGCCCACGACCGGGCTCGACCCCGAGGCCCGCGCGGCCATGTGGGAGGAGATCGCCCGGCTCGCGGGGGAGGACGGCCTGACGATCGTGCTCACCACGCACTATCTCGAAGAGGCCGACCGCCTCGCCGAGCGCATCGCCATCGTCGACCGCGGCCGGGTCGTGGTCGAGGGCACCCCGGACGAGCTCAAGGGCGAACTGCGCGGCGACGCCGTCCACCTGGAGCTGAGCGAGGCCGTCGCGGACGGAGCGGAGCCGCCGCTGCGCGACGCGCTCACCGCGCTGCCGGGCGTACACGAGGTGGCCGTGGACGGCCGGCGCGTCAGCGCCCGCGCCGACGACGGCGCCGCCGCCGTACCCACGCTGCTCACCGCCCTGGAGCGGGCGGGCGCCGCCGTGGCGACCGCGACCGTCGCCCGCCCCTCCCTCGACGACGTCTATCTGCGCTACGCGGGCCGCAGCTTCGACGAGGCGGAGGCCGCGGCCGAGGCGCCCGTGCCGGCCGGCGCCGCGGGAGGTGTCCGATGAGCGCGACCCTCACCCAGACCTGGTACATGACACAGCGCCAGCTGATGGCCTACTGGCGCCAACCCGTCTTCCTGCTGATCAATCTGATCCAGCCGGTCATCTGGCTGTTCCTCTTCGGCTCCCTCTTCCGCAAGATCACCGACCTCGGCGGCTTCGGCACCGGCTCGTACCTGGACTATCTGGTCCCGGGCATCGTGGTGATGAGCGCCCTGTCCTCCAACATGTGGGCGGGCATGGGAACCTTGGAGGAAATCGAGCGCGGCACCCTCAACCGCTTTCTGACCACGCCCGTCTCCCGCGGCGCCCTGATGAACGGCAATGTGGTCTCCCAAGGCATCACCACCGCCGTGCAGTCCGTCATCATCGTGGCGCTCGGCAAACTCGGCGGCGCGGACTACCCGGGCGGCATCACGGGGCTGGCGCTGCTGATCGTGGCGTCCACGCTGCTCGGCACGGTCTTCGGCGCCCTCTCCAACGCCCTGGGCATGCTGGTCCGCGAGCGCGAGTCGATCATCGGCATCAACACCTTCCTGCTGCTGCCGCTGACCTTCCTCTCCGAGGCATTCATGACCCCCTCCCTGATGCCGGGCTGGATGCGGCACATCGCCGACTTCAACCCGGTCAACTGGGCCCTGGTGGCCGGTCGTTCGGCTATGGCGGAGGACCCGGACTGGGCCGATGTGGCAACCCGCGGCGGAGCGCTACTGGCGCTCGCACTGGCCGCGGTCTGGCTGTCGACCCGCACCTTCCGTTCGTACCAGCGCTCGGTCTGACCGCACCCCATGCGAGCGGACCACGGTACGACGGGCGGCCCCGGCGGTGTGCAGACACCGCCGGGGCCGCCCCGCGGGCGTCTCTCCGGGATATGGGCAGGGGGCCGACCATCGGGCGGGGCGGCCCTGAGGTTAGGGCCGGGCCGCGGGTCAGGCCGGTAGGTCCGGCGGAGGCAGGCGACGCCCCGTAGCAGGCCCCCCACCTCGCAGACCAGGCCCGACCCCACGCGTCAGGCTGCCGCAGCTCCCGCGCCGCTCTCAGCCCCCGTGCCGCCCTCCTGCTCCGCCTCCACCTGCTGGTTCCACTCCCGCTTGGACGCCTGCCAGCCGTCCTCGTCGTGGCCGCGCCGCCAGTAGCCGGAAATCGACAGCCACTCGCGCGGAACGTCTCGCTCGAGTCGCAGATAGCGGCGGATCTGCTTCACAAAGCCCGCCTCGCCATGGACGAACGCGTGCACCTGGCCGGACGGGAAGTCCAGCGCGCGTACGGCCGTCACCAGCGACTCGCCGACCGGCCCGCCACCGCGGCGCAGCCAAGTGATCTCCGCCCCGTCCGGCACGCTCAGCTTGAGCTCTTCCTCCGGACCGGCCACCTCGATCAGGGCGTGCACCGGCCTGCCCGTCGGCTGCTCGGTAAGCCGCTCCAGCGCGACGGCGATCGCGGGCAGGGCGCTCTCGTCGCCGATGAGCAGGTGCCAGCCGGCCTCCGGGCTCGGGGCGTACGCCCCGCCGGGGCCGAGGAAAAGGATCTCCTCGCCGGGCTCGGCACGCGCGGCCCACGGCCCGGCCAGGCCCTCGTCTCCGTGGATCACGAAGTCCAGGGTCAGCTCCTGGGCCGCGGGGTCCCAGGCGCGCACGGTGTAGGTGCGGGTGCGCGGCCACTGGTCGCGCGGGAACTCGGCGCGGACCTTCGCGAGGTCGAACGGCTCGGGGTAGACGACACCCTCGGCCGGGAAGAGCAGCTTGACGTAATGGTCGGTGCACTCGCCGGCGGAGAAGCCGGCCAGGCTCCCACCGCTGAGCACCACCCGCGTCAGATGGGGCGTCAGCCGCTCGGTGCGCGCCACCCGCGCCCGGTTGACCTGCGGCGTCTTGCGGGCCGGACGGTCTGCCACGGCACCTCCCTGATCCACAACGAGTTAGGGTTACCTAACTTAACACCTCACCCTTCAAGAGTGGAGAGAAGTCTGCGCAGCGATCCGCCGAGACCCCACCGCTCCGCCAACTCCTCCACCGCCCGCGCATCCCGCGGCTGCCGCGGCAGCGCCGGGTCGAAGGCGGGCAGCGGGACGTCCGAGGCCACCCGCACCACCTTCGGCGCGACCGCCACATACTCCCGCGCCTCCTCCAGCCGCCTGCGCTGCGCCGGGGTCAGCTTGGAGGCGGGATCGGCCGCCGCGGCCATGATCCCGGCGAGGTCGCCGTACGAGGCGAGGAGCTTGGCCGCGGTCTTCTCACCGATCCCGGGGACGCCCGGCAGCCCGTCGCTGGTGTCGCCGCGCAGCAGCGCCAGTTCCGCGTACCCCGCGCCGCCCACGCCGTACTTCTCGCGCAGCGCGTCCTCGTCGATCACCTGCAGCGTGCCCACCCCCTTGACCGGGTAGAGCACCCGCGCCGCGCGCGAGTCGTCGACGAGCTGGAACAGATCGCGGTCGCCGGTGACGATGTCGACCGGGCCGGACGCCCGGCCCGCGAGCGTGCCGATGATGTCATCCGCCTCGTAGCCATCCGCTCCCACCCGGGCGATCCCGACCGCGTCCAGCACCTCGTCGATCACCGGGACCTGCGGGGAGAGGGTGTCGGGCACCTCCTCCTGGTCCACACCGTCCGGCGCGGGGGCCTCCTCGGCCACCCGGTGCGCCTTGTACGAGGGGATCAGATCGACCCGCCACTTGGGGCGCCAGTCGAAGTCCATGCAGGCCACCAGGTCGTCCGGGTGGTGGTCCTGGACCAGCCGGGCGATGAAGTCGAGCAGCCCGCGCACGGCGTTCACCGGTGTGCCGTCGGGGGCGCGGACGGATTCAGGCACCCCGAAATAGGCGCGGAAGTAGAGGGAGGAGGTGTCGAGGAGCATCAGGCGTCGGGTCACGCCTCGATCATGCCGCACGCCACTGACACAAACGCCCCGGGATTGTGATGTGGGTCACCGATTGGTTTACGCCAAACGGTTCAGGGCAGGCGCGCAGCCGGAGCGGACCCGTTAGGCAAAATAACTATTGCATCGGGCATGCGGTCGGACACCGCCCGCTCCACGACCTGCCGGCGGGGGTGGTGGGTCGTTTTTTGGTGCGACCCGAGAGGTATATGTGTCCAGGCTGCAAGCCGAACACCTCTACAAGGTGTTCGGCAGACGACCCGATGAGGCGGTGGCGAAGCTCGAGGGCGGTACGGACCGCGACGAGCTGCGCACGGATGGCACGACGGCGGCGGTCATCGACGCGTCCTTCGCCGTTGAGGCGGGCCAGATATTCGTCGTCATGGGTCTGTCCGGATCCGGTAAGTCCACGCTGCTGCGCATGCTCAACGGACTGCTGGAGCCGACCGCCGGGCGCGTTCTCTTCGACGGGCAGGACCTGACAGCCCTGGCCCCGCGCGAGCTGCGCGAGGTGCGCTCCCACAAGATCAGCATGGTCTTCCAGCACTTCGCGCTCTTCCCGCACCGCAGCGTTCTGGAGAACGCCGCGTACGGCCTCGAGGTACAGGGCGTGCCGCGCGCCGAGCGCCAGCGCCGTGCCACCGAGGCGCTTGGCCTCGTCGGCCTCGCGGGCTGGGAGAAGTCCTGGCCCGACGAGCTCTCCGGCGGTATGCAGCAGCGCGTCGGCCTGGCCCGCGCGCTGGCCACCGACGCCGACCTGCTGCTGATGGACGAGTCCTTCAGCGCGCTCGACCCGCTGATCCGCCGCGATATGCAGGACCAGCTGCTGGAGCTGCAGAAGCGGCTGAAGAAGACCATCGTCTTCATCACCCACGACCTCAACGAGGCCATGCGCCTCGGCGACCGCATCGCCGTCATGCGCGACGGCCGGATCGTCCAGATCGGCACCGCCGAGGACATCCTGGTCACCCCGGCCAACGACTATGTCGCCTCCTTCACCCAGGACGTCGACCGCACCCGGGTGCTCACCGCGGGCGCGATCATGGCCGAGCCCGAGGAGGCGCTGGGCACCACGACCCCGGACGGCACGGTGCTGCGCACCGAGAGCGACATCATCGCCGCGGCCCCCGCGACCGTCACCGCCGACACCCCGATCGTCGAGCTGTTCACGCCCTGCTCGCGCAGCGGCGTCGCGGTCGCGGTGACCGACGAGGAGGGCACCCTCATCGGCGTCGTCCCCCGCGCCCGGCTGCTCGCCGTGCTCGGCGAGCCGGAGCCGGGGGCGGACGACGGACCGGACGCGACTGCCAAGGGCCCCGAGGCCATCAAGGTATCCAAGACCGCACAGACTCCCGAGGCCCCCGAGGGGAAGGTGATCGCCGGTGCCTAGGATCGAACTCGGAAGTTGGATCCGGTCCGGCATCAACTTCCTCCGCGACCACTTCCAGTGGCTCTTCGACTTCATCTCCAAGGTCGTCCAGGGGATGTACGACGGTGTGCACGATGTGCTCGCGGCCCCCAACCCCCTGCTCCTCGCGGGCATCCTCGCGGTGCTCGCCTGGTGGCTGCGCGGCCTGGTGCCCGCCGTCCTGGCCTTCGCCGGCTTCGCGCTCATCGACTCGATCGAGCAGTGGGACGAGGCGATGGAGACGCTGTCGCTGGTGCTGGTCGCCGGTGCGATCACGATCGTGCTGGCCGTACCGCTGGGCATCTGGGCCTCACGCAACCGGGCCGTAAGCGCCCTGCTCCGCCCGGTGCTGGACTTCATGCAGACGATGCCCGCCTTCGTCTACTTGATCCCCGGCATCTTCTTCTTCGGTGTCGGCGTGGTCCCGGGCGTCATCGCGACCATCGTCTTCGCCATGCCACCGGGCGTACGGATGACCGAGCTGGGCATCCGCCAGGTCGACGCGGAACTGGTCGAGGCGGCCGACGCCTTCGGCACCACCCCGCGCCGCACCCTGCTGAGGGTCCAGCTGCCCCTCGCCCTGCCCACGATCATGGCGGGCGTCAACCAGGCCATCATGCTCGCGCTGTCCATGGTCGTCATCGCGGGCATGGTCGGCGGTGGCGGCCTCGGCTCCTCCGTCTTCGAGGCGATCAGCTCGGTCGACGTGGCCCTCGGCTTCGAGGGCGGCATCGCGGTGGTCATCCTCGCCATGTACCTGGACCGGATGACCGGCGCCCTCAACCAGCGCGTCTCGCCGCTCGGCCGACGGGCCCTGGCCAAGCAGGCCGCGAGCGCCGTGGGCGGCCTGAAGGTGCTCCAGTGGCGCCCCGCGACCTCGGTCGCGATGGTCGGCGTCATCGTTCTCGCGCTCGTCGCGGGCGGCCTCAATGTCTTCGGCGGCGACGACGACGGCCAGAAGGTCACCGCCGACGTCGGCAAGGGCAGCACGGTCAAGCTCGGCTACATCAACTGGGACGAGGGCGTCGCCTCCACCTACCTGTGGAAGGAGATCCTGGAGCAGCGCGGCTTCAAGCCGCAGCTGCAGACGTACGACGTCGGCGCGCTGTTCACCGGTATGGCCGCGGGCGATATCGACATGCAGACCGACGCCTGGCTGCCCGCCACCCACGCCTCGTACTGGAAGCAGTACAAGGACCAGCTGGAAGACCTCGGCACCTGGTACGACAAGACCTCGCTCGAGGTCGCGGTGCCCTCGTACGTCAAGGACGTGAAGTCCCTGGACGACCTCAAGGGCAAGGCCGGTACCTTCAAGGGGAAGATCATCGGCATTGAGCCGGGCGCCGGCGAGATGAAGATCATGAAGGACAAGGTCCTCCCGGACTACGACCTGAACGGCGAGTACACGCTGGTCAAGGGCTCCACCGCGGGCATGCTCTCCCAGCTGGAGCGCTCCTACGCCAAGAAGGAGCCGGTCGCCGTCACCCTGTGGTCCCCGCACTGGGCGTACAGCAAGTACAAGCTCACCAAGCTCGCCGACCCCAAGGGCGCCTTCGGCAAGGGCGACGGCATCCACACCATCGGGCGCAAGGGCTTCTCCCAGAAGCAGCCGCAGATCGCCAAGTGGATGAAGAACTTCAAGCTCTCCGAGAAGCAGCTCACCAGCCTCGAAGCGGCCATCCAGGACGCGGGCAAGGGCAAGCAGCAGGAGGGCGTGCGCGCCTGGCTGAAGAAGAACCCCGGCCTGGTCGACAAGCTCGCCCCGGCGGGCGGCGCCGGTACCACCACCCAGGGCAAGCAGGCCGGGGCCGCGCCCCGGATCGGCTACTTCCCCTGGGACGAGGACATCGCCACCACCTACCTGTGGAAGAACGTCCTGGAGAAGCGCGGCTACAAGCCGTCGATCAAGCAGTACGACGTGGGCTCCATGTTCACCGGGATGAGCGCCGGGCAGATCGACGTCGAATTCGACGGCTGGCTGCCGGTCGCCCAGAAGCAGTACTGGGACCGGTACAAGAAGAACCTCGTCGATATCGGGCCGTGGTACGACAAGACCTCGCTCGAGATCGCGGTGCCCTCGTACGTCAAGGACGTGAAGTCCCTGGCGGACCTCAAGGGCAAGGCCGACAAGTTCAAGGGCAAGATCATCGGCATTGAGCCGGGCACCGGCGAGATGCAGCTGCTCAAGAGCACGGTCCTCAAGGAGTACGACCTGGACAAGGAGTACGAGGTCACCAACAACGCCTCCCCGGCCATGCTCGCCCAGCTCGAGCGCTCGTACGCCAAGAAGGAGCCCGTCGCCGTCGTGCTGTGGACCCCGCACTGGGCGTACAGCAAGTACCAGCTCACCAAGTTGGCCGACCCGAAGAAGGCGTTCGGGGCCAACAACGAGATCCGCTCGCTTGGCCACAAGTCCTTCCCGAAGAAGTACTCCGAGTTCTACGGGTGGCTGAAGAACTGGCACATGACCGAGCAGGAACTGGCGAGCCTGGAGCAGGCCGTTCAGGATGCCGGAAAGGGCAATGCCGAGAAGGGCGTCCAGAAGTGGATCGACGCCCACCCCGGCATCGTCGACAAGATGGCCCCGGTGAGCTCCTGACGGCCCACCGAAACCATTCACGCTGAACCAGCCGGTTTCACGCTGAACCAGCCTGGATCAGCAGTGACCGCCGCCGCGGCCCGGAGCAAGCGCTCCGGCCCGCGGCGGCGGCCGTAGGGGCCGCTCTTGCGAGCCGCACAGGCAACCACCCCGCACACACACGCCCCCAACACCCGGCGCACAACCAACGCGCGCCGTCACCCCTCCCCGTCGCAGCAGGTGTCCCGCCGCAGCAGCCGTCCCACCTCCAGCCAGTGCTCCGCCGACTTCCCGTGCCGAGCCCGGCCACCCTCGGGGAAGGCTTGGACGAGGTCGTCCTGCTCGTACGGCACGCCGCCGCGCAGCACCGAGACCGTGCGCACGAGCGAGTCGAAGTCCGTGAACGGATCGCCGTCCACGACCGTCAAGTCCGCCAGCTTCCCCACCTCCAGGGTCCCGAGGTCCCGGTCCGCGCCGAACGCCCGCGCGGGCAGCAGGGTCGCGGTGCGCAGCGCCTCCGCCGCCGAGAGCCCGTACTTGTGCAGCGCCCGCAGCCCCATGTGCAGATGGAGCCCCACCGGCACCAGCGGCGCGTCCGTGCCCAGGGCGACCACCCCGCCGCCGGCGAGTATCCGCCGGTAGACCCCGATCTCGGTGCGCAGGGTGGCGAGCTGGGCGGCGGTGGGCGGGGCCTGGGCGAGCTGCCGCACCAGGGCGGTGTCCCAGGGCGGCATGAGCCGGGTGACCCGTTCGTCCTCGGCCAGCGAGGGGTCGGCCCCCACCAGCGGCGAGGCCGTGAACGGCGTGGCTATCAGACGGAAGTCCGTCGCGGTGTAGATCTCCGTCACGTCATGGAAGGACTGCCCGGTCGCTGTCGTGGCGTGCCCGTACTCCAGGCGCTGCGTGGCCTGTAGATGAGTGGTCAGGTCCTGTCCGAGCTGCACGCCGGGCGAGCAGAGATGGCTGCCGGCGCGCACTCCGAGCCGGTCGTGCGCGAAGCGGGCGGCCTCCTCCATGATCCAGCCGGGCGCGCGTACATACGTTTTGACGAAGTCCCAGTCGAGCGCCGCCCCGCGCTCCAGCGAGCGGCGCAGCCCCTCGCGGGTGCGGTGCGCCCGGCCCATGCTGTAGGCGACGCGCGGTCCGTCCAGCAGCTCTCCGGTGGCCAGCAGCCGGGGCCCGGCCAGCGCGCCCGCCGCGATGGCCTCGCGCAGCCGCGCCTGCTCGTACGCGAAGCCGCCGAGCGAGACGGCGGTGGTGATGCCGTAGGCGAGCTGCAGCACGGTCTGCCTGGCGCCGTAGGTGTACTGCCAGGGGTGGGTGTGGGCGTCCCAGAGACCGGGCACGACGGTGCGCGCGGAGGCGTCCACGCGGCGCTTCGCGGGCCGCCCGGCGCGATGCGCCTCGACGGCGGTGACGCGCCCGCCGCGCACCACGATGTCGACGTCCTCGCGGACCGTACCGTCGTCCCCGGTGCCGCCCCAGAACCTCCCGGCGCGGACGACGGTGTCGGCGGGGCTCGGGCGCCGGTGGTCGAGCGGTACGCGCACGGTACGGGCCGTGCCGCCCTCGACGTCCAGCAGCCGCAGCTTGCCCGCCGACAGATACAGGATGGAGCGCGAATCCCCCGACCAGGAGGGGTGGTCGGCGCTGTCCTCGGTCAGCCGGCGCGGTTCGCCGTCCGGGGTGCCGTCGGGCCGTACGGGCAGCAGCCACAGGGCGGACTCGGCGATCACGGCGAGATGGCGGCCGTCGGGGGACCAGACGGGGCCGGAGTCATAGCGGTCGGAGAGCGAGGTGTGCGGCGCCAGCGCGTACAGCCTTGCCGCGCCGCTGCCCGCGTCCACGATCCGGATGAGGTTGTAGCCCTCGCGGAACCGTTGGTTCAGCCGGTTGCGATCGCAATAGGCGATAAAGCGACCATCCGGCGACCAGCTCGGTCTGCCGGGCAGCCCACCGCCGCCGAGCGGCGCGGCCAGCGTGCGCTCGGTGCCGGCGGCCAGGTCGCGCAGGACCAGGTTTCCCGACATGTCGATACAGGCGAGGCGATCGCCAGCGGGGGACAGCGCGGGGTGCACCCGCCCCCCGGACGCGAGCGTGGTCTCCTCTCCGGAGGCGAGGTCCCGGCGATGCACGGCGAGCAGCCCGTCGCGGTCGTCGGCGTAGATCAGGGCCCGCCCGTCGGGCGTCCACGTCGGGCCCAGCAGATAGCGGGTGGGCGAGGCCCGTACGATCCGGCGCGGGCCACGGCCGCCGGTGGTGCCCGCGACCCACAGGGAGTTCAGCGCGGCGAAGGCCACCTTGCGCCCATCGGGGGACAGCGCGGGCAGATGCACCCCGCGCACCGGCCGCGCCCCGCCGCCGCTGTCGAAGTCGTACTGCTTGACGCGGTAACGCGGCCGGTCGACCGGCAAGGCGGCCTTGAACGGTATCTCCTCCCCGCCGCCCGGCGCCTCGGGCCGCACCAGCCGGAACCGCCCGCCCACGGTGAGCAGCAGCTCTCCGCCGCCCGTCCAGCGCGGCGGCACCGGCTGCACGTCGCCCTCCACCGGGACGGCCGCACCGTCGACGACCAGCGTGCAGGAGGCATCGGGGGCGGGGGTGGTCCGCAGATAGGCGAGTGTGCCGCCGGGCGACACCGAGGGCGCGAGCACCTGCACTCCGGCGGCCGCCTCGGTGTGCTCCACCGCCACC
Organism: Streptomyces milbemycinicus; assembly: GCF_002154605.1. GTDB lineage: Bacteria > Actinomycetota > Actinomycetes > Streptomycetales > Streptomycetaceae > Streptomyces > Streptomyces milbemycinicus. Next base: position 175 of record NZ_MUNE01000606.1, on the reverse strand, counting down.
GGCCCGCTGCCGTCGGCCCGTACCGAGGCGACCGTACGGGCGTCCAGCGCGGCCCCGGTGAGCCGGCCGCGTACGAACAGCACCCGTTCGCCGTCGGGGGACCACGCGGGGTCGAAGTCCTCCCAAACGCCGTCCTGCAACGGCCCGTCCTGCCCCGGCACCCCGGTCAGCCGGG
>NZ_MUNE01000605.1 GCF_002154605.1 Streptomyces milbemycinicus | reverse complement strand
GACTACGACGCGCTGCGCGGCATCGAGGACGACAAGCTGCGGCTGTTCTGAGGCCCGATACGCCGCGCGGCGCGGTCCGGCATCGCCGGGCCGCGCCGCGCGGCGTATCGGGTGCTGTTACATCGACGAGGTCGACGAGGTCGGGGCGGCGGACGTGGAACTGCTCGCCGTCGTCGCCGGGCCGCTGGCCGTGTTCGTGGTGTCGCCTCCGGGGCTTGTGGTGGGGCTGGTGGGCGGCGTGGTGGTGGGCGGCTTGGTAGTGGGCGGCTTGGTGGTGCTGCTCGGCGGGGTGGTCGGCGTCGTCGGGCGGTGGGTCGGGGTGTGCGTGGTGGACCCGGACGTGGGTGGGGTCGTCGTCGGCTCGCCCGTCGGCGACGCCGCGCCGCTGGACGACGGGGCGGTCGGGCTCTGCGAGGCGCTGGGCGAGCCGCTGACGAGCGTGGACGGGGACGTGGGCGCCCCGGGGACGCCGCTGGGGCCCGGCTGCTGGCTCTCGCCCGCGCCGCTCGTGGGCTCTTCGGCGGTCACCCCCTTGTCGTCGGCCTTACGGGAGGTCGACTCGCTCGGCTTGACGGTGTCGGCGGAGCCCTTGTCCCCGTCGCCCGAGGTGACGCCGATCGTCACCACCGTGCCGAGGACGGCCACGAGCAGGGCGCCCGCGCCCGCCGCGACCAGGTTGCGCCGGGCGCCGGTGAGCGCCGCGAAGCGGCGGCCGTGCGGGGTCCTGCCGCCGCCGGGGCCGCCTCCCTGACCGCCGGGACCACCGTTACCGCCCGCGCCGCCCGTACCACCGTCCCCTGTGCCGCCGGTGCCGACCGCGGCGAGCACGTCGGTGCGGTCGAGGCGTTCGGTCGTCTCGACTCGCGGCGTGACGACCGTGATCTCGGTGTCGGCCGGGTCCTGCCGCCCCGCCGGCACCCCGCCGGGCGGGGAGGCCGACTCGTCATGGCGCGCCTCCGGGACCTCCTCGCCCGGCGTCGTACGGCCGCCGGGCGCAGCGAAGACACCGGCCGCTGCCGGGCCGCCGGAGCGGTCGGTGACCAGGGCCAGGGCGCGCCGGCCCGCGACCGTGCCGCGCTTGTCGGCCAGTACGCCGCGCAGCCCGATGGACGCCTCCAACTCGGCCCGCGCCCGGTCCGGATTGCCCGTGCACAGCGCGAGGACGCCCAGCTCGTGGTGGAAGTACGCCTCCTCCGCGACCTGTCCGGCCAGCCGCGCGGCCTCCTGGCCATGGCGCAGGGCGCGCTCCCAGGCGCCCCAGTGGAGCGCGGCGGCGAAGGCGGGGGTGGCGCTGCGGGCCAGCAGTACGGCGGTCTCGGCGCGGCCCGCCTCGCGGGCGGCGACCAGGGCGGCCATGGCGGTGAGGACCGCGTCGGCCTCGACGGCGACCCGCTCCGGGGCGACCGACGGGTGGCCGGCCCACCAGGCGTAGTGCCGGGCGACGGCGCCCGCCCGCTCGGCCGTCCCGTCCGCGTAGCCGACGGCGGCGAGTTGGTCGGCCACGCCGACCGCCAGCCGGTAGTGCGATCCCGCGGGCGTGACCAGGCCACCGGCGATCAGCTCGACGAGCGCCGCGTCGGCGTGGGTGTCCCCGGCCAGCGCGGGCAGATGCGTCTGGTGCGGGCACTCACCGCCGAGCGCGACCGCGAACCGCAGGGTGTCCTGGGCCGCCTCGCTCAGCCGGGAGACGATCAGCGCGACGGGGGCCGCGCCCTCGGCGAGCGTCGGCAGCGGGGTGGCGTCCCGTACGCCGGTCTCGGCGGAGGCGTCGTCCGCCGCGCCCAGGTCCCCGGCCGTACCCGAAGCCCCGGCAGAACCGGACCCCTCAGCGGAGCCTGAAGCCCCACCAGAACCGGACGCCCCACCAGCAGCACCTGAGACCTCAGCCGAGCCGGAAGCCTCAGCCGAGCCCGAAGCGTCTGCCCGCAGCGCGTCGCGCTGCCGGAGCAGCGCGCCCGCCTGGATGAACCGCAGCGGCAGCCCCTCGGATTCGAACCACAGGTCCGCGGCCCAGTTCCGCTCGTCCTCCGCCAACGGGCGCCGTACGGCCCGCTCGAGCAGTTCCAGGGACCCGGTGCGGCTCAGCCCGGAGAGGAAGACCTCTTCGAGGTGCGACTCGGTGGAGGGGGCCGCGACGGCCGGGGTGGCCGAGATCAGATAGGCGCACTCGGGCGTCGCGTCCAGGAACTCGTCCAGCGCGGCGCCGCCGAACTCGATGTCGTCCAGCACGACGACCGCGCCGACCTCCGCGACCGCCGCCAGCAGCTCCGGGCGGCCGGGGCGGTACAGAGGGGCGCGGTAGACGGCGGCGTACAGCTCGTACAGCAGGTCGGTGGCGGTGCGGCGGTAGCCGGAGAGGCGTACGACCCCGTCGGGCGCCAGGTCCTCGCAGTCCGCGGCGACGGCGTCCAGCAGCGTGCTGCGGCCCGCGCCGGAGGGCCCGGTGACCCGCACCGACCGGCCGCGGGCGAGCAGCCGCGCCAGGCGCTCGCGCTCGTCCTCGCGCTCCAGCATCGGCACCTCGAAGGCCACCGCCCCCGCGGGCAGCGGCGGGGCGGCGGCCTTCGAG
>NZ_MUNE01000604.1 GCF_002154605.1 Streptomyces milbemycinicus | reverse complement strand
CCAGAGCCCCGAGCCCCGGCCCCCGGGCTACGCCCAGAGCTGGCCGTGCAGCGTCGCGATGGCCTCCTCCGTGGTGGCGGCGGTGTAGACGCCCGTCGACAGATACTTCCAGCCACCGTCGGCGACCACGAAGACCACATCGGCGCTCTCCCCGGCCTTGACCGCCTTGCGGGCGACGCCGAGCGCGGCGTGCAGCGCGGCCCCGGTCGAGACGCCGGCGAAGATGCCCTCCTCGGCGAGGAGTTGCCGGGTGCGGGCCACCGCGTCCTCGGAGCCGACCGAGAAGCGGGTGGTCAGCACGGTCTCGTCGTAGAGCTCGGGGACGAAGCCCTCGTCGAGGTTGCGCAGACCGTAGACGACGTCGTCGTAGCGCGGCTCGGCGGCGACGATCTGGATGCCGGGGACGTGCTCGCGCAGATAGCGGCCGACGCCCATCAGCGNNGGCGCCCGCGTTGTCCGCGTTGCCGTACTGGTAGAGCATCACCCAGTCCGGGTGCTCGGCGCTGAGCTCCTTGGCGACGCGTACGGCGGTGTTGGAGCCCCCGGCGGCGGGCGAGGAGATGATCTCCGCACCCCACATGGTGAGCAGCTGGCGCCGCTCCTCGCTGGTGTTCTCCGGCATGACGCAGACGATGCGGTAGCCCTTGAGCTTGGCCGCCATGGCGAGCGAGATGCCGGTGTTGCCGGAGGTCGG
>NZ_MUNE01000603.1 GCF_002154605.1 Streptomyces milbemycinicus | reverse complement strand
GCCGGTGTTGCCGGAGGTCGGCTCCAGGATGGTGCAGCCCGGTGTCAGCCGGCCGTCCTTCTCGGCCTGTTCGATCATGTGGAGCGCGGGGCGGTCCTTGATCGAGCCGGTCGGGTTGCGGTCCTCCAGCTTCGCCCAGATACGGACGTCGGCGGAGGGGGAGAGCCGCGGCAGCCTGACGAGCGGCGTGTTGCCGACCGCTGCGAGAGGGCTGTCGTACCGCATCAGACCCCGCCGCCCGCGACGGCCGGGAGGATGGTGACGCTGTCGCCGTCGGTGAGCTTGGTGGTGACGCCGTCGAGGAAGCGCACGTCCTCGTCGTTCAGGTAGACGTTGACGAAGCGGCGCAGCTCACCGTCGTTGACCAGGCGCGCCTGGATCCCGGTGTGCCGGGTCTCAAGGTCGGCGAAGAGCTCGGCGATCGTGTTCCCGCTGCCCTGGACCGCCTTCTGGCCGTCGGTGTAGGTGCGGAGGATGGTCGGGATGCGGACCTCGATGGCCATGTGTGGGCTCCTGTCGGAGGGCGGGGATTCAGGGCCCTCCCGGACGGCGTCCGGGGGGAGGGTCGGTGCGCATGACAGCACGCGGGCGTGGGGACGTGACTCCGCGGCGGTCAGGCGGCGGCCCGGCGCGGACACATCGCGCTGGCCAGCCGACACAGGTCGACGTGGAGGCGCGCCACGAGCAGCATGCCCGGCGTCTTCTCGCTCACATCATCGACAACCATGGAGTCATCGTATCGATTCCCCGCCCCGCCCCCGGAGGGCCGTCCCACGATTCGGGCGGATGGCGACCACCATACGAGATGAAGATGCCTCTGGTACGCCTTGACTAGTACGCCTCGACGACCTTGACCTCTTCCTCGGTGACCTCGCCGTCCACGATCCGGAACGACCGGAACTGGAACGGACCCTCGTCGTTGCCGCACTCGGCGGTGGAGACCAGGACATAGTGCGCGCCGGGCTCGTTGGCGTACGAGATGTCGGTGCGGGACGGATATGCCTCGGTGGCGGTGTGCGAGTGGTAGATGGCCACGGGCTCCTCGTCCCGGTCGTCCATCTCGCGGTAGAGCTTGAGCAGGTCGGTCGAGTCGAACTCGTAGAACGTGGGCGAGCGGGCCGCGTTGAGCATCGGTATGAACCGCTCAGGGCGGCCGCTGCCGGCCGGACCAGCGATCACGCCGCACGCCTCGTCGGGGTGGTCGGCGCGGGCGTGCGCGACGATCTGGTCATGGAGGGCCTGCGTGATGGTCAGCATGGCCAAAGAATAAGACGCGCAAAATGCGGCGGGCTCCGGACCCTGAGATCCGGAGCCCGCCCACCGAGACGGTGTGGCCGTTACCTGGCGGCGTACTCCCGCTCCGGGGCCGCGTCGGCCGCCCGCGGGCCGCGGCTCTTGAGGACCGCCCAGCCAATGGCCAGGCACACGGCCCAGCCGGCGCCGACGTACAGCGAGATCCGGGCGTCCTTGTCGTACGCGATCAGGCCGGTGACGAAGATCAGGAAGATCAGCGCGACCCAGCTGAAGATCGCGCCGCCGGGGGCCGGGAAGGACGAGGCCCGGAGCCGGCCGGCGCGCACCGCGCTGCGGTAGCGGATGTGGCTGACCAGGATCATCGCCCAGGCCCAGATGCCCGCGGCGGTGGCGACCGAGGTGACGTACTCGAAGGCCTTCTCCGGGACCAGGTAGTTCAGGACCACGCCGATGCCCATGAGGGCGACGGACAGGGTGATGCCGACGGCCGGGGTCTTACGGGCGCTGAGCTTGCCCAGCGAGGCCGGGGCCTCGCCGTTGGCGGCCAGGTCGCGCAGCATCCGGCCGGTGGAGTACATACCGGAGTTGCAGGACGACAGGGCGGCGGTGAGCACCACGAAGTTGACGATGCCCGCGGCGAAGGGGATGCCGATCACCGAGAAGGCGTGGACGAAGGGGCTCTCGCCCGCCGAGAACTCGGTCCACTTGACGACGGAGAGCAGCACCAGCAGGGCGCCCACATAGAAGATGAGGATGCGCCAGGGCAGGGTGTTGATCGCCTTGGGCAGGGTCTTCTCGGGGTCCTCGGACTCGCCCGCGGTGACGCCGACCAGCTCGACGGCCAGATAGGCGAACATCACGCCCTGCAGGGTCATCAGGCTGTCGCCGATGCCGTTCGGGAAGACGCCGTGGTGCGACCAGAGGTTGGAGACGGAGGCGGTGTCACCGGCGTCGGAGAAGCCGAGGGTGAGCACGCCGAGACCGATCACGATCATGCCGATGATCGCGGTGACCTTGATCATCGAGAACCAGAACTCGACCTCGCCGAAGATCTTCACCGAGATCAGGTTGACCCCGAACAGCACCACCAGGAAGACCAGGGCGCTGACCCACTGGGGGATCGAGGGGAACCAGAAGTGGATGTAGATGGCGGCCGCGGTGAGTTCGGCCATGCCGGTGACCACCCACATCAGCCAGTACGTCCAGCCGGTGACATAGCCGAAGAACGGGCCGAGGAATTCCCGCGCGTACTCCGAGAAGGAGCCGGTGACCGGCCGGTAGAGCAGCAGCTCGCCGAGCGCTCGCATGATGAAGAAGATGACCACGCCGGCGAGGGCGTACATCAGGATGATGCTGGGCCCGGCCTTGGCGATGTTCGCCCCGGCCTTCATGAAGAGCCCGACGCCGATGGCGCCGCCGATGGCGATCATCTGGACCTGGCGACTGCCCAGGCCCCGTTCGTAGCCCTCTTCGGAAGTGGTGCCCACGGCCGCATGGCCGACAGCGTCGTCTCCAGGTCGATCGACCCGCGCTGAGGTCATGGTTTCTTCGCCTTTCTTCCAGTGGGGGGCTGGCGATCGTGAAGATTTACCACGGCCGCAACGCTGATCCACACGGGTAGATGTGCGGCACACCACAGAAAGAAGCGGACAAAAGCCACCTCAGCCAGCAAAAGTCTCGGCCTCGGTGACGCGATCGTTATCCGGACTTGAGCATCCTCTAAACGAACACTCAGCGATCAGGGCATCAGGGTTTCGACGAGGGTTTCCTGGAGTCCGCCGAGCCAGAAGTACGCCATCACCATGGGCTTACGCGGATCGGAGTCCGGCAGCCGCAGCAGCTCGCCGCCGTCGTCCTCGTCGGTGACCTCCAGCCGGGTGCCGATGGCCAGCCTCAGGTCGTTCAGCGCGCCGAGCCACTGCCGGGACTGCTCGGGCGACAGCTCCAGGACCCCCGTCCCGGCCTCCACACCCTCGGTCTCGGGGCCCTCGGCCTCGGCGCCCCCGGCCTCGGCGTCCTCTACCTCGGCGCCCTCTGCCTCCGCCCCGGTTTCCGTTCCTGCCCCCGCTCCCGCTCCCGATCGCGCGAGGGCGTCCAGACCGCGCACCACCGCGAGCGCGTCCTCGCGCTTACGGGCCCGCAGGTCGTTCTCCGTGTAGCGGCGGAACTCGGACGAGGCGGCCTGCGCCGTGGCCTCCTCGTCGGCCCCCAGCTTCCGGCCCGGGCCGCCGTACGCATCCGGGAAAAGCCGGGCCAGCGCCGGGTCCGCGGGCGGCTTGGTGGGCCCCTCGGCGAAAAGCGCGTCCAGCGGGTCGTGCCCCTCCACCGGCTCCGTACCGGGACCGATCAGCTCAAGCAGCTGAACCGCCAGGCTGCGCAGGATGGAGATCTCCACGTCATCCAGGGCCGCCATGGCCCCGCCGCCGGGCAGCGGCTCGAAGTGCCCCGCCATCAGCGGTCCTGCTGGAGGGTCGCCCACAGTCCGTACCCGTGCATCGCCTGCACGTCGCGCTCCATCTCCTCGCGGCTGCCGCTCGAGACGACCGCGCGACCCTTGTGGTGGACGTCCAGCATCAGTCGGTGCGCCTTGTCCTTTGAATAGCCGAAGTACGCCTGGAAGACATACGTGACATAGCTCATGAGATTGACCGGGTCGTTGTGCACGACGGTGACCCAGGGAACATCGGGCTCGGGTACCGCCGAAGGCGCCTCGCTGGACTGGGGACGTTCGATCTCCACCGGTGTCGCACTCACATCCCCCATGCTGCCACCCGGCATGGCACGTCGCATAAACCGGCACCCAGAAATCGTCACTTTGACGAGTATCGGGGGTAGCATCATCGTCTATGAACACCGCTCAACTCGGACTGCCGGTGGACGTGCCCTCGACAGCGCTGTTCACCGACCGGTACGAACTGACCATGCTGCAGGCCGCCCTGCACGCCGGGACCGCCGACCGACGCTCGGTCTTCGAGGTCTTCACCCGCCGCCTCCCCGAGGGGCGGCGCTACGGTGTCGTCGCGGGCACCGGCCGGGTGCTGGACGCCGTGGAGAACTTCCGCTTCGACAGCGACGTCCTGGACTTCCTCGCCGACCAGCACATCGTCGACGAGCCCACGCTGGCATGGCTCGCCGACTACCGCTTCCGCGGCGACATCTGGGGCTACCCGGAGGGCGAGGTCTACTTCCCCGGCTCGCCGATCATGCGCGTCGAAGGCAGCTTCGGCGAGGCCGTCCTGCTGGAGACGGTGATCCTCTCCATCCTCAACCACGACTCCGCGGTCGCCGCCGCGGCCTCCCGGATGTCCGTCGCCGCCGGCGGCCGACCGCTGATCGAGATGGGCGCCCGCCGTACCCACGAGCTGTCCGCCGTCGCCTCGGCCCGCGCCGCGTACGTCGGAGGCTTCTCCTCCACCTCCGACCTGGCCGCCGGGTTCCGCTACAGCATCCCGACCGTCGGCACCAGCGCACACGCCTTCACCCTGCTGCACGACACCGAGCGCGACGCCTTCACCGCGCAGGTCGACTCCCTCGGCAGCGCCACCACTCTCTTGGTCGACACCTTCGACGTCGCCACGGCGGTGCGCACCGCCGTCGAGGTCGCGGGCACCGAGCTGGGCTCGGTACGGATCGACTCCGGGGACCTGCTGCTGCTCGCCCATCGGGTGCGCCACCAGCTCGACGAGCTCGGCGCGAAGAACACCAAGATCGTGGTCACCAGCGACCTCGACGAGTACGCCATCGCCTCACTCGCGGCCGCGCCCGTGGACGCGTACGGGGTCGGCACCCAGCTGGTCACCGGCAGCGGTCACCCGACTTGTGCGATGGTCTACAAACTGGTCGCCCGGGCCGACTCCGACGCCCCGGAGGCGCCGCTGCGCCCCGTGGCGAAGAAGTCCATGGGCTCCAAAATCTCGGTCGGCGGCCGCAAGTGGGCCGCCCGGCGGCTGGACGAGGACGGCGTGGCCGAGGCCGAGGTGGTCGGCAGCGGTGCGGTCCCGCCGGGCCTCGATGACCGGCAGTTGCTGGTCGAGCTGGTGCGCGGCGGCGAGGTCGTGGCCCGCGAGCCGCTGGACGCGGCGCGCGAGCGGCATGTGACGGCGCGGGCCGGGCTGCCGTTGTCGGCGACGCAGCTCTCGCGCGGCGAGCCGGTCATCCCGACGGAGTACGCGATGCGGTGAGCCGTCCGTCGTACGCGGTGGGATGAGCCATAGGCGATGGGGATGGCCCCCGAAGGTCGGGGCCCGGGACCTCTGGGCCCCGGGCGGCGATGCGTGGGGCAGCCGCACACGGGGCAGCCATGCCCGGAGCGGCGCTACGCAGAGTGGCCATACGTGCGAGAACCGTACGCGGGGCGGCCGTACGCGCAGCGCCCGTACGCGGGGCAGCTGTACGCGGGGCGGCCGTACGCGGGGCGCGATGCCGCGCACGACGCATGAGTGCGGCGCATGGTTAGGGCGCACATCAGGGCGCACCGCGGCGCGCCGAGACGGCGTGCGCACCGGCCGATGCGGCGCGTGCGCCCGGCCTCGCGCCCGGCCGCCGTATCGTGCCGGAGCGCGATTCCGCCAGTCCGGCGTCCGGCCCCGGCCCACTCCCGCAAACCTGGCCGAGTGTCTACCCTCGGTGACATCCGCCACAGTCAGTAGATCACCAGCTCACCAGACCGCTTCAGCACACAAAACAGCTTCGGGCCGAGTCGCTTCCCGGTCCTCACCTCTGATCCCAGCCGGAAGGCGCACGCCATGCACCGGGCACTGATCGTCGTCGACGTCCAGAACGACTTCTGCGAGGGCGGCAGCCTCGCGGTCCAGGGCGGTGCGGATGTCGCCGCCGCCATCACCGATCTGATCGGGGAGGCGACGCCCGGTTACCGCCATGTCGTCGCCACCCGGGACCACCACATCGACCCCGGGGACCACTTCTCGGACCACCCGGATTACGAGCGCACCTGGCCGCCGCACTGCGTCGCGGGCACCGAGGGCAGCGGCTTCCACCCGAACTTCGCCCCCGCCGTCGCCTCCGGCGCCATCGACGGGGTCTTCGACAAGGGCGCGTATGAGGCGGCGTACAGCGGTTTCGAGGGGGCCAACGAGAACGGGATGCCGCTGGCGCGGTGGCTGCGCGAGCGCGGGGTGACCGAGGTGGACGTGGTCGGCATCGCCACCGACCACTGTGTCCGGGCCACGGCCCTGGACGCGCGCCGCGAGGGGTTCGCGACGCACGTCCTGCTGGATCTGACCGCCGGGGTCGCCGAGGCGACCACGGAGCGGGCCCTGGAGGAGCTTCGCGCGGCGGGCGTGGAGCTCTCCGGCAAGCCGGTCGTCTGACCCGCGCTACAAATCCGCGCTACAAATCCGCGCTGCAAATCCGCGCTGCAGATCCGCGCCACATCGGGCTACGGCCGGGCTACGCCGCCGCGGGCGGCCGCAGCAGGGCCGCGATGGGGTGCCACAGCTCCCCGACCCCGTACGGCGCCGTGCGCCACACCAGCCCGTCCGGGTGGTGCAGCACCGCCGTGACCTCGTCCGGTGTCGGCGGCGCGCTGTTCCCCCGCAGGTACACCGCCCGCAGTCCGAGGTTGCGCAGCCTGGTCAGGGCGCGCTGGCGGTTCACGGCGTGCACCAGCACCCGTACACCGCCCTCGCCCAGCGGTCGCGGCAGGGTCAGTGCCACGACCACGCTGCCTCCCGGCAGCTTGGTGAATCCTCCGTCGGCCATCTGTCCATGTCCCCCGTGAGACGTCGTGTCAGCAAGAAAGGTCTAGGGGCATCTAAACGCGATCGGCCGCCGCCCGCTAGGGGGCGACGGCCGATGCCGCTCTGACCTGCGACGACGGCAGATCTATTGATCTAGGAAGCGGACGGGGAGACCTGGACGGTCAGCGTGGAGGCGCCCGGAAGCTCCTTCAGGATGCTGATCTTGGTGTTGCTGTCAGCATCCTTCACCCCACCCGTGGGGTTCGACTCGTACCAGTACGTCCCCTTGAGGTCATCGAAGACCGGTGTACCCCGCTTTGCCGGGATCTTCGCGGCGGCGCCGTTCTTGTGGAGCGTGAAGCCGTCCGTCGGGTACCAGCTGAAGGGCGAGTCGTACGCCTGGATGCGGTTGCGCATCAGCGTGCCGTCCGCCCAGGTGTGCGGGGTGGCGTGCGCGTCGATCGGCAGGATCTGGCCGGAGCCGGGGTGCTGGCCGACGTTGTTGTCCGGCTCGGAGGTGTCCCACAGCCAGATCAGCAGACCGTTCTGGTACGGGAAGTGCTCGACCCAGTCGGGCCGGCTGTTGAGCCAGCCGAAGTTGTACGGGCCGACCTTGAGGGTCTTGTCGTACGACACGTACTGGCGGTTCTCCGCGATGTAGTACTGCGGGTAGTCCTTGGTGAAGGACGCCCCGATGCGCGAGAAGCCGTTCGTGGTCCAGCCGTTGTCGTCACCCTCGGCGCCGTCGGTCAGCACCGGCGCGCCGTCCGCCGTGAGAGTGATCGCGTCGGCCGCGAAGCCGGCCTGGGCGACGCCGCCGTCCGTCTGGTAGCGGAAGCGCAGGTCGATCTTCTTGCCCGCGTAGGCGTCGAGCGGGAAGGAGAGCTTCTTGTACGCGCCCGAGGTCCCGGTCAGCGCGGGCTTGTCACCGGCGTCGCGCGGGATGGACTTGCCGTCCGCGGTGCCATCCACCGGCGTCCAGTTGGCGCCGCCGTCCGTGGACACCTCGGTGTAGAGGTAGTCGAAGTTATCCTCGATGTCCCACCAACCCTGAAGGTCCAGGCTCGCCTTGGACTTGCCGGTGAGGTCCACCGACCGGGTGAGGGTGTTCTTGAGGTCGTCGCCCATACCGCTCCACCACTGCTTGGAGCCTTCGGCGGGCTGCGTGATCTTCGTGGTCACGGCCTTGTCGGGCAGCTCGACCACCAGCGCCTGCGGGTTCTTGGTGTTGTACTCGGCCACCCCGAGGGTGTGCCGGGACTTCGTGGCGGCCTTCGCCGTGTCGTAGTCCAGCCAGCCGAGCTGCAGCTTGTCCCAGGCGCTCATATCGCCGGGCAGATCGCCGATCGCGTCCTTGCCGGTGCCCAGCCAGGAGCCGGAGGACATCAGCGACCAGAAGGCCACGGACGACTCGCCCTTGCCGGTGGTGTCGTACTCGTCCGGCAGACCCAGGTCATGGCCGTACTCATGGGCGAAGACGCCGAGTCCGCCGTTCTCCGGCTGCATGGTGTAGTCGCCGACCCAGATGCCGGTGTCGCCGATCTGCGCGCCGCCGGCCTTGTTGTCGCCGGGGCCGGTTTGCCCTGCGTTGGTGCCGTACGCGTACCAGCGGTGGGCCCAGATCGCGTCCGTGCCCTGCGCGCCGCCGCCCGCCGACTCGTCCTCACCGGCGTGGACGATCTGGAAGTGGTCGATATAGCCGTCGGGCTCGTTGAAGTTGCCGTCGCCGTCGTAGTCGTAGCGGTCCCACTGGTCGTACTTCGCCAGGTCCGCTTTGATCTCGGCGTCGGTACGGCCGGCCGCCTTCTGGTCCTTGGCCCACTGGTTGACGCCGTCGCGGATCAGGTCCCAGGCGTTGGCGCAGTTGGTGTCGCCGCAGTAGTTGGAGCCGTAACGGGCCTCGTTCCAGTCGACCTTGACCCAGTCGGAGACCTCGCCGTCCACCGAGTAGCGGCCCGAGGACTGCTTCTCGTAGTACTTCTTCAGCGACTCCTTCCCCTTTTCAGCGGAGAAGTAGAGGTCCTGGAAGTGCTGGCGGTTGTAGTCCTTCTGCCAGGCCGTGCTGTTGTCGTTCGCCCGGTCCGGCTCGGCGATCGTGTTGTGCGCCGGGCCCGGCTCGCCGCCGTACTTCTTCACCGGCTGCTCGGGGCCGTCCGGGCCGTCCGGGTCGTACATGGTGGTGTCGTCGACCTTGTCGCCGAACTCGACCAGGATGGTGAAGATCTTGTCCGTCTTCTCCCGGGCCAGTTCGACGTACTTGCCCTTGCCGAGCTTCACCACCGAAGACGCGCCGCGCCGGTCCGCCTTCGCGTCCCCGGATATGACCTGTTGCAGCGCCTCTTGCCGCTGCGCCTCCTGCTGCTTGCTGTAAGGCCCGGCCAGGTCGTGCTCGACGTCGGTCTTCGCGGGCGCAGGGTCGCGTCGCTCAACGCGCGTAGACGACCCATTGTCCGCCTGGGCTATGCCTGCCGACAGCCCCGCCGCGCCGAGCGCG
>NZ_MUNE01000602.1 GCF_002154605.1 Streptomyces milbemycinicus | reverse complement strand
CGCCCGGGCGCAGCAGCTCACGCGCCTTGCGCAGGGTCGCGCGGAGGTCGGAGGTGGCGTGCACCACGTTGGTGGCCACCACGACATCCACGCTGCCCGGTTCGAACCCCTGCCCGGCCAGGCTCAGTTCCAGGTTCAGGGTGCGGAAGCGGGTGAACGGATAGCGCGCGCCGAACCGGCGCTCCGCGCTGTCCAGGAACTCCGGCGAGATGTCGGTGAAGACGTACTCGACCCGGTCGGCGTATGCGGACAGCGCCGGCAGCACCCGATCGGTGGTCGCCCCGGTGCCGGCCCCGAACTCGACCAGGCGCAGCCGCTGCCCGGCGCCGAGCGCGGGCAGGGCCGCGCGCGCGTGCTCGGCCACCGCCCCGGCGACCAGCTCGTTGAAGGAGTCGGTGAGCGGATTGCCCCGGTAGAAGTCCTGGACCAGCTCCATCGAGGCGCCTGGGAACATGATCTCGGTGGCGACGACCTCGCCGCGCAGCACCTCCGGGTAGCTGCGCAGGAACAGCCGGGTCAGCGTCACGGTGGCCGCGATGTCCGGGTGGTCGGCGGCGATCCGGTCGAACTCGCCGTCCCGGCGGTGCGGGTCGCTCTCGTCCGGGGTGGACACCGCCTCGACCTCGTCGCCCCGGACGGTGAGGTGTCCGGCGTCGGCGAGGATGTTCAGCAGCGCCGAGTGCAGCCGGTGGTACTTGGGCACGATGCCGAGCCGGTCGGCGAGGCCGGACACCGTGTGCCGCTCGCCCGGCCGGAGCAGGGCGCCCATCCGCTGGTAGACGCCGAGCAGCACGGACTCGCACAGCGCGGTCAGCCGCTCGTAGCCGGCCACCACCGCGTCGGCGCCCGCGCCGGCCGTGGCCGGCCGGCCGATCCGCTCGGCCAGCGCCGACCTGCGCAGCCCCATCGCCTCCAGGGCCCGCCGGTCCGCGCGGATGGGCATGACCTGCACGAGGGAGCCGGCCAGCACCCGCTCCAGGGCGTCGAGCCCTTCACGTACGGAGAACTCGGCGACGCCGCTCTTCTGGAAGATCTGCTGCAGGCCGGGCTGGGCGCCGGATCCGGTCCTGCCCCAGTAGCCCCAGTTGATCACCCGTACGGGATGGGGGCGCTCGGTGGCGAGCAGCCGCCCGTAGGCGTCCTGGAAGGTGCTGGCGGCCACGTAGGCGGCGTTGCCCGCAGCGCTGACGTATGAGCCCACGGAGCTGAAGAACGCCAGGAAGTCCAGGGGTTCCCCGGCCACGGCGGCGGCCAGCGCGAGCGAGCCGTCGACCTTGGCGGCGATCGCGGCCCGCAGCTCAGGCTCGGTGAGTTCGGCGATGGTGCTGGTGTTGAACGTCATCGCGGCGTGGAACACGCCGTGCAGCGCGCCGAACCGCTGCTTGGTCTGCGCCACGGCCTCGCGCAGCGCGGCCGGGTCCGCGACGTCCGCCCGCAGGTGCAGCAGCCGGCCGCCGGCCTCCCGCACCCGCCGTGCGGTCTCCTGCTGTTCGGGGCCCAGCTCTCCGCGGCTGAGCCACACCAGGTTGGCGCCGTACCGCGACGCGAGGTCCTCGGACAGGGCCTGGCCGATGCCCCCGGTCCCGCCGACCACCAGGTAGGTCCCGCCGGTGCGGTAGGGGGAGCGCTCGGGCGCGGGCAGCGGGGCCGCGACCAGCCGCCGTACGTGCCGGCGGCCGGCGCGTACCAGCACGGCCCGGCCGGCCGGGTGCGGGGGCTCGGCGAGCACCGCGGCGAGCGCCTGCTCGGGGTCGGTGTCCGAGACGTCCACGCAGGTGATGTCGAGGCCGGGGCACTCGGCGGCCATCACCTGGGCGAAGCCCAGGATCCCGGCCGCGTGCGGGTTGTCCTCGTGCGCGCCCGCGGTGACGACGGTGAGCCGGCCCTGGGTGACGCGCATCCGGAACAGCGCGAGCACGCCGTCCCGCAGCCCGCCGTCGGAGGTGTCCGGGAGTCGCGTGCCGCCGAGGTGGTAGAGGTGACCGACCGGCTCGGCGAGCAGGGCCGCGGGGTCGTCCCGGTCCAGGCGGAACAGCCGGGCCCCGGGGTGGTGGCGCAGCAGCGCCCGCGCCAGGGCGTCGGGCTCGCCGGGGGTCAGCACCGCCACCCGGTGCGGCTCAGAGGCGGGGGGTGCGGGGGCCGTCTGGTCCTCGGGGCACCAGATCGGCTCGTAGTAGCCCAGTTCGGGGCCGTTCGGCGGTACGGGCGGCCGGTCGGTGGGCGCGGGCTCCGGGTGGCGTACTGCTTCGGTGGTGGTCCGGCTGGTGGCGCGCGCCAGGACCGGGGCGGGTGCGGGGGCCGGTCCGACGTGGCCGGCCGGGAGCGGGATCCAGTAGCGCTTGCGGGCGAAGGGATAGGTCGGCAGGCCGATCCGGCGGGCGCCGGTGCCGGGCCAGTCGGCGGGGGCGCCCTCGGTCCACAGCCGGGCCGCGGTGCGCAGGTCGCCCTCGGCCAGGGCGCGCGCCAGCCGGTTCCCGGCGTCCCCGTCCCGCGATCGGCGGGTGCGGCTCGCGTCGTTCAGCTCGACGTCGGCCGCCTCGCCCGCCGCGACTGCCTGCAGCAGTTCGCGTACCCGGTCCAGACCGGTCGCGGGGAACGCCAGCCGGACGTCCAGCTCTTCCCGGCCGACCCGCAGCGTGTGGGCGACGTCGGCCAGTGCCGGGGCCGGTTCGTCGCCCGCCTCGCCCGCCAGGTCGCGCAGCGACATCTCCCCGGAGACGGTGTGGTCGAGCCCCAGTCGCTCGCTCAGCGCGACCAGTTCGGCCGCGCCGAACCCGTGGTCCACGAGGTCCAGGTCGGGGTCCAGGTCCTCCGGGCGCACCCGAAGCACCTCGGCGGCCGTCCGGGCGCACTCCGTGAGGGACACGCCCGTGGTCGACCGCCGGCCGAGGAAGTCGGCCAGCTCGCCCGCGTACGCCCGCAGCCGCTCCTCCGTGAGCGCGGAGAGCACGATCAGTTCGGCGTCCCCGCCGTCCCGGGTGCGGGGTCTGCTGTCCCGGTACTCCTCCACGACGAGATGCGCGTTCGCCCCGCCGCCGCCGAAGGAGCTGATTCCGGCGCGGCGCGGGAACTCCACCTCCCGGCCGTCGCGGTCGCGCAGTACGGGACGGGTCCAGGGTTCGGCCTCCTGTTGCACCCGGAACGGCGTCTTTGACAGGTCGATGTCCGGGTTCAGCTCGGCCGAGTGCAGTGAGGGCGGAAGGACGCCGTGCTTCAGCTGCATCAGCACCTTGGCCAGGGCGGCGATGCCCGCGGCCGATTCCAAATGGCCGATATTCGACTTGAGCGAACCAATGGCACAGCCTCCACCGCCCGCACCGGATAAGGCACCGCTTTCGTCGCGGAATGCCTCGCGCAGCCCGGCGATCTCGATCGGATCGCCCAGCGGAGTTCCCGTACCGTGCGCCTCCACATAGGTGACGGTCCGGGGGTCGACCTGGCCCCGCCGCATCGCCGCGCGGATCACCTCGGCCTGGGCCGTCGGGTTGGGCACGGTGTAACCGCTGGTTCTACCGCCGGCGTTGACCGCCGAGCCCTTCAAAACCGCGTAGATTCGGTCACCATCGGCCTCCGCCGCGCTCAGCGGCTTGAGCAGAACGGCACCCACACCCTCGCCGTCCACGAATCCGTCGGCGTCCGCGCCGAAGCTACGGCATTGGTCACCGTGCGAAATCATGTGGCGGTCGGCCAGCATCCGCAGATGCATCGGGTGCAGGATCAGGTTCACCCCGCCGGCCACCGCCACCCGGCACTCTCCGCGCCGCAGGCTTTCGCACGCCAGATGCACGGCGGTGAGCGAGGCCGAACAGGCGCTGTCCACCGTGAGGCTCGGCCCGCGCAAATCGAGCACATACGACACCCGGTTGGCGATCGACCAGTGCGCGGAGCGCGCGTTGGTGTGCACCCCTAACGCGCTGCTCTCCCCGGCCAGCCATTCGTAGTCGTTGTTCATGACGCCGGCGAAGACGCCCACCGGATTGCCCGCGCCGAGCCCGCGGGGCCGATATCCCGCGTCCTCGATGGTCGCCCACACCGTCTCCAGGAACAGCCGCTCCTGGGGGTCCATCTCCTCGGCATCCGACGGCGAGATCTGGAAGAGCAGCGGGTCGAACTTGTCGACGTCCTCCAGCCAGCCGCCCCACTTGCTGTAGCTGCGCCCGCCCTGGCCGTCGGGGTGGTAGTGCTCGTCGATCCGCCATCGGTCGGCGGGCACCTCACGGACGCAGTTGCGGCCTTCGACGACGTTGCTCCACAGCTCGTCCGGGGTCCTCGCCGAAGGGAACCGCCCCGCCAGGCCGATGACCGCGATGTCTTCTCGCGCTGTCGCGGTTCCGGGCGTGGCATGTTCCTGCACGGATGCCAGCAGTTTCAAAAGAAGAGCACGCTTGTCGTCCATAGGCCTTTGTCTCGTGGTCAAGGTGACTCATGGCTCGAACGTCTGTTGCGGCACATGCAAAGCGCTGTTTCGCGCGGCGGCGCAGCGCACGACAGCACAGCGCAAGGAGTAATTCTCCGGAAAGGAACGGAATGCAAAAGCGAGAAGACTTCAGCTAAGCCCCCGTTAGCGTCACTGCCTGCGAACTACCCTGAGTAGTCGCTCCCCGTCAACTCTGACTGCCATCGCAACGTAACACCAGACATGAAGACGCGGCAAGAGTTATTCGATCACCTGCACCGATGGATACTCGGCGCCGGGGACGCCTCCTGCCAGCCCCTATCCACATCCGATACTAACCCCCACCCATATCCGATTCGCCCTCAATGCGAAGTGTGGAAACAAGCTGCCAGAAACGCAGAAACCAACCCCGGACGGCCACCCAAATGGCGTCTGGTGCCCTCTGGAACACGCGTGATCACGCGTGATAGGGTCCGACACCAACGGGCTGATATGAGAAAATGGCGTCGCATTTGTGAGTCATCACACATGGGGCCAGGGTGGCGATTTCTGAAATGGCGCACTTACGATCCGTCTGCCGCTGGGTAATCGACTTTCCGGCCCATCCCGCGCCGCCGATGAGACCCGCCCGGTCTGCTGTCCGTTCGATCCACTGTTGAACCGCACTGGCGGAGGTATGTGGTGAGCAAGGAAGAGCCGGCCCCCCGGCTGGCCGTACTGGGGGCCGGTGTCATGGGCACCAGCATCACGACCCTGGCCCTGATCCACGGTGTCCCCGTCGTCCTGGTCGAGACCGACCCCGAGAAGCGTGCGGGGGCCCGTACCAGGGTCGAGCGCGAGCTGCGGACGGCCCAGCTCCTCGGCGCCCGGCCCGACATATCCCAGGGAGAGCTGTTGATCCGCGCCTCGGCAGCCGACTGCCGAGGCGCGGATGTGGTGATCGAGGCGATCACCGAGGAGCCCGGCCTGAAGGTCAAGGCGCTCACCGAGGTCGACGCGGCGGTCGGCGCGGACACCGCGCTGGTCACCAACACCTCGTCCATCCCGGTGGACGAGCTCGCGGAAGCGCTGCCGCACCCCGAGAACCTGCTCGGGGTGCACTTCATGAACCCCTCGTACCTGATCCGCACGGTCGAGGTGATCCGCGGCTCCCGCACCGGCGAGCGGGCCCTGGCCTCGGTCGAGCGGCTGCTCGCCGCGCTCGACCGGCGCGGCGTCCGGGTCGGCGACGGCCCCGGATTCGTCACCAGCCGGGTCCTGCACCGCATGATCAACGACGCGGCGCGGGTGGTCCAGGAGGGACGGGCCACCGCCGAGGACGTCGACACGCTGATGCAGGACTGCCTCGGACACCGCACCGGGCCGCTGCGCACCGCCGACCTGATCGGCATCGACAACCTGGTGGACTCGCTGAAGGTGCTGCACGAGCGCACCGGCGACGCGGGTTGCCGCCCCTGCGAGCTGCTGCGGCGGAAGGTGGCCGACGGCGAGCTGGGCCGCAAGAGCGGGCGCGGCTTCTACACCTACGCGGTCGGCCTCTGATGGCAGGTCAGCTCGACCTCACCGACGAACTCCAGGACTATGTCCGGCGCATGTCGCTGCGCGACGACGACATCCTGCGCGACCTGCGCGAGGAGACGGCCGGAATGCCGATGCTCCAGGCGATGCTCGTCCTGCCGGAGGAGGCGCAGCTGCTCGCTCTGCTGGTGCGGCTGACCGGTGCGTACCGGGTACTGGAGGTCGGCACCTTCACCGGCTACAGCAGTCTGTGCATGGCACGCGCCCTGCCCCCCGGCGGCACCGTGGTCACCTGCGACATCAGCGAGCGCTGGACCGCCATCGCGGCCCGCTACTGGGAACGGGCCGGCGTCGCCGACCGGATCGACCAGCGGCTCGGGGACGCGGCCGGCACCCTCGACCAGCTGAAGTCCCAGTCGGGCGCGGACAGTTTCGACCTGGCCTTCGTCGACGCGGATAAGACCAACTACCTCCGGTACTACGAGCAGTGCCTGGAGCTGGTGCGCCCGGGCGGGCTGCTGGTGCTGGACAACACGCTGTTCTTCGGCAGGGTCGTCGATCCGAACGCACAGGATCCGGACACCGTGGCCGTTCGCGAACTCAACACCCGGTTGCGCGACGACGAGCGCGTGGAGATCTCCATGCTGCCCGTCGCCGACGGCCTCACTCTCGTCCACAAGAAGCCTGAGAGGAAGCAGAGATGAGCAACCCCACCGCCGACCGTCAGCTCACGGCGGAAGGAGTCGCGGCCGAGTTGAAGCAGTTCCTGCGGGAGCGCACCAAGACCGACTGGGAGTCGGACACCGATCTGTTCGCCTCCGGGTCCATCTCGTCCATGTTCGCGATGGAACTGGTCGTCCACGTCGAGCAGACCTTCGGTGTCGCCATCGCCGGACCGGATCTGAAGATCGACAACTTTCGTACGGTGAACGCCATGACCGCCCTCGTCCTGCGTCTGGCCCAGACAGATGACGCTGCGTGAGGAACTGGCCACGCTGCTGAGCGAGGAGGTCGGGGACCGGGCCGGCGACTGGGATCTGGCGGGTGCCATCCCGCTGGAGACCCTCCGCCGGCTCGGCGGCGAGGGCGTGCTGTGCGCGGAGGTCCCCGCCGAGTTCGGCGGGCGGGGTCTGTCCGGCCTGGACAACGGCGAACTCACCGCCCATGCCGGGACGTTGTGCAGCTCGCTGCGGTCCGTGATGACCTCACAGGGCATGGCGGCCTGGACCATCCAGCGGTTCGGCACCCGGGAGCAGCGCTCGAAGGAGCTCGCCGCTCTCACCCGGGGCGACCTCGCCGCGGTGGCGTTCAGCGAACCGCAGGCCGGCAGCGACCTCTCGGCGATCGCCACCACGGTCGTGGACGACGGCGACTCGGTGGTCCTCAACGGACACAAGGTGTGGTCGACCGCGTCCGCCTACGCCGATGTGCTGGTGGTGTTCGGCCGCTACCAGGACGGCGCGGCGGCGGTGCTGGTGCCCACCCGGGCGCCCGGAGTCACCGTACGGCCCATCCCGCAGCCGCTCGGCTGTCGCGCGGCCGGCCACGCCGACGTACTCCTGGAAGATGTGCGCCTGCCCGCGACGCGGGTGCTCTCGGGAGCGAGCGTGGCGCTCGGCCTGCTCACCACCATCGCGCTCACCTATGGCCGGCTGTCGGTGGCCTGGGGCTGCGTCGGCATCATCCGTGCCTGCCTGGGAGCCGCCGCCAGCCACGCCCGCGATCGCGAGCAGTTCGGCAAGCCCCTGGCCGAACACCAACTCGTCGCCCGCCACCTGGCCGAGATGTACGTGGCGGAGCAGACCGCGACCCGGCTGTGCGAGCACGCCTCCGGCTGCTGGGACAGCCGTTCCGCCGAGCTGAGCAGCGCATCGGTGCTCGCCAAGCACGCCGCCGCGGGCCACGCGGCGCATACCGCCTCCGCCGCGGTGCAGATCCTGGCCTCGGCGGGGTCGGTGGACGGCGGGACGGTGGCCCGGGCGTACCGGGACGCCAAGCTGATGCAGATCATCGAGGGCAGCGAGGAGATCTGTCAGCTCATCCTCGCGGAGCGCGCTCTGGAGAGGGTGACATGACCATCGGAACCGAAACCGCGGGAACCGTCGGCCTGGGGGCGGTGTACTGCCTGCTGCCGGAAGAGCGGGTGGCCGTCGAGGACCTGCCGGAGCTGGACCTGCTCAGCGACGAGGAGCTGAAGTTCGCCGAGCAGGCGGGTATCCGGACGGTCGGGGTGTTCCCCGACACCGAACCCACCGAACTCGCCGCCCGCGCCTGTCGGGAGCTCATCGCCGCGCATCCGGCCACCCCCGACCTCGTCCTGCACATCGGCTCGCGGGCGCCGGACGTCCTGATCGGCTCGGACGCCGGGAAGATCTCCCACCTCGCCGGGGTGACCGGCACCTTTCCGTTCACCATCGACGGCCTGGGCTGCGCCGGCTCCTCGGCCGCCTGGGGGCTGGGCCGCGATCTGATCCTCGGCGCCCCCGCCCGGCAGAGCGTGCTGATCACCTACGGCAGCCGGCCCACCGCCGCCGCCCGGGTCCGCCGCCCGGTCACGGTGATCGGGGACGGGGCCTTCGCCATGACCCTGGTCCGGGGCGGCCGCCCGCTGCTCAAGGCCCACCGGATGGAGGCCGACAGCTCCTTCCACGACCTGTTCAAGGTCGAGTACAAGGACCAGCCCTGGTCCCAGTGGCGCGAGGAGTGCGCCGACAACGACCGCTACTCCTTCGAGCTCGCCATGCAGAGCCGTACCCGCCTCGGCCCGCTGGTCGACCAGGTCCTCGCCGACGCGGGTGTCGGCAAGGGCGATGTGGCCACCATGCTGATGCAGAACGTCACCGCCAGCGCGTTCGACTTCTGGCACGCCACGCTGGGCGTTCCGGTCCACCCGGTCTGCGCGGCGCACCTGGCCGAGCTGGGCCACCTCGGCCCGATGGATGTCGTCCTCAACCTCGACCGCCTGCTGGCCACCGGAGAGCTGAATCACGGCGACCATGTCCTGGTGATCAGCAACAGCCCGGTCGCCGCCTGGACCGTAACCCTGTGGGAAGTGTGAACCGGGAGGGATGGACCACGTGACCGAGCAGCACCCCACCGTCAAGTGCCTGATCTGGGACCTGGACAACACCCTGTGGCGCGGCACCCTGCTGGAGGGCGACGAGGTCGAGATCCCCCCCGCGGTCAGGGACGTCGTGGTCGAACTCGACTCACGCGGCATCCTCCAGTCGGTCGCCAGCCGCAACGACCACACCCACGCCTGGGAGCGGCTGGAGAAGCTCGGGCTCGCCGAGTACTTCGTCCTGCCGCGCATCGGCTGGGGTGCGAAGTCCGTCTCCGTCCGGGCCATCGCCGATGAGCTCAACTTCGCGCTGTCGGCCGTCGCCTTCATCGACGACCAGCCGACCGAGCGGGCGGAGGTCGAGTTCCACCTCCCCGACGTACGCTGCTACCCGGCCGAGGACGCGCTGTCCCTCCCCACC